>JANPBQ010000252.1:0-39406 GCA_031430555.1 Betaproteobacteria bacterium
GGTCGCCGACGCGATAAGTGCGGTCGGTTTAGCCCTCGCCATTTGGCAAGTCAACAAGGGCACATCGATGAATTCATGCCTCTCGGACCCGGTCGGCGAGTTTGTCAACGGATTGCCGTCGGCAAACTGGTGGCCGGAATACTTGTTCGCCAACGGTGGCTGCGCAGATGTGTTCCCGCCAATACTCGGGCTGCATGTGCCGCAATGGTCGATGGTTTGTTTTGCGACTTTTCTGGCCATGAGCAGCGTCGCGCTATTGTCAGTTGTCGGGCAAATGCGCAGAGCCTGATGCTCTCCAGCCGTTAGAGTTCGCGCGCGTGAAATAGATTTCTCGCGCTAGCTGCAACGCAACGTTGCCCGCATCAATTAATTCCAATTCCTTTTCAAAGGTGCAATGTCATCCTGAGCGAAGAGAAGGATCTTGTCATGACGAGATCCTTCTCTTCGCTCAGGATGACAGCACTAGTGATTGAAAAATAGAATAAGTTGCCTTCGCGCATCCCTCAATGCAGGCGTTGCAACGGCAAATAATTCCGATCTAGTTTCAAATTTCTCGGCCCATTTCGCATTGCTTTGCGCGAATACCGGGTCGCGCGTGTCGCACCGCGCCAAAATATAGGTAATTCATTGATATATATAGACAAATACGTCATTTCGCAATTTGAATTGTGATAACTGAAACACAACTGCCGCGGGTATGTTGCAGGTGTAATTTGTTTCGCGTTGAAGTCACAGTGATTGACACCAATTAGTGAATTCGCTCACTAAAGTATTTGGGGCGCCGTGAAATACTCCGCTCCGTCGAATTCAACCGCAACCTAATTTTTGTCTCCATCACCCCCCAAGGAATCCAAATGAAAACCGCATTTACGAAGTCGCTCATTGCAGTTGCTACCATCACCGCTATCGCTTCGCCGATGCTGGCTCGTGCAGAGTCCTCCACTCAAACCGGTGCCGGTGCATTAAACGCAACCGCGCGTCTGGACTTCCGCATCACGATTCCAAAGGTCTTGTTTCTGCGTGTCGGTACCGGTGGCTTGTTCGGTGCCGCCTCGAATGCAACGATCGATCTGATCGATTTCACCGTACCGGTTGCCAATTTAGGTGACGCTTCGTCCATCGCGGCGACCGTCGGCAGTGGCGACTTGGGCACCGGTGCAGTCACCGCGCTGTTGCGCAGCAATGCCGGAGTCGTCACCCTGACCGCGAACACCATCGGCGCATTGGGCAACGGCGCGGGCGACACGATTCCCTGGTCGGAAATCTCGATCGCAAATTCGAATCTGGTCGCGCCGGCGTTTGCCAACACGTTCCCGCATCTGGCCGCGCTTCCCGTCAGCGGCGCGAGCGCCAATTTCGCACCGGCTCCTGTCGCGAAAGTCACCAATGTCGGCTCGACCTGGACCTTCGCATACAAAAACACCAACACCGTGCCCGCCGGTATATATGGTGGCGTAAACGTCAACAACAGCCGCGTCACCTATACCGCATCGGTCTTGTAAAATTCCCTGCGGGCTTCAACACAGCAAATGCCAGCCCCGCGCTGGCATTTGTCATTGGAAGGCGCATGATGCAGCTTGTGAACACATTCGAACCACGATTTCCGGTCAAGCGTGCGATGACCTATCGCGCGACCACATTGACCGTCGCCGTCGTCATGTCATGTCTGTCCTGTGTGGCCAATGCCTGGATACTCACGATCACGCCCGGTGCGCGCACTGTTTACCTCGGCGTCGGCAATTCGACCACCAATGCCGCGAATGCAACCATCAATCTGGTGAGTGTTTCGGTCGCCGCCAATGTGGTCGGCACCGGTGCCGCGCAGGCGATGACCAGCAACAGCACTCAAGCCAATAGTCCCTACGACGGGTTCAATGTTTGCGTGCCGCCGAATCAGGTGTATATCGGCGGCTATTTTCGAGAGCCCAGTACCACCGCGAATGTCGCATCGTTGCAGGTCACGACACCCGCCAACTTGAGCAATGGCGTCGACACCCTGCCGTTCTCGCAAATCAGCTGGACCAGCACCGCGCTCGGCAATGCGGCGGCCGATATTCCGGCTGGAACATTCAATGGTGCCGTTCTGTTTCTGCGCAACATCAATTCCAACCGCTTTGTCGAAAACTGCCACACCTTCAGCTACGCCAATACCAACCTCGTCGCCGCCGGCGTCTACAATGGTCGCGCGACGTATACGCTGACGTCGCCATGAAAAATGGCGCAATCATGAGTGGATACGGAGTGGCAATGGTGCTCATCTCCCTGTTCGGGCTCGCGGGCATTGCGGTGGCGGCAACACCTGCAACGTCCAGCAGGCCGCCACCCGCCATCATCGACGACTCCGCAACGGTGGTGCTCGACGGCACGCCGGCGATGACCTGGCGCTCGGTGGCACCGAAGAACCGCGACAACGCGATTATCGGCCGCACCCGGGTGCAAGTGCGCCTCACCACCTTGCCGTGGATCGGCAAGACCGGCAAGATTTACATGGTGTTGCCGACCGACTCGAATGCCTCTGTCAAGATCGAATGGCGCGGTCACGGGCTGCTGCTTGACGGGCAATTGGCACCGGGAGGACGTGCATTGGTGTACACCGGGGCAATTCGCTCGCCACGGATGGAAGATGTGATGGACGTGAAGATCGAGGCTGACGGCACGCGCTTGAGTCAATCACAGCAATTGCGTTTTCATTTCGAAATCGATGTGGACTGACGGGCCATCGCTAACATGACTACACGAAAACATTTCTCTGTAAATTGGCAACCGGCAGCGCTGGGCGTACTCGCCTCGCTTGCAACCATGTTCACCATGCCGAATGCACTCGCGCAAGGATTCTCAGCCGTAATCTCGCCACCACGATTCGAAGTCAATGTGCAGCCAGGCAAAACCACGCGGCAGGTGATCGAAATCACCCATGTCGCCAATCGGCGCGGCGAATATCGCGTTTACACCAACGACTGGACCATCGGCCCAGATGGCAATGCCTTGTTCTCGGATCAACTCGCACCGAACAGTTGCCGGCCATGGGTGGCACTGGAGCGGCGCGAACTTGCGTTGCCGGCGAATGGCAAGATCCGTTTTCGCTTTGAAATTTCCCCGCCGGCGAACGCCACCCTCGCGGAGTGCCGATTCGCGATCATGATCGAGGGCCTCGAACAAGTCATCAAAACCGAGGGCACATTGAGTTTTCCGGTTAGCGGTCGGGTCGGCGTCATCGTCTACGCCGCGATCGGTGATGCCCGCCCGATCCTGAAGATCACTCATGCGGGCGTCGCCGCAAACGACGGCACGCTCGTCCCCCGCGTCGAGGTGATCAACACCGGTAATGCGCATGGCCGGCTGGGTGGATTTGTGATCGCGGTTGATGCCAATGGAAAGCAACTCGATCTGGTTCCGGAATCCATTCCCATTCTGCCGGCGCAGACTCGAATGGTTTCTCTTATCCCTAATTCCGCCGTCACCGGCGACAATGCGATCAAATATCCGTTGACGGTCAAAGGCAGTCTTGAGTGGGGCGACAAGAAGACCGACATCGACATGCGATTCGAGGCGCCCGCGCCACAGAACACAATCATTCCCGCCGCCAATGCGCCGACCTTACAACCCGCCGCTCCCAGCCCTGGCAGTAAATAGCCGAGTGTGGCGAGGGATCGCGCAGGGATTGCCGTGGTGGATAGTGGCCGCATCCCTCTCGTCAGTCTGGTGGAATACTAGCCAGCCCGTATACGCACAGGGTAGCGCGGGGCCTTTGCCGCTCATCGCAAGCCCCGCAATAACGCCCTACCAGGACAAGCTCATGGAAGGCCTCGACCCGCGCGCGGTCGATGAATCCTCGCGCTCCGAATACAACCCTCAAGGTTGGCCGCGCGGGATTTCATTGCAACTCACCCGCAATTTGCAAATCTCCCGCAGCGATTCAACGCCCGCACGCGATACACGCACGGACACCGGCGGCATGCAACTCGACACCTATATCGAGACGCCGAATTTCGGTGTGCTATCGCTGCACGCGCTGGCTTTGGGCGCGATCGGCGGGCGCGGTACTCAGGGATTGACCAGTTGGAGCATCCGTCAATCGGCGTTGCCCTTCGATGGCGGATGGTTCGCCGACAACACGTTCGGCACCACCAACTTGACTATTCCCGAGTCAACGCGGCGAAACACCCGCTTGACATTGCCGACCCCGCAAATTCTCGGCGCATCAAGCGTCTGGCGCAGGGAAAGCGTGAATTCAATCGTAATCGGTGCCAGCGCGGGTGAGCCTGGCCGATTTGAAGGGTTTCCGCAATCGCGCTTCGTCGGCCTCGGCGGACGCGTGGAAAGCGCGTTTGCGCAATACAAGGAAGGCGAATGGACGTCCGCCGTGGTGCTGGCGCAGGGCACCAATGTGCTTCCCGATGCCGCACCGAATGCGGCAGACAATGCCGCCCGCACCAACCCGCGCGGCGTGTTCGTGAGCGTTGCGCAAGAGCAGCGCGCCACCGGCACGCTATGGCAATTGAACGCATTGGGTTCGCGTATCGCCAATGACCATGCCCCCGGTGCGGCGAACGCAAGCGGCGTATGGGCCGACGCGATCTGGCGCGACGGCGCGCACCGGCAGCAGGCCTCGATTTTTCGTTTCAACAAAGGTCTCACCTGGATTGATCGCGCGCTCGCCAACGATTTGCAAGGTGCCAGTTATCGCTACGATTACCACTCGATCGGACGGGACTTTTCGGCGAATATCGAATCCTTTTCAAGCGTCACCGGCGAAAATCCCAGCGGCTGGTACGCGAGCACCGGGACGCGGCAACGTCTCAACGCCGCATGGACACTCGGCGGCGGCCTTGCGATCCGCAGTTTTGGTCTCACCAGTTCATCGGGCTTCGGTTTTCTTCAGTGGCTTAATAAGTTTGGCGTCTCGCGGGTGCAAATCGATGCCGCCGACGAACAACAGGGCCAACGCACCGAGGCGTTGACACTCGATCATTCCATCCACGTCGAGAATGGCATGTCGCTGTCCACCTCACTTGGGGCTGAACGCCTTCGACCGGCCGCGACACTACTTGCGCCCAATCCCGCCCGCAGCAATGCGGCATTGATCGGCGTAAATGGCCGCGTGCTGGTGATGAATGACATCGCGCTGCAGGGTAACGTGCGTGCGCGCAATGTGCGTGGTAATGGCAGCGATCGCGGCACCACAATTGCGGCCAGCGTGAGTATCGATTGGCAGATTGCGCGCGATTGGTCGCTGGGCGCATCGTTCTATGAAAATCGCGGCGTGCTCAATGAAACCATCGGCGTGCAAAGCCCGTTGACGCCACCAGAGGTCGTTCGCACGCACCCAAATGACCGCGGTGTCTTCGTCACGCTGCGGTATGCCGCCAGTGCCGGCACCGCGAGCGCGCCGCTCGGCGGCTACGTCGGCGGTGGTTCGGGGCGCATCGAAGGCGTGCTTTACCTCGACGCCAATGGCAATGGAATTCGCGACGGCGGCGAGAACGGCGCGGCTAATGTCGTGGTGATGCTGGATGGAAAATTCACCACGCGCACCAATGCGCAGGGCGTATTTGAATTTCCGGCGGTAGTGGCCGGTACGCATTCGATCACCGTTCTACCGGATGATTTGCCACTACCCTGGTCGCTGGAACCGGATCAGAAATTCACGGCACCGGTCACGACACGTGGATCCACCCGCATCGACATCGGTGCAAAGCGCATGCCTTGAATCCGCGCGACGATCTCATCGACGCGCTGCGCGGCTTCGCGCTGTTCGGCATTTTGGCGGTGAATATCCAGTGCTTTGTCACGGGCCTGGCGGCACCCTCGCTCGGCATTCTGGATGCGCATAGCTCGCGCGCGGATCACGTTGCCGTGTGGCTGACAGCGTTTCTGCTCGAGTTCAAGTTCTATCCGATATTCAGCTTTTGTTTCGGCTATGGCTTTGCGGTGCAAATGAAGCGATGGAAAGTGGCCGGTGTGCCGTTGAAACAGCGTTTTGGACGGCGCATGAATGCGATGCTATTCATGGGCCTCGCGCACGGCACATTGCTGTGGTTCGGCGATATCCTGACCCGCTATGCCATCACCGGCTATCTCTTGAGGCGCTACGCGGACTGCGGGCCAAGGAAACTTCTGGTTGCCGCGAAATTCTGGCTGGCGATCGCGGTTGGGCTGATGACGCTGTTCGCGATGCTCACCGAACTGGGTGGCTCGTCCGAGACGGCCGCAGAACTTGCAACGATCACGCGAATGATGCGTGACGATGCGGCCCAAGTGATCGCCGCGTACACGCAATCGAGCTACGTCGATGCGACTATCCAGCGTATGTCGGACTACAAATCGGTCACCCTGAATTTCGTAGCGGTGATTCCGCATTTCATGACCATTTTCCTGTTCGGTGCACTCGCCGCGCAATTGGGCCTGTTGCGCCATCCCGAGCGGCATCGCACATTATGGAAAAAAATGTGGTGGTTCGGCATCGGCGTGGGCGTTCCCGTTAATTTGATTCACGCGTGGTATCAATACCAGGCTTCGCTGAATCCCTGGAGCCCACCCAGCACTGTGCTGGCATTGGTAGCCGGCGAATTGGCGCCCATCATGGCGATGGCGATCGTCGCGGCTTTTGCGCGGTATGGTGGTCTATCCGGATGGCGACAAATCGTCGGGTTGCTCGCACCCGCAGGACGCATCGCACTGACGCTATACGTCTGCCAATCGATCGCGATGGCGATACTATTGAATGGTTTTGCGTTTGGGCTTGGCGCGACGCTGCGACCGGCAGCCTTGTTTTCAGTGGCGATTGCGATCTACGTTGTACTTATCGCGCTCAGCCATGCGATGCGCTACTTCGATATTCCCGGGCCACTCGAAACCGTATGGCGGAGATACACCTATGCACAGGTTGAGACCCGCGCGTAGCAACTTGCCTCAGAGGAGGCTACTTCCAGCCCACCGCACCTGCGCCGGGCCAGTTGCTATCGCCGATGCGCTTCAAATTCATCTCGAAAAATCGCACCGGCGGTTTGCCCGCCTCGACGCGATCGCCAGTCTCTCGCCACTCGCCGCTCTTAACGACCGCGTTGTATTTGAGTATCGCCGGCCCAGCCGGAATCTCCCAGCTAAATCCGTCATCGGTCAGATTGAAAACATAGTCGCCCGAAAAGCCTTGCGCGTAGGAGCGAAAATTGTAGGACTTCGTGGCGACGTTATATGACAGCACGGCAAAGGCGTTGAATCCGGTGCGTCCTTCGGCGTCATAGCCGCGCCCTTCTATCAGCTTGACGGTGCCGCCCAACAGCGGCCCGCTGCGTTCTGTCTGCATCACGGCATGCTTGTCTCCGTTGGTCAGCACGGTCGATGCGGGCCCGCGCCAGACGCCTTCCATGAATGCGAGTTTCGCCAGCGCGTCGCGCTGCACGGCCATCAGCGCCATCGGGTCGGGGCGGCCCTGGGCGATGGCGTGCAGCGGAGACATTGCGACCGCGAACAATGTCGCCGCCGCGAGATTGAGGAAGTGGTGCTCGCGCATGTTGACTCCTATGCTGGATTATTGTCCGGGAAGCTTTTGTTTCGACTGCGTCTTAGCGCCCGATTCCTCCATGGCCGCCGTCAGCGCAAGACTGATCACCGTTCCCGCCGGTTTTGCCACGAATCGGCCCGATGCGCTTTTTTGCGCGAGACATTCGCCTTGCAATACGCCCACGCCGAACGCGGGCAGGGACATTTCGCGCGCGACATTGCGCAGCGCTCCGGCGAGTTCCGTGCCTTGCTCAAGTCCCACCGCCGTCGCCGGAAAAAAGGCGATGTAGGCGTGCGGCGGTTTGAACTCGAAATCGATGGGCTTCGACTGAATGACACTACCGCGCAGCGCAAACGCCTCGTCGGCGGACAACCCCTCGTGCGAATACGCATGAACGACGGTGAGTTGCAGCCAAGGCGAGGCGTAGCCTTTGGGCTTGCCGCCCAGTAAACCAAAGAATGCCATTGCGGAATTTTCCTTCGCGGGTCCGATAAATCCTGCCTGCCACGTGCGCTGAACCGTGTGACGATCATTCTAACGCGGGCGTTTCCCGTGACCCAAAAAATATCGTCAAAGTCTAGCACAGGCGCGCCTTTCCGGACATTTTTGCTCCAAAAGGCTCGCCAATAGGCGATCTACGTCATTGGGTAATTCTATTTACCTCAAATCTCTGTCTCCCCGGCGTAGGCCGGGGCCCAATTTTGTCAATGTGTCAATGGCTTACGAAAATTGGGTACCGGCCTTCGCCGGTACGACAGGGTAAATAGAAGTACGTCATTTCTTCTGAGTATCGGGGCCGCGCGAAAGCGTGAGTTCAATCGTGATCGGCTCGGTCGCGCGGTTGCTCCACATCCAGCAGTAATCGTCCTGTCGCGGCACCGGCAACACGCCTTCGGCGAGGGCGATGTTTTTGCGGTTCTCCGGGTAAACGACATCATTGCCGACGTGATAGTGGATATTGAAATCACTCGGCGCGCTGCCTTTGAAACGCCATGCCACCTTCGAATCTTTTTCAAGCTTGCCGCACACTTCCAGGAATTTTTTTGGCGCAATACTCGCCTTGTACGCAAACTCGAGGCCCGCCCAGTTGATGTCGACGATGTTCGCCCGCGCGACAAGCGGCATCGTCAATGGCAACACCGCCGCCAAAACTAATGTGGCTATTCTCATTTCGACACTTCGATCGCCGTCACCGCATAGCCGCCGGCAATTTTCTCGGCGCTGAATTTGATCCTGTCGCCGGCCTTGGCTTTATCGAGCAGGGCCGCATCCTTGACCTGAAACACCATCGTCATGGCGGGCATGTCGAGATTCTTGATTTCGCCGTGTTTCAGGGTGATCTTCTTTGCTTCCTTGTCGACTTTGCGGACTTCGGCATCGCTCATGGGTGCGGCGTCAGTCTTCGACGACACCGGTGCGGACGCCGCTGCGGTGTCATTGGCCGCCAGCACGATATTGTTCGCACCCAATTGAAGCAATGCAAGCAGGGCTAGCCCCGCAAGCGGAGTATTCGTCATTCTCATGTTGATTCCTTTCATATTCAATTTTAAATAACGATGCCGACTACTTGCCGTTGACCTTGATCGTGCCTTTCATGCCGGCCTGATAATGCCCTGCGATCAGGCAGGCGAATTCAAAATCGCCGGGCCGATTGAACCGCCACACGATCTCGCCAGCCTTGCCCGCGGGCACATGCGCCATGTACGGTTCGCTGTGTTCCATATCGGGAAATTTAAGCATCAGCGCAGCGTGCGACTCCAATTCCTTCTTGGTGCCGATCACCATTTCATGCAGCATTTTGCCGTTATTCCGGATGACGAGTTTAACCGTTTCGCCAGACTTGACGTCGATCTTGTCGGGTGCAAATCGCATGTCGTCGGTCATGACGATATTGATAACACGTTTGGCTGCTTTCGCGTCGCCGGCGATGCCCCATGCCTTTTGTTCCTTTTTGACTGCCGTGGTTTTCTTGTCGTCGTGTCCGTCGCCGTGCGCGAGCGCCGTGCCGCCACCGGCAACCAGAAACGACGCCAGCAATACCGCCAATAAATTCAATTTCATGTGTATCCCTTCAGTGTTTATGGCCGCTTGCGCCATTGGGTTTTTTGACGATGACTTCGACATCTTTCGCGGGCTTCTCGATCGTCTGCATCGATTGCCTGCCTTCCGATTTGAAACGCGCGGGCTCGGACAACGCACCGCTCCATTCAAAAGCCTGCGTGCCAGGTGGCTGCTTAAACCAGCCGGGATCCGTGTAGTCACCCGGCTTCTGGTCGCGCCGCACTTTCAGTACCGTAAACATGCCACCCATGCCCACCGCGCCGTGCGGCCCGGCACCGGTCATCATCGGCAGTGTGTTGTCGGGAATCTGCATTTCCATCTCCGTCATGTCGACCATTCCGCGTTCACCCATCACCATGTAATCGGGAATGAGCGAAGTGATTTTCGATACTACCTCGCGATGATCGACGCCGATCATGGTCGGTACGTCGTGCCCCATGGCATTCATGGTGTGATGCGATTTATGGCAGTGGAATGCCCAATCGCCTTCTTCGTCGGCCAGGAAATCCACCTGCCGCATTTGCCCGACGGCGATATCGGTGGTCACTTCCGGCCAACGCGATCCCTTCGGTGTCGGCCCGCCATCGGTGCCGGTCACGGTGAATTCATGTCCATGCAGATGAATCGGATGATTGGTCATCGTCAGATTGCCGATGCGAATGCGCACGTGGTCATTTTTCCTCACATTGAGCGAGTCAATTCCGGGAAAGGCGCGGCTGTTCCATGTCCACAGGTTGAAATCGAGCATGGTGTTCACCTTCGGCGTGGCGCTGCCGGGCTCGACATCGTACGCGTTGAGCAGGAAACAGAAATCACGGTCCACCGGTTCAATCAATGGGTGTGGTGCTTTCGGATGCGTCACCCAGAAACCCATCATGCCCATCGCCATTTGCGTCATTTCATCCGCGTGCGGGTGATACATGAAGGTGCCGGGCCGGCGCGCGACAAACTCGTAGACGAAGGTTTTGCCCGGCTCGATGGGCACTTGCGTGAGGCCACTGACGCCATCCATGCCGTTGGGCAATCGCTGCCCGTGCCAATGCACCGACGTATGCTCAGGCAATTTATTCGTGACGAAAATGCGGATGCGGTCGCCCTCCACCACTTCGATGGTCGGCCCCGGCGATTGGCCGTTGTAACCCCACAAATGCGCTTTCATGCCCGGAGAAATTTCGCGCACCACGGGCTCCGCGACGAGATGAAATTCCTTCACGCCGCGATTCATCCGCCACGGCAAGGTCCAGCCGTTTAGCGTGACCACCGGGTTGTACGGGCGGCCATCTTGCGGCACGAGCGGCGGCATGGTGTCGGACTTGGTTTGAATCACCGGTTCGGGCAATGCCGCCATCGCAACGCGGCTCACGGATGCCGCAGCGACGGCGCCACCGGCGATGCCCAACTGGGTGAAAAAATTTCGTCGATTTGCGTTTGTATTTTCCATCATCAATGTCCTCCGCCGGCGCCGCTCGTCATGGTGGTGCGCATTTCACCCGCCGCCGCGCCGGACGGCTTGCCAATCATCGCCATTTGCAAATCGCTCTCGGCGAGCCAGAAATCGCGCAGCGATTCGATATAGGCATTCACGCTCGATATCTGCGAACGCGCATCAGAAAGCAAATCGAATACGCCGATCAGCATGCCGTTGTAGCGCAGCAAGTTTTCATCCGCGATGCGTTTACGAATCGGTACGACTTCATCGCGATAGTGTTTCGCGATGTCGTAGGTCACGCGATAACCGAGATAGCTTTCGCGCACTTCGGAGCGCGCGTTGATCGCGGTCTCCGCGGCGCGATTCACGGCCTGCATGTAAAGCGATTCCGCTTGTGCGATCCGCGATGTACCCCAATCGAATAACGGCAATTCGATTGAGATTTCATAGCCGCGACGCGTTGGCGCTTCGTTCGACGTTTCCCGCGTCACACCGGCCTCCAGCACATTGATGAACCGCGTCGCCTTGCTCAAACCGAGATTCGCAGCGAGCGATGCGGCGCTGCGCTTTGCGCTCATCACATCGAGCCGGGAAGCCAGCGCGTGCTGCTCGATGTCGGGCCGCTCAACCGCCGCCGTCGGTAGATCGGGCAGCCGCTCCGGCAACACAAACGCGGTTTCATTTCCCCACAAGCCGAGCAAGCGCGTGAGCGCCTCGCGCGAGCGCACGCGGTTCTGCTCGGCGCGCGCAAAATTCAGCGCGGCATCGGCATAAAAGCCCTGCTCGCGCGCTTGTTGCAATCGGCTCCAGTTACCGACGGTGGCCATGCGCCGCGCGAGTTCTGCGCTGGCTTCGGCGACATCGCGAACCTTCATTGCGTAGCGCGCACCCTCCTCGGCGCCGAGCGCCTGAATGTACGCCTTGCGGGTCTCGCCGGCGAGGCGAATGGCGGACAACGCCGCTGCACTTTGTGCGACTTCAAATCGCGCCGACTCCATCTTCGCCGTGAGCGGCATCATCAGCAGGCGCATCAGATTGAAATGCACTCCACGTTCGATTTCGATCTCATCGCCGCGTTTGGTGTGAATGTAGCTGAAGCCTGGATTCGGCAATCGACTCGCGGCAACCATGCTCGCTTCCGCGATGCCGAGTTCGGCATAGTCCGCTTGCAAACCGCGATTGTTCAGAAGCGCGATTTGCACGGCAGTTTCCACGGAAAGCGGCTGGGCCAGCAGTTCAGTGACGCGGGTGGCGATGCTGTCGCGATCACGTTCGGCGCGCGCCCATTTGACTTCCGCGCCGGTTTTTTCTTTGGTCAATTTCGCCACAGACGAAAATCCACCGTCGTCGGAAAAACTCGCACAGCCGCCCAAACTCAATGCAAACAGCGACGCGCAGAGCCATTGCGAACGTGAGCGCAAATTGTGAATGGTCATCTCAGCCTCCGTGCTTGTGTTGAGGCGCGGGCAACGTGCCGGGCGGCACAGCCCGCGCGGGCGGCTTTGTCGAAGACGGCGCAGGTGGCGTTGGCGCAGTGGCGGGCCGGGACTTACTGGCGGCAGCCTTGGCCGCCTCCGCTGCCTCCTTTGCGTAAGCCTGCCATCCGCCAATACTTCGCACCGTGTCGTTCGCGTCTTTCCACGGTGTGGAAAGATCCGCACCCATTGCGCGATAGTCGGAAAACGGCGATTGATACACAGTGGGCGGTACTTTCGCGGACGCATCCGCCGCCTCCGTCACGCTATTGGCGGCGGCGAGCGCCGGCCCCACGCCAATGCAAATACACATCACGGCGATATTCGCCGATAAATTTTGTTTCATGGTGTCCTCGATTCGTATTGCCTGCAACGCGAAATACGCGCTACCCGTCCTGCATGGACGATTGATTCCCGCAACTCAGGATTGACGTGTTCGCGGCGGCGGCGAAGCGAGATCGGGGACAAACGAGGTATGCGACAACAACGGTGTCGTCGAATACTCGCGCGAGGGCGCGATTCCCTGCACCACCGGAAAATTCGGTAGCATCAATGAAACGGCGAGGTGGCAAAGCACGCAATGCGTGCAGGTTCCGGATGGCGGGGTCTCGCCCGCCGGTTGGGAGCCATGGCAGGGCATCGATGACGTCACCGCATCGGACGGTGCAGCGCTTACGTCGGCCTCCTGCGTATTCGTCGGCGCGTTCGGCACCAAGATTACGCTCGCCTTCCCCAACATGCCCGAAATCGGCATGACCGCCGCCATGGCGCCCGAGACCGGTAGCCAGATCAGCATCCAAAAAAGCAAAAATTTGTTGAAAAACGTCATCCGCATAGGACAGGATTATCGCGAAAAAGTGCCCAAGCGCGGGAAAAAACTTTTCGCCAGACATTTGCACCGAATTTACATCGTGAATTTGCAGCGTTGCAATTGTGCCCGAACGCCTTGAACATCCGCCGGCCCGCCCCTCAAACTAGCGCAATATCTGACTCAAAAATAGTTTGGTCCGCGCCTCCTGCGGGTGGCTGAAAAACGCCTCCGGCGTATTGCTCTCAATAATCTCGCCGCGATCCATAAATATCACCCGGTCGGCAACTTGCCGCGCAAAACCCATTTCGTGGGTCACGCAGAGCATGGTCATGCCCTCTTCGGCGAGCTCGACCATGGTGTCCAGTACTTCCTTGACCATCTCCGGATCCAGCGCCGAGGTGGGTTCATCGAACAGCATGATTTTCGGGCTCATGCAGAGGCTCCGCGCAATGGCCACGCGTTGCTGTTGCCCGCCGGACAACTGCCCCGGATATTTGTGCGCCTGCTCGGGAATCTTGACCCGCTCGAGAAAAAGCATGGCGTTTTTCTCGGCGAGGGCCTTGGTTTGTTTCTTCACCCAGATCGGCGCGAGCGTGCAGTTTTGAAGCACCGTCAGATGCGGAAACAGATTGAAGTGCTGGAAGACCATTCCGACTTCGCGGCGAATGTCGTCAATTTTCTTGAGATCGCCTGTCAATTCAATGCCGCCCACCACAATGCGACCGCCCTGATGTTCTTCGAGTCGATTGACGCAGCGAATCAGCGTCGATTTCCCGGAGCCGGACGGCCCGCAAATCACGATCCGCTCGCCGGTACGCACCGTAAGATTGATGTTCTTGAGCGCCTGGAATTCGCCAAACCACTTTTGCACTCCGACGAGTTGTATTGCTGCATCGCCCGCGTCGGTGGTAGTGCCCGCGGCATCGCCGGGGCGCATCGAAGTCGATAATGTCATGGGGATCCTTGGCTGGAAGTCTTGCCTTTACGCTCGAGAAAATCCGCAAAGCGGGCGAAACAAAAACAGATGGTGAAAAAGATGGCACCGATGAACAGGAAAGTCTCGGCCGACGGCGACGGCCAGGCCGGATCCGCCAACGCGGCCTTGCCGGAACTGATAAGGTCAAACAGCCCCACCACCATGACGAGGCTGGTGTTTTTGATCATGACGATGATGGTGTTGGCGAGCGCCGGAATCACGATCCTGATTGCCTGCGGCAAAATGACGAGTTGCTGCGTTCGCCAATAGGGCAAGCCAAGGGAATTCGCGGCTTCATATTGCCCCCTGGGCATCGCCTGAAGTCCACCGCGGACGACCTCGGCAAAATACGCGGAGGCAAACAGCGTCAATGCGACCAGTGCGCGCGAGAATTTATCCGGCAGCAGCATTTCCGGCAAAAACAGCGGCAGCATGATCGACGCCACAAACAAGATGGATAGCAGCGGCAATCCGCGCACCGATTCGATAAACACCACACACAACATTCGCACGCCGGGCATGGTTGAGCGACGTCCGAGCGCGAGAATGACCCCCATCGGGAAACCCAGTCCGATCGCCGCAACCGTCAGGATCAACGTGACCGGCAAGCCGCCCCACAGCGTGCTCGGCACGCGAACCAATCCAAAGCCCCCGCCCATCAGCCAGATGATCGCCGCCATGACGCCGACCCATATCGCGGCCAGCGCCGGCTTCCAGCTTGAGGGCCGCACCGACCATGCCAGCAGGCCGACGATCAACGCGCAGGAAAGCGCCGGGCGCCAGCGCTCGTCGGGGGGATAGATACCGAACAGAAGTTGACTCGATTTGGCGCGCACAAAACTCCAGCACGCGCCGCTCGCATCGCGGCAGGCCTGCGGATCGGGATTGAGGAACACCGCGTCAAACACCATCCATCGCATCAGCGGCGGCACCGTGAAATAAAGCAACGCGCAAAACAAGACGGTCAGCGCCGCATTGAACGGTGTTGAGACCAGCAGCGCGAACCATTGCCGCGGCTTGGCGAAGCGCATGGTTGATCGGCCCAGGTGTTGGGCGGAAAGTTCAAGGTTCATGTGGCGGCCACCGCTCAATTTTCGACGATGGCGATGCGGCGATTGAACCAGTTCGCCAGCGTCGACAGACTCAGGTTGATCATCAGATACACGCCCAGAATGATGAACACGCCTTCGATAGCGTGGCTGGATTTGCTGATCGTGGTATTCATGATCGCGAGAAAATCCGGATACCCAACGGCGATGGCGAGTGTCGAATTCTTGACGACATTGATGTACTGGCTGTTCAGCGGGGGGACAATGACGCGCAGTGTTTGCGGCACAACGATGAGTTGCAAAATTCTTGCGCGCGAAAGCCCCAACGAGTGCCCTGCTTCCCACTGCCCGCGATTGACGGACAACACGCCGCCACGAATGATTTCGGCGACAAAGCCGGTGGTGTAAATCGTCAGCCCCAACAGGATCGTCGTCAGCTCAGGGGTCAGTTCGAGTCCGCCTTCAAAGTTTGAACCGGCGAACCTGGGCAGTTCCGGCGTGACTTGAAACTTCGCGAGCCACCATCCCAGGATGAACAACGCGCCGCACAATGCCAATGATCCGCGCCGCCAACGCACGACATCCGGCTTGAACAACCGCCATGCACCAATGATGGCGGCAATTGCCATCAGGGTAACGCCTGCGGCATTGAAATCCATCGTCGCTGATGGCATGTTCAATCCGCGCATGGAAAGAAACACCCCCATCGGCAGCGCCAATGCTTCGCCGGCGGTCGGCAACACCTTCCACCACAGGGAGTACAAGAAAATCAGCAACACCAAAGGTGGAAAATTGCGCGCAATCTCAACCCAGACCTTGCTCGTCGCGGCGACCAGCGGATTGCTGCTGAGCCTTGCGAGGCCAACCACCAAGCCCAACACCGTTGAAAAGACAATGACCAGGAACGAAATGAAAAGCGTGTTGACGATGCCGACCAAAATTGCCCAGTAATAGGACTGGCTCGAGTCATAACTTAGAAATGATTCGGAAATGACCAGCTTCGATGACGTCGACAAGAAATCGAAGCCAATCGGCATGCCGCGCGCACGCAGGTTTCCGATGGTGGTCGCCACCAACAAAGCGATGACCGCGACGACGAGTGCGAGCAGTACGCTCTGTATGACGATGGCGCGGGTCTTGGTATTGGTGAGCATGCCGGATTATTGGATGAAGCCATCATTCAGTTTGCGATTGCGCGCGCGTTGGCGCACTAACCGTCGGCGAACTTAAATTACCGCCGGTTCAATCCCAAGGATAAGGGTAATTTAGCCCACCGTTTTTCCACAACGCATTCAGCCCGCGCGGGATTTTCAGGGCCGTATCCTTGCCGAGGTTGCGATCCCAAATTTCAGCATAATTTCCGTTTTGCTTGATGACGTTATAGACCCACTTGTCGTCCAAGCCGATGTTTTTTCCGAAACCTGCGCCGCCCAGCACGCGCTTTTCCTCCGTGTTTCCGCCCTTGGCTTTTTCATCCACGTTCGCGGCGGTGATGCCATGCGCCTCGGCCCACACCAGCGAGTTCACCGTCCAGCGCACGATGTCGTGCAAGCGGTCGTCGCCGCGCGCAATCGCGACCCCGTTGGGCTCCGCCGTGTGCCCGACCTTGATGATGTCGTGCTCGTTCGGATCCTTGGCGACCGAGGCGCGTTGTCCGGCTGCCGCTGTGCCGTCGGTGACATACGCATCGCACCTGCCGCCGAAATAGGCGTCGCGCGCCTGAATGGTTGAATCAAAGTACACTTTTTTCATCTTGATCTTGTACTGCTCCTCGGTTTCGAGGATCGCGTTTTCGGTCAGGCTGCCGCCACCTTGCAGACAAACGGTTTTGCCGTTGAGCATCTTGGGATTGGTGATCTTGTCTTTCTTGCGCACCAATACGCCGTCGGTGTCGTACAGCGTCAATGCCACAAACCTGACGGCCGTGTCGCGCGAATAGGTGATGGTAGAGGTGCGCGAAAGAATGTCGATCTCACCGGTTTGCAGCGCCGGAAACCGCTGCCCCGCATTCAATGGAACGAAGCGAATCTTGTCCTTGTCGCCCAACATCGCCGAGGCAAAGGCGCGGCAAACATCGGAATCGAATCCCCGGTAGTAGCCCTTTTCATCGGGCCGTGACAGCCCCGGCGCGCCCTGGCTCGCGCCGCAACTCACATAGCCGCGCTCCTTGATCTTGTTCACGACACTTTGCGACCATGCGTCGGACGCAGTACCCATGGCACCGAGCAAAACGACGGACGCAAGTAAATTTTGTTTTAGGCTGAGTGACGGGTTTGGCATCGCAGTATTCCTGGTTTGTGTAAATGGGTTGATGCAATCGAGATTGCGCAAGGTGGCGGGTTGCAAGGTGGATGCGGCGCGCGGTCAGGCCGCCGACTTCGGGGTTCGCGCCGCACGCCGCGAGTCGAAGGCCTTCAAGCGCGCGAACCCTTCCCGCAGATCTTCGTACAGGAGCTCGATCGGCTCAAGCCCAACGTGCAGGCGCATGATGTAGCTGCCCTCGGGGTGCGGTTCAACACTGCGCGCATTCGACAAATCGCCGAGCGCGACCAGACTGGTGGTTCCGCCCCAACTCGCACCGATCCGGAAGTGCCGAAAGCCGTCGATCATCGCGCTGATCGCGGCGAGATCCCGGCTCTTCAGAACCAGGCTCACGAGGCCGTTTCCGCTGGAAAAATAGCGACCGAAACGGGCGAAATAGCGGTCGCCGGGTGCCGCCGGATTCATGACTGCCTTGACCTCGTGCCGTTCGCGCAACCATTGCGTCAACGCGAGTCCGCGCCGCGCATGCTCGGCCATCCTGACCTCCAGCGTGCTCAGTCCGCGCATGACCAAATAGGCGTCATCGGACGAAACACCGCTGCCCATGCCGGTCACGAATGTTTTCAACGATCGGTACAACTCTTCCGCGTTCACCGTCACCGAACCCATGCAGACGTCAGAGTGTCCGGACGCATATTTGGAAAGTGCTGTGCAGACGATATCGACCCCATGTTCAAACAAACGCGCATTGCCGAAACCCCAGGTGTTGTCCATCAACACCAACGCCTTCGCGCGGTGCGCTTGTTCGCAAATTGCCGCGATCTCCTGAATTTCCGAGGTGAACGAGCCCGGCGACTCGAGCAGCACCATTCGCGTTGTCGGCGTCAGCAAGGCTTTGACGCTGTCCGCGCCCGCCGAGAAAAAAGTCACGCCGATCCCCAGGCTGCCGAGGGTGGATTCGCAGAATGCGCGCGTCGGCCCGTACACGCAATCCGCGACCAGCACATGATCGCCAGACTTGAGGAACGCCAACAAGGCGTGGGTCAGCGCGGCCAATCCGGAGGGCAATAGCAACGCGCGTTTTCCGCCTTCGATCAGTACAATTTGTTCTTCGAGGGCTTTGGTGGTGGGCGTGCCATAAAGGCCATAGGAGAACCCGTCGAACAACTGCGACTTGCGCGACAGAAATGATTGCGTCGAATCGAAAACAATCGTCGACGCGCGATGAACCGGGAGATTCAAGGCATTGAAGCCTTGCCCGCCCCTGTTGGATTCAGTTTTGTCTTTGACGGTCTTCATTTCTTCCTATCCGCCCTGCTTGGGGGATCAACGGTAATTTGGCGTCTATTCTTGCGCCGCGATGCGCCCGCGCCGTGCGGGTTGCGCACAATCCGCCGAGCCGCCGGATTGCGCGGTAAAGGTAGTATCTTTAAATTCAATGGTCCGCTCAACCGCATAATTGCCTAACTCAATAAGCAGGACTTATATCCATGGAAATGCGCGAAATCGAAGTATTCAGAGCCGTCATGCAGGCGGGAAGCACCAGCAAAGCGGCAATGTTGCTGAACATTTCCCAACCCGCCGTCAGTCAAACGATCAAGAAACTGGAAAACGAATCGGAGCTTCGATTGTTCGAACGCGTCAGGGGGCGTCTGGTTCCGACCCAGGAGGCGTTGGCATTGCTGATTGAAGTTGATCTGTGTTTTGCCGGTTTTGAAAGCATCAAACATCGGATCCGCACCTTGAAAACCTTTGGGCTGGGACGACTCTCGATCGCGTCTTTCCCGGCGCTCGGCACGGGATTCATGCCGCGGGCGATCGCTGCGTTCGATCTTGAAAAACGCGGCATTCAGATGTCGTTCCAGATCATGAGTTCTCGCGATGTGCATCAGAAAGTTCTCTCAGGCGGGATTGATTTCGGATTGATGGCCGATGAGTTGTCGGTGGTCGGTTTGGAGCATTCCAAGTTCATGAGCCTGCCGGGCGTGATCGTGATGCCGGATACGCACCCGCTGGTGCATAAGGCAATCTTGTCTCCCGACGACTTGGCGAGCTACCCATTCATTGCCCTGAACCCGGAGGATGCCAGCCGCCGCCGGCTCGAGCAGGCTCTCGGCGAAACCCGCAAGGAATTGAGGCCGATCATCGAAACGCCCTATTCGCATTCGGTCTGCGAACTGGCGCTGCGCGGTGTCGGCATCGGTATGGCGCATCCCATCATCGCGCTCGACTATGCGCAACGCGGATTGGCGATCAAGCCCATGTCGATCGACATCAGCTTTACCGGCCTGCTGATTTTCCGTCCCGGCATTCCACTCTCGGAAAATGCCAAGGAACTGCTGAAAATCATGCGGATACAAATGAACGCCGACATGAAACGGCTGCAAGAAGTGTTGGGCGCCAGGAAGCGCTGACTCGACCGGGCGCGCGTTTTCGAAAACGAACGCCTGGCCTCGACCTCCTCGCGTCAACGTCACCGCGTCCGCGCCGTGCTCAAAATTTGTACTCCAGCTTCGCGAACATCGAGCGGCCGATATAGCCGAACGGCGAAATGTAGTTGTACGGGAAGATACCCGCGTTGTCGGATCCATTGGTGCCCGCCGCCACGCTCGCCGGCGTTGAGGCGATATTCTTGTCCGGATAAACATCGAACAGGTTGTTCACGCCGACGGTGAGACCGAGTTTTCCAAACTGAAAATTGGTGGTCAAATCGGCGAGAACTTTTGCGCCGAACGTTTGAATCACTTGGGAATTCGCCCCCACCGTTGCGGTCGGCGCGAGGCGGACGTTATATCCCGGCGTTACCGCCGCGATTTGCGTCGGCGTCAAGCTGGTGAAGGCGACCGCCGAATCCTCGCCGTAACGGACGATGTTCAGATTCACCGAAAAGAAGTTGCTTTGCTTCCAATTGAGGCCCAGCACGTATTTGTCGCGGGGCGAGGCGTCCGTCAGGCGTACCTGTTGTGTGAGGTCGTAGAGCGGCGTGACAATGCCCAAGTCGCTCAACGGCGAAGGCGTCGGCGAAATGCGCTTGATGGTGGTCTTGTTGTAATTCGCTGCGGCGGTCACCGTCAAGGCCCCTTGATCCTTCATCACATGGCGATAGCTGGACGTCAAATCCACGCCCTTGGTTTTGGTGTCGATGGCGTTGGTCATGTAGCTGACCGCGCCGATGCCTGGAAAACCCTTGCTCGCGAGAAGATTCGTCACGCGCACATCCTGAAAGGTCGAGGACAACGCGAGGCGGTCGCGAATATCGATCTGGTAAATGTCGGTGGTCACGGCAAAGGCACCCTGCGTGATCACCATTCCGACCGAGCCATTCTTGGACTTCGCGGGCCGCAAGTCGGTCGCACCGAGCAATCGTGCGATCGGATCGGCAACCGGAAACAGCCGCAGATTTACCGGATTGCCCGACAAAAATGTCACCGTTGTCGTGCTGGTATAGGATTGCGCAAGATTGGGCGCGCGAAAGCCGCTGCTGACCGACCCGCGCAGCGCGACGCCATCGGAGATTTTCAAGCGCGTCGATAATTTGGCGGTGCTACTGTTGCCAAAATCGGAAAAGCGCTCGAATCGGGCCGCTCCGGTGACCACCCAGTCTTTCGAAATATCTTTTTCCAATTCGGAATATACGGCGAAGCTGTTGCGTTGGGCGTCGGCCGCATCACCCGGCGTCAGGCCCGCGAGCGGCTGGATGCCGACCGATGCCAATGCGCCCACATTAGGGCCATCGAGGACCGCAATGCCGCCATTGCGAAAGCTGGCCGGCTCGCCGGCAACCGCTTCAAAGAATTCCTTGCGGTATTCGGCACCGAGCGCAAGCCGGGTTGTGCCGCCCGCGCCGATTTGCAAATCACGCGTCAAATCGAGGTTATTCGTCCATTGCCCAAATTTTGTGCCGCCAAGATACGCGGCAGTCGGGCTTGCAGCACCGAGAGACGGATTGTTCGAGTTGTAAATGTCGTTGTCGATCTTGCTCTGCCCAAACTGGGTCGACAAATCCCAGGCGAATCCGCCGAAATTGTCGCCCTTTGTGCCCAACGCAATCGAGAGATTTTCAAATATGGAGCGCTGTTGCGGCTCAAATCCGTTGGGATGGATTGCGCGCACGGTGTTGTTGTCGCCTGGGCGGCGGAAAAAGCCTTGTGAATCGCCGCTCAGTTTGCTGTACCCGCCGAAGGCGTAGAAAGTGCCTCCGCTGCCCATTGGTTTTTCGGCGTTAATAAAAATGGTGCTCGAATGATTGGGCGCGTCGCCGAGCCAAAAGACGTTGCGGTTGAAGGTGGCTTCGCGCGGATCGAGCGTACCGTTGGCGGGCGTCAAGCCGGTGCCGGAACCAAAATTACCGGAAATCGCGCGGGTGCCGTTTGAGCCGAAATATTGCTGGCGAGTGTCCGGCAAGGCGCGATTGCTGCGCTCGCGATCCTGATACCGGAAGGTGGTTCGAATCACGCCATCATTTCCCAGCGGAACCCCGAGTGCCGCGTTGAGTTCCTGCATGCGGCCATCGCCTTCATCGGTCACGCCGGCCATGAGGCTCGCGCTGCCACCGAGAGATTTGTCGAGCACCACGTTCAACACACCCGCAACCGCGTCGGCACCATATTGCGCGGACGCGCCGTCGCGCAAGACTTCGATGCGACCGATCGCGGCCGCCGGCAACGTGTTGAAGTCGTAGCCGACATCGCCGCGGCCGATCTGATTGTTCAGATTGAGGGCACCCGTGGAATGTCGGCGCTTCCCGTTCAACAGCAGCAACAGGTCGCCCGGCCCGAGGCCGCGCAGCGTGGGGGAACTGGTGAAGTCAAGCGCCCCCGCCGTCGCCGGCGCGGAAACACTGAACGACGGCACAACCGTTTTCAGCGCCGTCTGCAGTTGTGTCTGGCCGCCGTTCGCCAGATCCTTGCCGGAAATGAGATCGATCGGTGTCTGCGAATCGCTCACGATGCGGCTGCTGAAGCGGGATCCGGTCACGACCAGCGTCTCCAGGCTGTCCGTATCTTTCGCGACGTCTTTCGCAACCGGTGCGACTTGGGCGGCCCCCTCGCCGGCTATCAACATTGAAAGCATCAGCGCGGTCGATATCGTCATCGGTTTCGCGGCGCGCGTTAAAAACATTGAACGAACGGAACGAGACAATATCGTTTCCATGGTCATGGTTGTTTCCCCTCGAGTGATTGGTGAACCGGCTGCGGCGGATTCCGTCTTCGTCGAGAGTATTCGCGATACGCGTTTTCGCCTCAATAGAGCGAAACACTAGCTCTATAAGCGGCGCTTATATCTTTTCACGTTCGGAAATCGATCCGGTGTGTTGCAAGTGGCGACGGGGAATGCATTGCACATGACCGCCAGCTTTGGATAATTCCCGCACCGACGCAGTCATCCCGTCGGGCCGCGCAAAACGGATTTAGGAATCCTGATCACCCGCCGCAAAATTCAATTCCACCCCATTGCCGGCCGGATCTTTCAGAAAGAATTGCACCTGCCCGGCACCCGGCACTTCCGCGACGCGAAATGCAACGCCGCGTGCGCGCAGATGCATTTCTATTTCGCGCCGCCCTTGGCAGGTGAACGCGACGTGATCGAAGGTGCCGTACTCCCCCGCTCCGCGCTTTTCATCCGCGCGCGCCACCACCAGGTGCAGGATCGGGTCGGCTCCCGCATAGAGCCAATAGCCGACCGAATCGAAGGGCGGCCGGGCACCCACCTTCAGGCTGACGACATCGCAATAGAAATCGCGGATTGCGTCAAGCAAAGGTTGTGGCGCGCGAAGATTATAGTGATTGAGGGCGGTGACGGGCATGATTTCTTCAATGATTGATGTCGCATAAACGTAGGATGGGTGGAGCGCAGCGATACCCATCAATGCATCGATGGCGATTTGATGGGTATCGCTTCGCTCCACCCATCCTACGGGTTGGGCTATTTCTTCTTTGTCGGCCCGGCTCCAATGTACTTCTTGAGCCACGCAAAATATTCCTGGTACCACAAGCGCGAATTCTGCGGCTTCAGAATCCAATGATTCTCGTCGGGGAAAAACACCAATCGCGCCGGCACGTTCAGCGTTTTCAAGGTGCTGTAGTACATCAAGCCTTGCGCATCCGGCACCCGATAATCTAGCGCACCGTGAATCACCAGCGTCGGCGTCTTCATGTGCTTCGCAAAACTCAAGGGATTTTGCGCGGCGAATTTCGCGGGGTCATCCCAGTAGGTTGCCTTCCAAGAGGTTTTGAACCAATAGCCCGCGTCGCCCGCATACATTGACACCCAATCGAAGCAGCCGGCATGACAGACATAGGCTTGATAGCGGTCACCACGTTTCGACGCGCCATTGCGGCCATTCATCCACGCCACCATCTTGCCGCCGTAGCTGCCGCCGGTCGCGGCCATACGTTTGGCGTCGATGTATCCCTGCTTCAGCATGAAATCGGTGCCTGCCTCGACATCCGCATGCTCCCTGGTTCCCCAGGCACCGTTGTTGGACTCGGTAAATTTATTGCCCCAGCCCTGCGAGCCGTGATAGTTCACGCACACCACCACATAACCTGCCGCAGCGAAGACATGGTTGTTCCAGCGCATATGAAAATTGTCGCCCCAGTTCGCGTGCGGGCCGCCGTGGATGTTGTGTACGAGCGGCCATTTTTTCTTCGCATCGAAATCGGGCGGATACACCACCCACATTTGCACGGGATCAAAGTTCCAGCCCTTGATGGTGAATTCACGCACGTCGCCGAACTTGAATTTCGCCATCATCGCGTCGTTGAAGTCTTCGATGGCGCGGGCGTTGCCGCCATCCGCCTCGGCCGCAAATACCCTGCCAGGCGCGGACATGTTGTTGCGCACGAAGCAAAGCGTATTCGCCTTCACATCGAATTCGCTGACCGTGCCGCCCTGGGCAACATTGACCGGCTTCTTTGCATGCGACGCGAGCCGCCAGACGCTCACACGCGCGTGTTCGTCGGCCGTGAAATACACACTCTTGCCATCCGCCGCCCAGCGCAGCGGCGCGTTCACCAATCGATCCCAAGCCGACCATTGCGAGACCTTGCCGCTCTTCCGATCGATCAAGCCGACCTTGTTGTCGTCATCGACCGAGCGCCGAAAATTCGCCATCAACAGGGCAATCGATTTTCCGTCCGGCGAATACGCAGGGTTGTAGTGCGAATAGCCCGAAGCCACCGTCAGGTTTTTCGATTTGCCCGACTTGATGTTGAGCTCGACAATATGATGCTCCTGATCGCCGCGCCGATCCGCGTTGGGATTGAAGCAAAAGGCGATGTGCTGGCCGTCGGGCGCGAGATCGTAGTCGGCAGCGCCGGTGTCGAACACCGGCAATTCATAGTGGGTTCCCGCAAACAGATCCTCACATCGACCGGACTTCACGTCCACCACATGCACGCGCGGCACACGGCCATCGGACAACCAATGATCCCAATGGCGAAACACCGTGTGCTCGACCACATGCGCTTTCACCTTGTCGTCTTTCCGCTCTTTCAATCGCTTGGCCTGATCCTTGGCGCTCTTCAAATCCGGCCACACCATCGATATGAACGTGAGCTTGGTGCCATCGGCGAACCATTTGATAGCCGAGGTGCCCGTCGCCAAGTTGGTGAGCCGCCGCGCTTCGCCGCCGTCCGGCGCGATCAAATAAATTTGCGGCTCTTCGTCGGCGGGCTTGCCCTCGCCCACTTGCCCACGCTTGGCCACGAATGCGATCGTCGAACCATCGGGCGACCACTGCGGCTGGCCGTCCCGTTCGCCGCATTGCGTCAACGGCCTCGCGTCGCCACCAAACGTCGAGAGCAGCCACAAATGCGAAGCACCTTTGTTTTCCTTCATATCGAAGCGGGTCAGGGCGACGCAGGCCTGTGAACCATCCGGCGATAGCGAGGGCGAAGCCGGTCGCTCGATTTTCCACAGATCTTCAGCGGTGATACGGGTGTTTTTCCGTGACATGATGTCGGTGCCTTAAGTGTGCAACGCTAGATTGTGCGTTGCCCGCACAATGAATGCAAGAACCATAGTTGGCGCGGTGTCTAGAGCACTTTGCCGCTGGATACCTCGCCAGCGCTTGACTTTTCTATTTTGGAAAATTGGTTCTACGGTGTCGCGCATCGGGCTCACTTTCAAGGAGGTGCGAATTTAACAACCAGACTGAACACCAAATTTGCGCAACAACGATTCCATCAGACACCACTTGCTAATACCGCTCTGCAACAGATTGGCACCGACAAAGGCGGTGAACGCGAGCCACCATTCGTTTATGAAAACCGGGCTGCCGGGAACCCCAAATGCCAGCGAAAGCAAAATAAAAAATCCTGCGACTATGCGAACAACTCTCCATGTGGTCATGCCATTTCTCCTTCAGGTGATGAAACTGCAGTGAATCCAAGCCGTTTCCGGTAGGCGATGAAATACAACAGCGGAATCACCACCAAGGTCAGAATGGTGGAGACAAAAATGCCGAATATCAGCGAGATCGCGAGGCCGTTGAAAATGGGATCGTCAAGTATGAAAAAGGCCCCCATCATCGCGGCGAGCCCTGTCAGCAAAATCGGCTGGGCGCGAGTGATGGCAGATTGCACGACGGCCTCCTTGAACGCCACGCCATCGCGCACCTGCAGGTTGATAAAATCGACCAGCAGTATTGAATTGCGGACGATGATCCCGGCCAGCGCAATCATGCCGATCATGCTGGTGGCCGTGTACGGCGCGCCCAGCAGCGCGTGGCCCGGCATCACGCCGACGATAGTCAGCGGAATCGGCGCCATGATGATGAGCGGTGTGAGATACGAGCCGAATTGCGCGACCACCAGCAGATAGATCAGGATAAGGCCGACCGCATAGGCGGACCCCATGTCGCGAAACGTTTCGTAAGTAATCTGCCACTCTCCGTCCCACTTCACCGCATAGTCCCGATAGGCGTCCTCCGGTTGGGCGATGAAATACTCTTTCATCGCGCCCCCCTGCGGTGTGGTGATCGCGTTGATTTCCGCGCGCATCGCAAACATGCCATATAGCGGGCTATCCACTTTGCCGGCCATGTCGCCGACAACGTAATTCACCGGATGCAAATCTTTGTGATAAATCGGTTGCTCGCGCAGCGTATCGCTGGCCGTCACCAATTCGCGAATCGGTACCAGTTTGCCGACGGTCGTGCGGACTGATAGTTGCAGCAGCGCCGTCAAGTCGCCATGAAGTTCGGCCGGCAACTGAATTGTTGCGGCCACCGGATATTTACTGCCATCGTGCAGGGATGTCGCGGCTTCGCCATTTAGGCCGGTACGCAATATTTCCACAATCTGCTGTTGCGTAACGCCCATCAACGCCGCTTTGCGCCGATCCACCAACAATATGGTGCGTGGGGCGGCGGCAATACTGCTGTCATCGACATCGACCACACCCGCGGTTTTCTCGAAGATGGCGCGGATCCTCTTTGCCACCTCCCGTCGACCGTCGGCTTCCGGGCCATACACTTCGGCCACAATCGGCGCCAGCACTGGCGGGCCGGGCGGCACTTCAACCACTTTCACATTTGCGCCGAAGCGCTGGCCGATTTCCTGCAACGCCGGTCGCACACGCGTCGCAATTGCATGGCTTTGCTCGCTTCGTTGGTGTTTGTCGACGAGGTTGACCTGAATTTCGCCGACCTCGCCTCCGGCGCGCAAGTAGTATTGACGCACCAACCCGTTGAAATTGATGGGAGCGGCCGTGCCCGCATAAGCCTGGTAGTTCACCACTTCCGGCACTGTTGCAAGATGCGCCCCCAGTTCACGCAACACCGCCGCCGTTTTTTCCAGCGGCGTGCCGGCGGGCATATCCACCATCACCGAGAATTCGGATTTATTGTCGAGCGGCAGCATTTTCAGGCGCACCAGCCCGACCGCCGGTAGCAGCAGCGACAATGCGATCAATACCAGCACGCCAATGCCCAACACCCGCCGCGCACGCGTGCCTTTTGCATCATCGAGCAATCGTGCGAACACGCGCTGGAACAAGGGTGCCAGTTTTCGCGTCAATGACGACACGGCGTGCGACGCATCGGCATCGGCGGGCTTCATCCACAGCCGGGCCAACCAGGGTGTTACCACGAACGCGATGACGAGCGAGAGCAGCATGCCCATGCTCGCGTTGATCGGGATCGGACTCATGTACGGCCCCATCAGCCCTGACACGAACGCCATGGGCAACAGCGCCGCGATCACGGTAAAGGTCGCCAGGATGGTCGGGCCGCCGACTTCATCGACCGCGCCGGGAATCAGCTCGGCCAGTGTTTTTTCCGGATGCAACTGTTGGTGGCGGTGAATATTTTCAACCACCACGATCGCGTCATCGACCAGAATGCCGATGGAAAAAATCAGCGCGAACAGCGACACACGGTTGAGCGTAAACCCCCACGCCCACGATGCGAACAGTGTGGCCGCAAGGGTAAGTATCACCGCCGTGCCGACGATAGCGGCTTCCCGGCGGCCCAGTGCGATGAACACCAATGCCACCACCGAGACCGTTGCAAACAGGAGTTTGGTGATCAGCTTCTGCGCCTTGTCGTTGGCGGTGGCACCGTAATTGCGAGTCTCGCTCACTTCAACGTCGGCGGGGATGACAGTATTTTTCAGCGATTCAACGCGGCGCATCACGGCGCTGGATACGTCGATCGCGTTTTCGCCGGGCTTTTTGGTGATGGCAATCGTCACCGCCGGAGATTCGGTGCCGTTGGCACCTGCTGTGCCGTGCCAAACCATCTGCGTGGACGGCGGTGGGCCATCGCGCACGTTGGCGACATCGCGCAGGAAGACCGGTTTGCCGCTACGCACGCCCACCACCAGCTCCGCAATATCCGCCGCACTTTCAAAAAACGGGCCCGATTCAATGGCCACCGCACGATTGCCCGACAGCAAATTGCCCACCGGCATGCCGGCATTGGCCGACTGCAATGCGCTCCGCAAATCGGCAACGGTTACGCCGCTGCCCGACATGCGGGCGGAATCGATCTCGATCATGATTGCGCGACCGGGGCCGCCGATGGTGCGCACTTCGCGCGTGCCAGCAACGCGTTTCAAGTCGGCCTCGATACTGTGCGCCACACGCTCCAGATCGAAGGTGCTCGCTGTCTTGCTGAACAGTGTCAGGGCCACAATGGGCACATCGTCGATGCCCATTGGTTTGATCAACGGGTCGAGTACGCCGAGTCCTTTCGGCAGCCAGTCGGCATTGCTGTTCACGGCGTCATAGAGGCGCACCAGCGCATCGATTCTCGGCACGCCGACTTTGAATTGCACGGTAATGATCGCCATGCCGGGCCGCGACACCGACATCACATGTTCGATTCCGGCAATTTGCGATAGCACCTGTTCGGCCGGTGTCGCCACCATCTGCTCGACATCGCGAACCGACGCGCCGGGAAACGCAATGAGCACGTTCGCCATCGTCACATTGATCTGCGGCTCTTCCTCGCGCGGCGTAACCCACACTGCGAATGCGCCAAGCAACAGCAGTGTCAGTGCCAGTAGCGGCGTGATCTGCGCGCCCAGGAAAGTGGCGGCCGTGCGACCGGACACGCCAAGCCGGGTACTCATCAGCGAACCCGTGCCGCAGCTTGTGGATCCGTCGCAACACGCTCGCCGACCGTGATGCCGCTGAGGACTTCGATCGAATCGCCGACCACCCGGCCAACGCGAATTTGCCGCAGCATCGGCTTGCCGGCGGGATCGAGCACATAGGCACTGGTCATTTCGGCACGCCGGAAAATTGACTTCGCGTCGATAAACACCCGCGTCGCATCACCGCCGGCACCTTCCAGCCAAACACGCGCAAACATTCCCGGTACGGCGTTTACGGTGCCAGCGCCGTTTGCTGTGGCGGCGGGCAGGTCGAGACGCAACTGAACCGTGTGGGTGTTGGGGTCCAAGGCCGGTAGTACCGTGACACCTGTCGGTGTGATCCACTTCAGCGCGCCGGCTGCGCCCGGAAATTCCACTTTGGCGCTTTGTTGCATTTGCCGCGAGGTATCGATCGTTTGCGGAATCGATACCGTGACCCGCATCAACGCCGGATCATAGAGCGTGAGAATGGGGCGGCCCGGCATCGCCATATCGCCCAGCACGATCGATACATCAGCGACAACGCCTGCGTACGGCGCGCGCAAAACGTAGAAGTCCGATTGCGATCGTGCGGCACCGGTCTGGGCAATTTGCGCGGCGACCTGGGCTTCCGCCGATTTGTAAATGGCCTCCGCCTGATCCAACGCAGCCTGACTGATAAAGCGTTTTTCGAACAGGAGTTTTTGCCGCGCGAAGTCTTTTGCCGCGACCTCCAGTGCGGCGCGCGTCGCGCGCACTTGGGCGTGGCTGGCGGTGACGGTCTGATCGGCGGCACGGGAATCCAGTCGCGCCAGCGCTTGCCCCATTTTCACACGGTCACCGGCCTTCACCTGAAGCTCAACCACCGCGCCCGACACTTGCGCCGCGACCACGGTTTGACGGACGGCTTCGACGACCCCGTCAAAACTGCTGGATGGTGACTGGTTCGTCGATCTGGCAACACTTGTGGCCAATTGCGCGTGTGCGGTAGTCGACAAAAAGCCTGCAAATGCCATCGACTCGATGACATAAACTAGGAGAGATATAAGCTGTATTTTATTGAAATTACTCATTTTTCACTTTATAACTAATTAATTTACATTATATTAATTAGTATTATATTGACGTTCAGTTACATTTTCAATATATTGTTGAAGAATATATTGATAAAGGACAAACATCGATGCAGATTCCCGCCAATGACCTCAACCTGAACGCCATGCGCGTCGCGGCGGACCGTACCTGCGGCCTGCTCAAAACGCTGTCGAACCGCGATCGATTATTGTTGCTATGCCAAATTTCGCAGGGCGAGCGCTGCGTGAGCGAACTCGAAACCGCACTGGACATTCATCAACCCACGCTCTCGCAACAGTTGGGCGTGCTGCGCGACGAAGGCTTGGTATCCACCCGGCGCGATGGCAAATGGATCTATTACTCGATTGCCAGCAAAGAGGCGCTGGCGGTGATTGAGGTGCTATATCAGCAGTACTGCCGCCCGCCACCGTGAATCAGTTTTCAGTTCACTGAACCTGTCGTCCGAGGCCGCGCAACGGATCGCCAAACCTCGCCCGCAAAGCATCGGCGTAAAATGAGCGTCTTTCACGCTCAATATTTCCGCCATGAAACCCAACGACTTAAAACCCCAATTCAAATGGGATGACGCCCTTCTCCTCGACGATCAACTGACCGACGAGGAGCGCATGGTGCGCGATTCGGCGCGCGCCTATTGTCAGGAAAAACTGATGCCGCGGATTCTGAAGGCGAACCGCGAAGAAAAATTCGACCGCGAGATCATGAATGAAATGGGCGCCCTCGGCTTTTTGGGTTCCACCATTGACGGCTACGGCTGCGCCGGCGTGAACCACGTTTGCTACGGTCTGATCGCGCGCGAAGTCGAGCGTGTCGATTCCGGCTACCGGTCGGCGATGAGTGTGCAATCCTCATTGGTGATGCATCCGATCTTCACATATGGCAACGAGGCGCAGCGTGAAAAGTGGTTGCCCAAATTGGCGACCGGTGAATTGATCGGTTGTTTCGGCTTGACCGAACCCAACGCCGGCTCCGACCCGGGATCGATGATCACGCGTGCTAAAAAAGTCGACGGCGGCTATCAATTGCACGGCGCAAAAATGTGGATCACCAATTCACCCGTGGCGGACGTGTTTGTGGTGTGGGCGAAAGACACGTCAGACGGTGACACCATCCGCGGCTTTGTGCTGGAAAAAGGCATGAAGGGATTATCGGCACCAAAAATCGAGGGCAAATTTTCCTTGCGCGCGTCTATCACCGGCGAAATCGTCATGGATGACGTATTCGTGCCGGAAGAAAATTTGCTGCCAAACGTGAAAGGCCTCAAAGGTCCGTTCGGTTGCCTCAATAAGGCGCGCTACGGCATTTCCTGGGGTGCCTTGGGCGCGGCCGAATTTTGCTGGCACGCGGCGCGGCAATACACGATGGATCGAATGATGTTCGGTAAGCCGCTGGCAGCGACGCAATTGATTCAAAAAAAATTGGCCGACATGCAGACCGAAATTACGCTGGGGTTACAAGGTTCACTGCGCGTGGGGCGTTTGCTCGATGAAGGCCGCGCCACGCCCGAAATGATTTCGCTTGTGAAGCGCAATAGCTGCGGCAAATCGCTGGACATCGCCCGGATGGCGCGCGACATGCATGGCGGCAACGGCGTCGCCGATGAATACCATGTGATCCGCCACATGCTGAATCTGGAAGCGGTCAACACCTACGAAGGCACGCATGATGTGCATGCGCTGATTCTTGGGCGCGCGCAGACGGGGTTGAATGCGTTTGGATCTTAGTTTGATGCTTTTGCCATCCTGACTGCGGATCAAGTCAGGCGTCAGGATGGGATGGCATTTACTTTGCAGGTTTTTGACTCTTTGCAGGGCGAATAGAAACTCAAAGTGAGACTCTAACATTGTCTCCCCGGCGCAGGCCGGGGCCTAATGGTTGTGCGGGTCGGTGCAAAATTTGGATTGGCCCGCGGCCTGCGCGCATATGCGCTAACTTAATAGGCCGTGCTTGAAAATACGACTGTCATCCTGAGCGTAGCGAAGGATCTCGTCGCATGAACAAGATCCTTCGCTACGCTCAGGATGACAACGTAATATTGACGGTTTTCTTGATTAAGTTAGCGCTTATGGGCCTGCGCCGGGGAGACAGTCAACGTAAGTTCCATTCAGGTCAGGCTGACGATATTCCTGGCTTGCACCGAAATCAATGGCCTTTGACTCACCGCAAAAAAAGCAATCTCATGACAAAAAATATCTGGTTCACCCAAGCCACACTCGAACAACTCAATCAAAGCTCGAAAACGTTGATCGGCCATCTCGGCATGGAGTTCACCGAGATTGGCGATGACCATGTCACCGCGCGAATGCCGGTGGATGCGCGCACGCATCAGCCGTATGGACTATTGCACGGCGGTGCCTCGCTCGCACTCGCTGAAACGCTGGGCAGCACCGGTGCGGGCCTGTCGGTCGATCCGGATCGCTACTACGTCGTCGGCATTGAGATTAACGCCAACCACGTTCGCGGCGTGAAGGATGGCTGGGTCACTGGTGTGGCACGTGCCATACATCGCGGGCGCACCACGCATATCTGGGAAATCAAAATTACCGACGACGCCGGAAAACTGGTGTGCATTTCGCGACTCACGGTGGCGATTCTTGAGAAAAACTCTGCCGGGTAATCTATGAAGCAATCGATTGCGGCGATGGTTTCGCCGTACCGAGATTTCCTGCGGCTGCCGGATATTCCGATGATGATCGCGACCGCCTGGCTTTCACGTCTGCCGGTCGGCATGAATGCGCTCGCGATATTGTTGTTCATGCGCGAGACCATCGGCAATTTCAAAGATGCGGGATCGATTGTCGGCGCGTTCTTTGTCGCTATGGCGGTCGCGGCACCGGTGTTGGGCCGCCTGGTGGATCGCATCGGCCCGAGGACACCCTTGATCGTGACCGGCACCTTGCATCCGCTGCTGCTGATCGCGCTGTATGCCGCCGCCCTCAATGGCGCAAGCACGCCGTCGCTCATGGCCATCGCCGCCATCGCCGGCTTTTGTGCGCCGCCCGTGACGATACTCACCCGCACCACCTGGCGGCATCGATTCACAGATGATCAGAACCGCAAGATGGCATATTCGATCGATTCGATCATGATCGAAATAAATTTCACCGTCGGCCCGTTGCTGGTCGCGGCGGTCGTTGCCGGCACCAACGCGCGCGCGGCGCTCGCGATGGTGATTGCGCTGTCGGCCGCAGCGGTGTTGATATTTTTCGCCTCCCCTTTCCTGAAATACTGGCAACGCGAAGCGCCGGTGGAACGTCACTTGATGGGGCCGTTGACCGATTCAAAACTGGTCGCGCTTTTCAGCCTCACCTTCGGCCTGACGTTTTGTTTTGGACTGATGGAAGTCGGCTATCCCGCCTACGCCACATCGCTGGGATGGGTCGCGTTCGGCGGCATTCTGCTGGCGCTGAACTCGATCGGCAGCGCGGTCGGCGGATTCATCTACGGCGCCCTGCATCTCAAGAATTCGTTCGAGCGGCAATTCACGATTTCACTCGCCATCATGTCGATCCCGCTGTTCCTGCACGGCATCGTTGACCAAAACGCGTTGTTTGCCATGGTTGCATTCCTGGCCGGCATCTGCATCGCACCGGCGCTCACCGCGCAGACCTTGCTCATCACCCAGCTCGCGCCGACAAAATACGCCACCGAAGCATTCACCTGGTCATCAACGTTCATCATCACCGGCATCGGCATCGGTATGGCCTCCGGCGGCGCGATTGCAGAAACCTATCACGTCAAAGCGCCGTTCATCTTGGCAGGCGGGGTGATTTCGTTAATGGCGGGGTTGTCGTTGATGATGAAGGCGCGGGCAAACAGCACACAGACGTAGGATGGGTGGAGCGAAGCGATACCCATCGCGGTTGGCTGCGGAAATGATGGGTATCGCTTCGATCCACCCATCCTACAACCCGCGTTCCAGGGTGTCAGGGGCCGAACCGAGCGCCACGAGACCAAGACGGCTTCTACTCGAGTGCACCGCGTGCATTGCATTTTCGACATCTCCTTACTATACTTAAATACGTAAGGAAAAACGGAGCGTGCCATGCCAAACGATGCAACCCTGACCAGCAAAGGTCAAACAACGATCCCAAAGGAGATCCGCGATAGCCTTGGGATGAAACCGGGCGACCGGATGACCTTCACACTCATGCCGGATGCGACTGTGGTCATGCGGGTAAAAACTAAAAGCGTCACCGAGCTTGCGGGCATGCTGCGAAAGAAAGGGCAAGCACCGATTCCTGTCGAGCGGTTATCGCGGTAGCGCAATGCTCGGAATAGACACATATGTTCTGGTTCGTTTTCTCGTTCGGGACGACGAGTCGCAGTTCGAGAAGGCTCGAAAGCTCATCAAACGCGAAGTTGCAACGGGCCGACGCGTATTCGTCAGCCAGTTGGTGCTACTGGAAACCGAGTGGGTGCTGCGCAGTCGATACAACTTGTCAAAAATTGAGATCATCGCCGCCATTTCCGGGTTGCTTGATGCGACCGATGTTCAATTTGAGGATGAACCGGCCATCGAGGCAGCACTTTTTGTCTGGAGGGATAGCGTTGCGGATTTTGCCGACTGCTTGATCGGCGCGCAGAACAAAAGGTTGGGATGTCGGGCGACGGCGACTTTTGATGCGAGAGCGGCGAAGTTGGCGGGGTTTGTGGCGGCTTGAATTGGTTTGTTGGGTTAATCGGGCTTCATGGACGCAATGTTGGGCACGGCTTGCAGCTTGCAATTGCAGGAGCAGAAGCGTAAACTTTGACCATAATTATGGTCAAATTATGAGGCCACAAACAAGGAGATACCATGCATGCGATGAGTCTGGCACATGCCAAAGCGCATTTAAGCGAATTACTGAACACGGTGGAATCAGGCCAGGAAGTGGTAATCACACGCCATGGTCGCCCGGTGGCGCGCGTACTGCCTGCCAACGCCGTCAAGCAGGCATTGCCGCTGGCGCGTCTGGCCAAGTTGCGACAGCAAGTTCCCGCGCGCAAAGGTAGCAGCGCCGAAGCGCTGCGCGTGCTTCGCGACGCGGAATGATCTATCTCGATACCAGCTTTCTGACACCGCTATTCCGCGAAGAGGCTACGTCATCGAAAGTCGCCGCATTTCTGGCGCGGCAGTCGGCCGGCACGCTGGCGGTGAGCAAATGGGCGTCGGTCGAATTTTCCAGTCTCATCTCGCGCGATGTACGCATGGATACGATCACGGTCGCGCAAGGCCGGAAGCTGATCGCCGAGTTTGACGCGATGGTCGTCGATGCATTGGTCGCGCTGATGCCGACTGCCAATGACTTCACGCTGGCGCAGCAGTACGTCGCCAACTTTTCCACCAAGCTACGCGCACCGGACGCATTGCATCTGGCGGTGGCACACAACAGCGCCGCGGAATTCATTGCCACACTGGATGAAGGAATGCTGTTTGCCGCGAAGAAGCTGAAGGTCGCGGCGCGGCGGGTGATTCGATAGGTGACTTCTGAAGCACGCGTAGGGTGGGCAAAGCGAAGCGTGCCCACGGTCGCGCATCCTCGTGGGCACGTTACGCTTTGCCCACACTACGCTTACTTGCACCATTGCGGCGTTTCAGGCACTTTTTCTATCGAGGCGCGTCAAATTGACATCTGCGAGGTGTTGAACTGAAAGATTCAAGTCGAACATCGATCGTCGCAACTGGCGGCAAGGGACTTTCAAAAAAACCGACCACGGCCCCTTTTCGCGCCTTTTCGCGGCCCCTTGAGAATACAATCCGGAAAAAACGTCTTCGTGGCGGGCGGAATGAATCCATCAAAACAAGCGGCTGCGGCCCATATTGCTGTCATCGTCGAGAATTCTCACTCTTCCTCTGGTTGTTTCCTTGCCAATAACTGGTCAAGTGCATACCGGATTCGAGGCTCGCTACATAGTTTCAAATATCGTTCTGCAAGCCAGTCAGCTGGCGCAGGAGGTTCGTCTAGACCAGCATGAACATAGCCAATGAACGCAGAGACCGAAAGTTGCAATGACTCAATATCTCTAGCTATTGTTTCTAGATCGGCGGGTTCATAGACGAATATTTTGGAATTCACCCATTCCTGATTTTCTTTCGTCACTCCCTTGGACTTTGACTGCACTTGATATCGCGAAAGATGTGATGGGTTTATCCAAGCGACTCCATCTTTAATGTGTTCAGAACCACCAAAAATTCCATGAGCGAGCGCGTTTCTTTCTTTTTCCACGGACACAACAACCACCATCAAGGCGCTAAACAAATCGAAGTCCTTTTCATTGAGGACGGTTTCCGCCGCAGCCACTAGTACCGCACCTTGAACTCTCGCGTTTTGAATGGCAAGAAATACCGCCACCGCCGCTTCCGTGTTTGCTTTGAGCAATGTAGCAAGCAATCGAGCTAGTTCAAGATCAAAAACGCTCCACAAGCCGATGCAACGCCCCACAAGAGCTGCGTTTGCAGGCCGATCCTCTAAAAATCCTGGGCCAAAAGTGGCTTTTACTTTCGGGTACTTGTTTGCAATTGGTTGCCTGGGCATTTGAGATGGCTCCCGTCGAGTTGGCCGGTTTCGCTTGATACTTCTTTCGGCGCGGAACGTGAAAACTTCGTCGGCGCCGTAGTTGGTGTCTTCGGGGCACTTATCGCATGGAATACTAAATACCCCATTGCCATGAAACGGTTTAACGATAGCCCCCGCCGCCACCCCAAATGCAATGAGTTGCGCGCACGACTTGCATTTCACTCCCACATACCAATTTCCTGCCACCACATCTGGAAGGCGGCCCATGCGGAATTCCCCACCATCATCTAGTTTTATTGACATGGCATGCTTGGCATTTTCTATAAAGATCCGATTTTTCATGCGTTCAAAAAAAATACTTGACGGGATAACAAAAGGCAAAACCTTCGGGGTCTGAACATTCGTGGTCGGAGCAAGTATTCTCCAATAGAACGTTTACTCCGATCCCGGATGTTGATGTCTAACAAATCAGCCCGTCAAGCTACGAGTTGGACATTGGAAAGTCGTTCGAGGACTACGGCGCAACAACCACCTTCCCCACCACCTGCCGCGCCGCCATATCCAGCAACGCCTGCGCCGTTTCCTCCAGCCGATAACTGCGCGAAATCAGCGGCTTCAATTTTCCCTCACGAATCCAGCCCAACATTTCCGCCATGCCTTTTTGATTGTTCACCGGTTCGCGTTTGGCGAATTCGCCCCAGAATACGCCGACGATCGAGGCCCCTTTGAGCAGCGCCAAATTCCACGGCAACGCCGGAATTTCGCCGTCGGCGAATCCGACCACGAGGTAGCGACCACGCCACGCGATGGAGCGAAAACAGGGCTCGGCAAATTTGCCGCCGACCGGATCAAAGATCACGTCCGGGCCATTCTTGCCGCATTCGCGTTTGATAGCGTCGCGCAGGCCGGCGCCATCCAGCCCGGTGTAATTGATCAACGCATCGGCGCCATGCTGTTTGCAGATGGCAAGCTTTTCATCCGTAGACGCGCACGCGACCACGCGCGCACCGATCGCTTTGCCGATTTCAACGGCTGCCAGGCCCACGCCACCGGCTGCTCCCAATACCAGCATGGTCTCACCCGCCTGCAGGGCCGCGCGGTCGCGTACGGCGTGCCACGACGTGCCGTAGGCCAATGAAAACACGGCCGCCAGTGGATACGGCACTCCTGGTGGCATCAACATCGTGACGGCGGCGGGTGCGATCACTTCTTCGGCAAATCCGCCGAGGCCGCAAAAACTCACCACGCGGTCGCCGGCTTTGACATGCGCCTCGCCTTCGCCGACGGCAATCACCTCGCCGGAAATTTCAGCACCGGGCGTGAAAGGCAGCGGCGGTTGAATCTGGTATTTTTTCTGGATGATCAGGACATCAGGGAAATTGACGCCCGCCGCGCGCACGCGGATTTTGACTTCACCGGCGTTGGGTTCCGGCAGGGCGATGTCTTCAATGACCAGTGTTTCCGGCCCGCCCCATGCTTTGCAAATTACGGCTTTCATCCAGCGTTTCCCCCATCAATAATTTATGGGAGAACCATAGCACAGCAACATGAGGCAATTGCCACGGGAATTGCATCGCGCAAAAAAATGACTTTGCCACGGATTGCACGGATCAAAATCGGATTTTTATCCGTGCAATCCGTGGCGGATGGTTCTGGTGATTGCTCACCTTCCTCCAGAATGATGCCGGGCGGCAATTGCACAGATCAGAATCGGTTTTTATCCGTGTAATCCGTGGCCAATCGTTCTTGTCATTGCACGCCCTCGTCCAACATGATGCCCGGCGGCAGTTGCACGGTCTCGATGCCCTCTTCGTGCAATTCGACGGCCTCATCGCGCGAGACTCGCCCGCGGATATTGCGATGCACCTGCTCGCCGTAATGCATCTTGCGCGCGGTTTCGGCGAAGGCACCGCCGACGTTTTCGGTATTGGCGCGAACGAACGATTTGAATTGCTGCAGCATGTGTACCTGCAAGTTCGGCATTAAGGATGCCGCCATCACTTCCTGCGGGCCGGTGATTTTCGTTTCATTGGCTGGCGCGCCTTCAGCGGCACCAGTGTTGATACGCGGCGCCGACAAACGCTTGGTGATTTGCGCGTCGCCGCAGGCAGGGCATTCGACCAGTCCGTGGCTGGTCTGGCGGTCGAAATCTTCGGCCGAGCGGAACCAGCCATCGAATGTGTGCGAGTGCGAACAGGAGAGGTTGAAAACAATCATGGCTTCAGTGTGCAATGCGCTTTAGGGGGTTTCTATGAAATAAGTCACGAATCGGCGAAAAATATTCTCAGTCAAGAATTTATTGCAATCTGTTACGGTCGGCACCCGGCCGGAGTGCTTGTAGGATGGGTGGAGCGCAGCGATACCCATCGTCCTCGCGTGGGGATTTGATGGGTATCGCTGCGCTCCACCCATCCTACGGCAGTCAGGAACATGACATTGGTTAGATCGGCGCAGCCGCGTAAAAGTCAAGGCCAACCGCTCTCGATGATCCTTACAACGCCTTCACGGCATAAAGGTCGACAGGTAGCGCTTTCTAAGTTCGTTCTTTTGCACCTTGCCCATGGCATTGCGCGGCAAATCGTCGACGATAAAAACGCGTTTCGGCACCTTAAAGGCCGCCAGTTTTGCCTTCAGCGCACCGATAATACCCGCCTCGCTAAGTTCG
>JANPBQ010000253.1:0-70095 GCA_031430555.1 Betaproteobacteria bacterium
CGACAACGTCAGCGTCGCCAAACTCCAACGCATCGCCCACAAACACAACCACACGCCACGAAAGGCGCTCGGCTATTGGACTCCTTTTGAGGTAGCATTTGACTGCCCACCGCCTGTCGGCATTTGATGTTTAGACCGCGCAAATGCTTGAAACGCCGCGCGGATGCTGGGGTTTTGGCCATTTCGAGAGTCGGAACTACTCTTCGCGCGAAAATCGTATGTCCCCGTAATACGCGCTCGTCTTGGTTCCGGTCGAATTCGAATCCGTCATCACGCCGACAAAAATAATCGGCCCTGCCGGCTCGCCATACATGCGCTGATAATCCGCGCGCACATCGCGCTTGAACGTGAGCCATTGGTTGAGGCGCGCGGGGCCGCTTTCCACCACCAGCATTTTTGAGCGCCCGGTGCGTGCGTGTTCCAGCACCGTTTCGGGCGGCAATTTGTTTTCCCAGATGTACTGGATGGTCGCGTAGGGCATCTCGCGTCCGCTGAATAACTTCACCGTGCGCGCGACCGCGTGATCCTCGAAGTCCAGTTTCGATTTATCGCCGTCGAAGGCGACAATCACGCGCACCGGGGAATCGTCGCCGACGCCCGAGGCGTTGTCGGCACCCGGAATCAATTGCGGCACTTTCCAGCGCCAGGTAATGAACGGGTATTCGCTCGGGACAAGTTTCAGGGGTTGCAGCAAACCCGAAGCGGAAATGTCGGCGTTCGCCATGAGCACGCGTTCGCCTTCGTGCTCGACGATGCCATAACGCGTACTCGCGATAAATCGCGACAGGTTCCACGCCTCCCAACCGACGGGCATCGCCTCGCCGGGCCTCGCCAGCGAGAAGGGTTGCACCGCACCATAGCCGGCCGCGACCGTTATACCTTTCATCGGCGGCGCGACACGATTCGCGCATCCGCCAACGAAGGCGATGGCACAAGTCACGCAAATTCCCGCCGCACTCCCGCGAAATTTCACTTCGTCTCCGTAGGGTCTATTCTGAACTGGCGATCAACGCTGCGTTGCCGCCTGCCGCCGCCGTGTTGACGGTGACCACGCGCTCGGAGGCGAAACGGAAAAGATAATGCGGCCCGCCGGCTTTCGGGCCGGTGCCGGAAAGCCCTTCCCCGCCGAACGGTTGCACACCGACCACTGCGCCGATCTGATTGCGATTCACATATATGTTTCCGACCCTAGCCCGCGCGCGAATCGCATCGATCGTCTCTTCGATGCGCGAATGCACGCCCAAGGTCAAACCGTAGCCGCTCGAATTGATGGCGTCCACGACGTTCATCAAGTCGCCGGCCTCGAACGCGAACACATGCAACACCGGGCCGAACACCTCGCTCTTGATCGCATCGAATGCGGGAATCTCGAACGCGCAGGGCGCGAAGTAATGTCCTTTTGGGATATCCATCGGCAACGGCGTTTGCCCGATCTGGCGAAATTGTGCGGCCATGCGTTCGCGGTGCGCAACCAGCATCTCAAAGGCCTCGCGATCGATCACCGGGCCGATGTCGGTATCAAGCCGCGCCGGATCGCCCAATTTCAACTCCTGCATGGCGCCTTCGAGCAAAGTAGCGATGCGTGGTGCGATGTCTTTTTGCACGCACAAGATCCGTAACGCCGAACAACGCTGCCCGGCGCTGTTGAATGCCGATGCGATCACGTCATTGACCACTTGTTCGGGCAACGCCGAAGAGTCCGCGATCATCGCATTCAATCCCCCGGTCTCAGCGATGAAGGGAATGATCGCACCGGAGCGATTCGCGAGTGTGCGATTGATCGCCTGCGCAGTCGCCGTACCGCCGGTGAAAACGACGCCTGCAATACGCACATCCGCCACCAGCTTCGCGCCGATGATCTCACCGCGCCCCGGCAGCAGCGCGATGGCATCTTTCGGCATGCCCGCTTCGAGCAACAATTTGACGGTTTCGAACGCGATGATGGGCGATTGCTCGGCCGGCTTCGCGACCACCGCGTTGCCGGCCGCGAATGCCGCAGTGACTTGGCCCAGAAAAATCGCCAGCGGAAAATTCCATGGCGAGATGGCGGCGAATACGCCGCGGCCTTGCAAGTACAAATCGTTGGACTCACCGGTCGGACCCGGCAAACGCTGCGGTACGCCAAAATATTGCCGCGCTTGTGCGGCGTAGTAGCGGCAAAAATCCACCGCTTCGCGCACTTCGCCCAACGCATCCGGCAGCGTCTTGCCCGCCTCGCGCACGCAGAGCGCCATGAATACGGCGCGTCGCGCTTCCAGCAAATCGGCCGCGCGATCCAGCACCGTGGCACGTTCATTCGCAGGCATCGGCTGTTCGGTGTATCCGGAGGTGATCTGCAACGCGAGGTCGAGCAATTGCGCATCGGATTCTTCGACGACGCCGATTTTTTCCAGCGTCGAGGGGTTGACCGCATCGATCGGTGTGCCACGCATCGTATCGCCTGCAATCAGCGGCCGCGCGCTCAAGTCATTGCGGGTGAGCGTGGTGGACATATCCGCAAACAAATGATCGGTCGCCGCCACGTCGGCAAAACTGAACCCGGCTGAATTGAGGCGGCTCGCATCGCCTTGCACAAACAAATTTCGCGGCAGCGGCAATTTACGGTTTGCTTTGTCGGTGTTCGCATTGCACACGGAAACCGGATCAGCAACGACTTCATCGATCGATACATCTGGATCGGCGATGCGATTTACAAACGAAGAATTCGCGCCATTTTCCAGCAGTCGCCGCACCAGATAGGGCAGCAAATCTTCATGGCTCCCCACCGGGGCATACACGCGGCAGGCTGTGTTGGGCCGTGCCAGCACCGCCTCGTACAATTCCATACCCATGCCATGCAGGCGCTGGAATTCATAGGCCGTATTTTCGCCGGCCCGCTCCAGAATCGTCGCCACCGTGTGCGCGTTGTGGGTGGCGAATTGGCCGTAAAACGCCTGCGGTTGCGAGAGCATTTTCGCCGCGCAGGCGAGGTAGGAAACATCGGTGTTCACTTTGCGAGTGAATACCGGATAACCTTCGAACGCCTGCACTTGCGCGCGCTTGATTTCGGTATCCCAATAGGCGCCTTTCACGAGCCGCGTCATGATGCGCCGTCCGTGCGCACCGGCAAGTGTTGCCAGCCAATCGATCACCGGCCCGGCGCGCTTTTGATATGCCTGCACCGCGAGGCCCAGCCCTTCATAGCCGTCGAATCGCTTGTCGGCGTAGATCGCGCCGAACATGTCCAGCGACAATTCGAGGCGCTCGGTTTCTTCCGCATCCAGCGTCATGCCGATACCGCCGTCGCGCGCCTGCATCGCCAATGCCATCACCTTCGGCAGCATTTCCGTCATCACCCGCGCCCGGTGCGCGAGCTCATAGCGCGGATGCAGCGCGGATAATTTGATCGAAATGCCGGGTGCCTCGAACACGCTTTGGCCCGGCTTCACGTGGTGCGAAATTTCCGCGATCGCGTTTTGATACGCGAGGAAATACCGCTCGGCATCTGCGGATGTCATCGCGGCTTCGCCGAGCATGTCGTAGGAATGCCGATACGCGGCCTGATCGCCGGATGCCGCGCGCTTCAGTGCTTCAGCAATGTCGCGCCCCATGACAAATTGTTCGGCCATCAATTTCATGCCTTGCCTGAGCGCAGTACGCACGATCGGCTCGCCCGCACGGCCCGCGAGGCGCGTGAGCCAGCCGCCGACATCGGCGAAGCTCGCCACGTTTGTCGCGACCAGCTTGCCGGTGAGCATCATGCCCCAGGTGCCGGCATTGACCAGCAGCGAGTCCGACGCCCCCAAATGTTTTTTCCAGTCGCCTTGCGAAAACTTATCCTTGATGAGTTTGTCGGCGGTGGCGGCATCGGGAATCCGCAGCAACGCTTCGGCGACACACATCAGCAGCACGCCCTCCTGGGTGGAAAGATCGTATTGCGTCAGGAACGATTGCATGCCCGCGTGTTCGCGCTGGCGACCACGCACCGTCGCCACCAAATGCCGCGCGGTTGCATCAACCTCAGCATGCCGATCGGGTGCAAGTGTGGCGAGCGGCAGCAACGACGCGATGACACGCGATTCGTCGGCAAGAAACGCGTCGCGTAGCGGCAAAAAGGTGGGGAGCATGGTGGATGCGCGCGGGATGGAGTGCGCGCATTATCTCAAATGGTGGAAACCGCGTGCACTTTGATTTATGCGAGGGCCAAGGCGAATTTTCATCCAGGTGCACCGCTCACACAATTCGCAACCCGGCCAGGCCGAAACTATCGCACGCTTCACCAACCACCTGTTCGCCCCGAATGGAGTCAGCGGGCGAACGAATTATCATCAGGCGGACTGTGCTTCTTTCGCCGTCTGCGCGGCGATCTCCGCATGCACCACCGCCATATCGAGTTCAAGCGACTTCTGCACGACTTGCTCGAAGCCCGCTTTGGGCAGCATGCCGGCCTGCGAAAAAATGATGACTTTTTCGCGGAATACCATCAGCGTCGGGATCGAGCGGATGTTGAATGACGCGGCGAGTTCCTGCTGATCTTCGGTGTTCAGCTTTGCGAAGACGACGTTCGGATAATTTTCGGACACTGCTTCGAAGGTCGGCGCAAACATGCGGCACGGCCCGCACCACGGCGCCCAGAAATCAACGATCACGGTGTCGTTGTTTTCGATCGTTGCGTTGAAATTTTCTTGTGTGAGTTCGATGGTGGCCATGGCGATTTCCGGATTAAAAGAAGTGGGTCAATCATTCGCGCCGAAACTTACGCATACCTCGCAGTTCGGGCGAAACATAGTGTGCAACACAAACATGCGGCAAGCCAATCAACAGAAGCGATTGATGTCATAGCGCGCATCAATCGTGGCGTTTGTAAAAGTCGCTGCGTTAGGCGAGCTTGACGATGGTGCCGGCGAGCCGCGCACCCAAACCCGACAGCATTTTTTTCGCGCGTTCATTGGTCATGTTTCCTTGCTCATCGAACGCCTTTCCGACCGCCGGCACCGCCACCACCGGCAACATGAATACGCCGAGGTTCGACAAAATGTACGACACATGCGGCAACGCGCGGATGGTGCCGAAGCCGCCGTTAGAGGCGCCCATCAATCCGCCAATTTTCCCCTCGAAGGGCGCGTTGCCGTTCTCATCCTTTTCCTTGCCCACGTCCTGCGAGAGCCAATCGATCGTGTTCTTCAACAACGGCGTGAGCGACGCATTGTATTCGGGGCTTGCAATCAGGAGGCCGTTGGCGGCCATCATCAATTTACGCAGTTCGCGCATCGCGGGCGGCACGCCGTTTTCCGCATGCCAATCGGCGTTGTAAATCGGCATCGCATAGTCGGCGAGATTGGCGACCGTGACGTTGGCACCGGCATCGCGCGCACCGGCGACGGCGACTTCCAGTACTTTGCGGTTCCAGGAATCTTTGCGGCTGCTGCCGGCGAAGGCGAGGATGTGGGCGGTGGTCATGTGATGGTTTTTCCGTGAAATGGTTGATTCAAAACCGCTGTCATCCTGAGTGAAGCGAAGGATCTCGCCGCAACGAGATCCTTCGCTTCACTCAGGATGACAGCGTGATGAGAAGTTGCACTCAAATCTCCGCCAGCGTCCCCATCTGCCCCGTGTGATACGCCCGTTCGGCTTGCCGCACTTGTTCGACCGAGTTCATCACAAACGGCCCGTGAAATACCAACGGCCCCTCGGCGGGCGCGCCGCCGAGCAGCAAGATTTCCAGCGGCGCGTCGCCGCCATTGGAAAATTCGATATCGCCATCAGCGTTGTCGTAGATCGCCAATTGCCCCGTCAACGCGGCAGTGCCATCGAACCGGGCGGCCCCGGAAATCACATATGCCGCCAGCTCGAAACCGGCGGGTATTTCCGCGTGAAAACGTGTGCCCGCTTCAAGCGTCACGTGCCACAACAGCAATGGCATCAGCGCGTCCGCCGGACCATTGCGTGAATCGTATTCACCTGCCACCACCCGAATTTTTCCACCCGCGATGGCAACTTCCGGTATCGCGGACGCATCGATGCGCTGATAGCGCGGCGGCATCAATTTCAGCGCGCGCGGCAACGTCGTCCACAACTGTATGCCGTGCATCGTCATCTCCGCTTCGTTGTCCGCCAATGGTGCTTCGGCGTGAATGATGCCGCGCCCGGAGGTCATCCATTGCGCGCCGCCTGCGCCGACGATGCCGACATGCCCCGCCGAATCGCGATGGCGGTTTTTGCCGGAGAGCAAGTACGTAACCGTCTCGATTCCCGCGTGCGGATGCGGCCCGACACCATCCTCGCCCGGCTTCACACGGAACGGCCCGAAGTGATCGAGAAACACCCACGGCCCGACCGATTTGCGTTTCCCATCGGGTAAAGCGCGGCGCACCGTGAAAGTGCCCACCGGCTCGATTTGCGAATCGATGATGCGGTCAATTTTTCTCATGGGTGCCAACGACTATTTGTTGAGATCGAACAACAGCACGTCGGCGGCGGACGCATTTTCCAGCGCGATATCCGCCGGCCCCGCCAATTTCATCGCGTCTCCCGCGTCCATCGCGACACCGTTCACCATCACGCGTCCTTTCGCGACATGAACATATCCGAGGCGGCCCGCCGGCAATGCATAGTTCGCACGCTCCTCGCCATCGAGCAGCGCCGCATATAGCGAGGCGTTCTGATGAATCATTACCGAACCCTCGCGGCCATCCCAGGACGCGATCAAACGCAAACGCCCGCGCTTGGACGCAGCATTGAAATGTTTCTCCTCGTATGAGGGCTTGATGCCATTGACGTTCGGCTGAATCCAGATTTGCAGAAAGTGTGTGACGCCATCTTTCGAGTGATTGAATTCGCTGTGCGTAACACCGGTGCCCGCACTCATGCGCTGCACGTCGCCGGGGCGAATGGTCGAGCCGTTGCCCATGTTGTCCTTGTGCGCGATCGCGCCATCGAGCACGTAGCTGATGATTTCCATATCGCGGTGGCCATGCGTGCCGAAGCCCATTCCGGCGGCAACACGATCTTCATTAATCACGCGTAACGGGCCAAAGCCCATGTGCGCCGGATCGTGGTAATCCGCAAAGGAAAAGCTGTGGAAACTTTTCAGCCAACCGTGGTCGGCATAGCCGCGATCATTGGCGCGGCGCAATTCGTAGGGTTGCTCGGACATGGTGATGGCCTCGATACAGTGTTTCAAAGTGATGAAGGCTTGCAAATGGTGACGAAGGCCTACTTTTCAATATCGCCGAGCAAACGCTAGTACTGGCGAGCTTCTCCAGACGTTTTCGCTCCAAACGCCTCGCCGGTACTAGGGTTTGCTCTTCCAGCGGTCGTCGGCACATCCTCGACCGGATCAATGCGCCAAGCCATCCGGCAGCGAATATTCGCCGTCAGCGTCCGCGCGGAAACTAAACTGCCGCACAATGGCCAAGAGCGGAATCGGCGCGTAACTGTGCGGAAAGAATGCGCCGCTGCCGGTCACGTCTTCGCGCACCACCGGTTCATCGAGCAACGCTTCGTCGATTTCCAGCAACATGAGCGCGGCCTTTCCCCGATAATATTTGTTCGCGGTGCGCAATATCTGATGCCATTCCGAAAGGTGAATGAATCCTTCGGCGGCCAAGTCGGCGCTGGCGAAATGGCCGTGCGGTGTGGCGTCGAGCCAATCGAGAGATTCGGCGATGCGATAAATCATGGCGCAGGGAAAAAGGGCAATGAATCACGCTAACACAAAATACATCGGCCGCTTTGCGCCATCGCCCACTGGGCCACTGCACTTCGGCTCGCTGGTCGCCGCCGTTGCAAGTTATCTCGACTCGCGCGCGAATGGCGGCGCATGGTTGGTGCGCATCGAGGATGTTGATACGACGCGTTGCAAACCGCATTTCAGCGGGGAAATTCTTGCGACCTTACATGCGTTCGGCCTCAATTGGGATGGCGAGGTGATGGTGCAAAGTGAGCGCGCGGCGCGATATTCGACCGTGATGGATCAATTGGCAACAAAGCAATTCACCTACGCCTGCGCCTGTTCGCGAAAAGAGATCGCCGATTCGGCAACGGCGGGGAGTGATGGCATCGAAGGGCCAGTGTACCCGGGCACCTGCCGCGCCCGAGCACTGCCGTTCAAGGCCAACGCAATTCGCGTGCGAACCACGAATGACGAAATCCGCTTTGTAGACCGCGTGCAAGGCGAATGCGTGCAGCGCGTTGAGACTGAGATCGGTGATTTTATTTTGCGGCGCCGCGACGGACTCTTCGCCTATCAACTGGCGGTGGTGGTGGATGATGCCGATCAGGGCGTCACCCATGTCGTGCGTGGTGCCGATTTGCTCGATTCGACCGCGCGGCAGATCCACTTGCAACACTTGCTGGGTTTTCCAACACCGCAATATCTGCATATTCCGGTGGTGACCAACGATGTCGGTCAAAAACTCTCGAAGCAGACGCTGGCACCGGCCATCGGCGCGGCGGACGCACGCAAGCTGCTGCGTGACGCGCTACGCGACCTTCGCCAGCCCTTGCCCGATACGCCGTTTGCGACCACTGGCGAATGGCTGCGGGCGGCAACACTGCGCTGGAATGTCGCCGCGATTCCAAAGTGCCGCACCCTTGCGGGTTCCAGCGGAGGTTGACGCGCGTTTGACACATTCCGGCAAACAAACCCGCATTCCATCGGCGTAAACTCCATCCGATAAATCCAAATATGCATTTCGTCGCATCAAAATAGCGATTCATGCCGGATTGGCGCACAGTTTCGCCTTCCCATAGCAAACCCCACGAAGGTCACCATGCTATTTAAAAACACCGCCTCCTCCCTCCCGGGCAACGCCGCCAACCGCCGTCGCGGCTGGGTAAAACTCACCGTTGCCGTGATCCTTGCCGTGATCGGCGTGGGCTCGCTGGTGGCCTGGCGCGCCAGCTCGGCCACCAAGGACGAAAAAAAATCCGATGCCGACAAAGTGTTCGAGTTGTCCGCCAACGATGTCGCCACGCTCTCCCCGCAAAATCTGGGCCTCGTGATTCCGATTTCCGGCTCAGTGCGCCCGGTGTTGCAGGCGATGGTGAAGTCCAAAGTCTCCGGCGAAATCGCGCAGGTTCATGTGCGCGAAGGCGAGCGTGTTTCCGCCGGTCAGGCGTTAGTCTCGATCGACACCGCCGATTTGCGCGCGCGCCATGACACCCAGCTTGCGATGGTCGCGGAAAGCAAAGCAAAGCTCGATCTCGCGAAGAAGACGGAAGCCAACAACCGTGCGTTGCTCACGAAAAACTTCATTTCGCAAACCGCGTTTGACAGTGTCGCGAGCGGCCTTGAAATCGCCGAATCGAATTACAAATCCGTGACCGCGCAAGCGGCTATCACCCAGCGCGCGTTGGCGGATGCACAGGTGCGCGCGCCGTTCGCCGGCATTGTCGCCAAACGCGCGGTGAACGTCGGCGAGAAAGTCACGGCGGATGCGTCGGTGATGCACATCGTCGATTTGTCGCGCATGGAACTGGAAGCGCCGGTGCCGGTCTCGGATATTCCGAGTGTGAAAGTGGGCCAGGAAATCGCCTTCAAGGTCGATGGTTTCAATGAGCGCGAATTTAGAGGCAAGATCGAACGCATCAATCCTTCGACCGAAGCCGGCTCGCGGACAATTTCAATCTTCGTCGCACTTCCGAACAGCGATGGCGCGCTCAAAGGCGGCATGTTCGCCAACGGTACGCTCGCCGCCGCCAGCCGGGCAGCGGTCGATGCGGTGCCGCTTGCCGCCGTGATTTCGGAAGGCGGGCAATCGTTTGTATTTGCATTGAAGGACGGCAAAATCGAACGCAAGCCCATCACGCCGGGCAATCGCAGCGTGGAGATGGGCCTGATCGAAGTGCGTGCGGGGCTTGAACCCGGCGCGCAGGTGATTACCGTCAAAGCCGATGGCCTGAAACATGGCTCAAAGGTCGCTGTCCGCGCACGCGGATCGAGTCCGGCACCTGCCGTGCAGCCCGCATCCAAACCCAAGACTTCGGCCGAGGCGACCTCGGTTGCGAAATCGTAAGTGAATCTCAATTACGCCATCTTTTGTCTCCCCGGACTTGTTCCGGGGCCCAATTTTTATCGCAACTCAACAGGTTACAAAAAATTGGGTACCGGCCTACGCCGGTACGACAGGGTCAAATTGAATTACCCCTAGGAATGCCGCGCTGTCAATCCCGGACACGATCCGGGGATGACAGGCATTCAAACCCCCGCCATTTCCACCAGGAGCGGCCATGAGAATTACCCAGATCAGCGTCAATAATCCGGTCTTCGCCACGATGATGATGGTGGCGCTGGTGGTGATGGGCTTGTTTGCCTATCAACGCTTGTCGGTCGATCAGATGCCCGACATCACGTTCCCGTTTGTGCAGGTGCAAACCTCATACCCAGGTGCGTCCTCGGAGGCGGTGATGCAGGATGTCACCAGACCGATCGAGGAAGCGATCAATACCATTAGCGGAATAAAAAGCATCCGCTCATTTTCACGCGAAGGATTCTCGCGGGTGATCGTGGAATTCGAACTCGGCATCGATGTGAAGACCGCCGTGCAGGACGTGCGCGACAAAGTCGCCGGCGTGCGGCGTGGATTCAACAAGGACGTGGGTGAGCCCACCGTCACGCGCGCCGACAACGACAACGATCAGCCGATCATGTATTTGTCGATGAAGAGCCCGGCGCGTTCATTGCGCGAGTTATCCGATCTTGCCGATCAATTGGTGGTGAAGCGATTGCAAGGCTCGTATGGCGTCGGCACGATCGAAGTTTCCGGCGCGGTGCAGCGCGAGATGGCGATCTTCTTGAACACCGACAAAATGGCCGCTTACGGCGTGAGCGCCGAGCAAGTGGTGACGGCGATCCGCACGCAGAACCAGAATCAGGCGGCGGGATTTCTGGTCGGCGAGCGCTCCGAGCGGCTGGTGCGCGTGCAGGGCAAATTCAAGGATGCGTCCGATTTCGAGCGCGTCATCGTTGCGCGCCGCGGATCCAACGGCAGCAACGCCCCCGTGACGCTGGGCATGATCGCCACGGTGCGCGATACCGAGCGCGAGGAAACATCGCTCTCCACAAACAACGGCACGCGCGGCATCTCGATCGAGATCCGCAAAACGCGCGGCGCCAATACGCTGGAGGCGGCCGAGTCGATTCGCGGCAATATCGCGAAACTGAAGAAAACGCTGCCGCCCGATCTGACGCTCGACCTCACGTTCGATCAATCCAAATTCATCAAGCAAGGCGTGGACAACGTGAAACACACCATCCTCGAAGGTGCCGGGCTTACGGTGCTGATCGTGTTTCTGTTTTTACATTCGTGGCGCTCCACCGTCATCACCGGGCTCACGATTCCGATTTCGGTGCTGGCCACCTTCATCGCGCTGTATGCGTTCGGCTTTTCGATCAATTTCCTGACACTGATGGCGCTGTCGCTGTCGATCGGCATTTTGATCGACGATGCGATCGTGGTGCGTGAGAATATTGTGCGCCACCTCGCCATGGGCAAGAGCCACTTTCAGGCATCCATTGAGGCCACACAGGAAATCGGGCTTGCCGTGATGGCAACCACCTTCACCATCGTCGCGGTGTTCCTGCCGGTGGCGTTCATGGGCGGCATCATCGGTTTGTTCTTTTATCAGTTCGGCATCGCGGTAACAGTGGCAGTGCTGGTGTCGCTGTTTGTGTCGTTCACGCTCGATCCGATGCTCTCCGCCGTCTGGCACGATCCGCCGTCGTTCATCAACCGCGTGAAGCCGATCAAGTGGGTGCTCGACAAGCAAACGGCAATGATGGATTGGTTGCATGTCAGCTACGACCGTGTGCTTCGTTGGGCGTTTAAGCCGGAGCATCGCAATATATCCATACCCGGATTCTCGTTACTCAGTTTCATCCGCTCAGGTTTCAAGCGGTCCGCGCTTCACGTCGTCTGGATTTGGTTGCCAAGGCTTTCGCTGATCGATTTCTTCAAGTCGGGATTCAAAGCATCGCATCTCAAATTTTCGCCAACCACCATCCGCAACCGCGGCATCGTGCTCTGGATCGCCGCGTTCACGTTCTTCGCCAGCTTCGCGCTGATACCCTTTCTGGGTTCGGAATTCGTGCCGGAGACCGATGAGAATTGGGCCAACGCCAGCATTCAGACGCCGATCGGCTCGTCGCTCAATTACACGCTCGGTAAAGCCGAACAAGTGGAAGCGGCGCTGCGCGAATTCCCCGAAATCAAACGCGTTTCGCGCAATGTCTGGAAAAGCGGCGCGTGGTTTGGCCTGGAATTGACCGACAAGGAAACGCGCGCGCGATCGAAGAAACAATTGGACGATGCGATCCGCAAGCGCCTCTCCAGCATCGCGGGGCTCGAAGTGCGCGTCGGCTGGAATCGTCCGATACAGATTTTCGTGATGGGCCCGGAAATCCGCGAGCTCGATCGCATCTCGCAGGAGGTTGTTGCGAAACTGAAAACGATCAAAGGCACGGTCGATATTGAGAGCTCTTATAAACCGACCAGCCCGACGCTGGATATCACCATCAATCGTGAACTCGCAAGTGATTTGGGTGTGTCGATGGCTTCCGTCGTCACCACCACTCGCGCCATGATCGCGGGCGAAGACGCCGGCCAATGGGAAGGCCCGGACGGTGAAAACCATCAGGTGCTGGTGCGCCTGCCGAAGAACGAACGTACGGGCGTGGCTGACCTCGACAAGATTTATTTGCCGAGCAGCCAGACCAATGCCGACGGAAGCCCGCGCATGGTCGCGCTGCGCCAGATCGCCGACTTCACACCGGCCTTTGCGGAACGCCAGATCGAACGCCGCAATCTGCAACGCCTGGTGCAAGTGTGGTCGGGGGTGGCCTCAACGCACACGGCGGGTGCCGTATCAAGCGACGTGCAAAAAGCGCTCAAGGAAATCGCACTGCCGCCGGGATATCAATTCCAGTTCGGCGGCTCCTCGCAGGAGATGGCGGATTCGGTCGGCTACGCGATTGCCGCCTTGAGCCTCGCCGTGATATTTATTTACCTCATTCTCGCCTCGCAGTTCGGCAGCTTCCTGCAACCGATCGCGATCATGGCCTCATTGCCGCTATCGCTGATCGGCGTGTTCATGTCGCTACTGCTATTCAAATCCACCTTGAATCTCTTTTCCGTGATCGGCTTCATCATGCTGATGGGCCTTGTCACCAAGAACGCGATTCTGCTGGTGGACTTCACCAATCACGGACGGCGCGAAGGCATGAACCGCGACGACGCCATCTTCGCAGCGGGGCAAGTGCGCTTGCGGCCGATATTGATGACCACGGCCGCGATGATCGGCGGCATGCTCCCCTTGGCGCTCGCGTTTGGCGCGGGGTCAGAGCAGCAATCGCCAATGGCGCATGCGGTGATTGGCGGCATCATTACGTCAACCGTGATGACGCTGGTCGTCGTGCCGGTGCTCTACACCTACTTCGATACGTGGGGAGCGAAAGCGTTGACCTGGTTTACGCGCAATGCGAATGCCGAAACTGCCGCCGCGCAGGAAGAAGCTGCGCATCGGCCTCACAACGGTGGTGGCGGTGCAGAGCCGGTGCTGTCGGACAAGCATTCAGAGGCATAGACACGTTAAACGCCAGCGTTGGTGCGGTGTTTCACCCGTTTTTGTTCGGAACGCCGCGTCAGTACCAGCGTCGTTCGCAAGGAAATTTTCCGTAACGGTAGGCGTCGAAGTCGCGCCTCGAAAGAACTTACTTGTCCTTCTGGCCGACGGAGTCGACTGCCTTACGCCGCCCTGTTTGCACTTGTGTCAGTTATTGAAAACCGCGCATTTCTGTCCGTCTCGATCAGCGCGCGAGCGAGGCCTGCCATGTAAATCGCGACGGGTGTGTGTTGGCGGATCACGGCGAGTGCGGCGGGAGCGAGCAAGTTGGGTTCACGCTCAAGTTTTTGAAGCTTTTCGCGCCAGCCACCACTGCCAGGGATCGCTCGACCGAGCGTATGCACCAATGACGCATTGAAGCGTGCGCGGTCATATTCGGCGTGATCCGCCAGGAATGGCCTTTCATCTGCGGCGAGATCGAAGCCCGAATGCAATGCCAAGCCGAAGTCTCCAAAGTAGAGGCGCCGGCCATCCGTCAGGACGTTTTCAAAGTGCGCGTCAAAGTGAACGAAGCGCTGGCTTCGCATGAAATCAAATGCGTCGTTCGAATGCCGCTGAATGAATGCAAGTGCATCGCCCGCCCGAGCGTTATCCGCGCCCAATTCTTCAGAAAGCCATTCGGACAATGTTGTCGGAAAGTACTCGATGAACATAGCGACCCAGGCGCGTGAAGTTCGGATCGCATCAAGACGTTGTTGGATGGCCGCGTCGTCTTTCGCGATGGCCGCACCGTGTTCAAGGTAATCGTAGGCTTCCGTGCGGTCCGAATCATCTCCGGAACGCGGAATGATTCGCCAGTGATACAACAATGGAAACTGCTCGTGCTGCCGTGAGAGTACCCATTCAGACGCGACGGTGTGGGCGGCGAGCTCACGCCAAACGCCAAAGCCAACCGAGCCGATTCCGTATTGGTAATAAAGCGGCAAGCGAAATAGATTCGCCGTAGAAAGGCGATTGCCTGCTTCCAGCTCAAGCTCAGAGACAGGCACCAGCTTGACGAAAACCGGCACCTGGTTCACATCCAATAGAGCGGTTTTCCCGCCGAATCCACTGTGCCGGATGGTGGCTTTTTCGAGCAGCGTCAAGAGTACGTCGATACCAAGGCTTGACAGGTAGGTGCTTGTGACTTTGTGCGCGTGGATGCGGACGTTGCAGGATGCTGATGTGATGTTGGCGCTCCGGCTTTAATAGTGAGTTTCAATGCGAGTCATCGCCGATTGCTTTCAAGAACAATTAACCCCGGCCCCGCTCGCAAGTTCGATAGCGCAAACACGTCCAACCTGCACAATATTTTCACCACGCTAGTTCGCGCAAATCGCCGGTGTAAATGCCTCAATCAAAGAATAGCGCGTGCTACTGCCGTTGACTTCACTCAACGTAAATTCGTCGCTCGTCTCGTTGGACACAGGGTTGACATCGGGCGGCCATACCGCACCGCTATCGTAGACCCAGGCGATGGATTTTCCCGCCACGCTCCATGCGCCGGTGATGGTTTCGGCGTTGTCTCCCGCATTGCGTGCGGGCACGGCGGTAAATTTACCATCCGCTTCGAGCGTGACGTGGTACACCATGTTGCCGCGCGTGGCGGCCCACACGCCCAGGTAGCGGCAGCGTGCAGGGCGCGTGTCGTTACTCATGTTGCTGGACGCCGCTGCGACGGCGGGTTTGTTGTCCGCTGGCAGGCCCATGCAGGCCGCGTATTTGTTGACGGCATCAATGGGGGATGTGGCGCGCCCGGCGGATGACGCCTGATCGAGACACGCGACTTTCCGTTCGACCACTTTCTTGCCCGTGATTTTGTGAACGAGGGTGAAGATGATGAGTAGCGCGACCAGCCACAGCATGCCGCGCAGCAACCATTTTGAAGAATTTTGCATTGAGGAAATTGAGCCTATTAGATTTCTATTTTTAGAACCCCACTGCCCCACCATCCTTGCGATGGTCGCTCCCTGCCACGTAGCCCTCGTCACCGAGGCGCCAAATCAATTGCGCGCCACCGAAAGCGAAATTCACCGCTTCGGCTGCCGCGATTTTATGCCCACGTTTCGCAAGTTCCTCCACCGTCGCCGCATTGAATCCCGGCTCAAGGCCGATTGAAAAATCCGGGTTCACGATCCAGCGCGGCGCGTCGCTGGCAGCTTGCGGATTTTGATGATGGTCGATCATGCGGATCACCATTTGCGCGTGGCCTTGCGGCTGCATATGGCCGCCCATCACGCCGAAACTCATCAGCGGTTGGTTTTGATGATCGGTGAGGAAGCCGGGGATGATGGTTTGAAACGGTCGCTTGTTGGGTGCCACGCAATTCGGATGGCCCGGCGTGCGCACGAATCCGTGGCCGCGATTTTGCATCGAGATGCCGGTGCCGGGCACCACCACTCCGGAGCCAAATCCCATGTAATTCGATTGGATGAAACTGACCATCATGCCGCTCGCATCCGCCGTGGTGAGATAGACGGTGCCGCCGTGTTTTGGCATGCCAAAGACCGGCTGCCCGACAACATCTTTGCGAATCAACTTTGCGCGCGAGGCGAGATACTTTTTGTCGAGGAGCGATGCGATCGGCACATCCATGAACGCCGAATCGGCGATGTATCGGTACGCATCGGCAAAGGCTAATTTCATCGCCTCAATCTGGAGATGCACGCTCTCAGCCGAATCGACCGGCATGCTAGCCATGTCGAAATTTTCCAAGATGCCTAGCGTCAGCAACGCAGCGAGGCCTTGCCCGTTCGGTGGAATCTCGTGCAATCGTACGTCGCGGTAATCCATGTGAATTGTGCCAACCCAATCGGCGCGGTGATTCGCCAAATCGGCCTCGGACATGACCCCGCCGCCTTCACGCGAATGCGCGGCAATTTTCTGGGCGAGGTTGCCGCGATAAAACGACTCACCCTTGCTCGCCGCGATGTCTTCCAGCGTCTCGGCCTGCCCGCCCAGAATCCACTTTTCGCCCGCATTCGGCGCGCGCCCTTGCGGCGTGAAATCACGGACAAAATCGGGCTGGGCTTTCAACATCTCGGCTTGGCGCGCCCAACTGATCGCAGTGATCGGTGAGACCATGTGTCCGTCGCGCGCGTAGCCAATCGCGGGTTCGAACAACTTCTCGAAGGGCAATTTGCCAAATTTTGTCGACAACTCGACCCATTGTGAAACCGCGCCCGGCACGGTGGCGCTATCCCAGCCGCGCACCGGCATCGTTGCAAAACCCGGATATTTTTTGTCGAAGTATTCCGGCGTCCAGCCGGCGGGCGAGCGGCCCGAAGCATTCAGGCCGTGTATCGATTTCCCATCCCAGAGAATGCAGAAACCATCGGAGCCAATGCCATTGCTGGTCGGTTCCACCACCGTCAGTGCAATTGCCGCCGCGATCGCTGCATCGACCGCGTTGCCGCCCGCCTGCAACATCGATAAGCCCGCTTGTGCGGCCAGCGGCTGCGAGGTCGCGACGATATTTTTCGCCATCACCGGCATGCGTTGCGAGGGGTAGGGAAAATCGTAGTTGAGTGGGTGTGTCATGAGAATCCGCCGGATAAGGAGTCAAGCGAGTATTCTGGCGGATAGGAAGTTTCGCCAACATGACCAACCTCAAAAAGGCTGCCCATGCTTCAACTTGATGCGCTGGTGTTCGACGCGTACGGCACGCTGTTCAACGTGCATTCGGTGGTCGCAAAGTGCGAGCAATTTTTTCCCGGCAAGGGGCACGCGCTTTCGCAACTGTGGCGAACCAAGCAGCTTGAGTACACCTGGCTCAGAAGCCTGATGGGGCGCTATGTCGATTTCAATGTCGTCACGGCGGACGCCTTGAAACACGCCTGCGCAGCACTTGGGCTTGATAGCAGCGACGACACGCTTACGCAATTGATGCGCGCCTATTCCACGCTGGAGACCTTCGATGACGCGCAACCAGTGCTGAAGGCGCTGCGTGAGAAATATCCCGCAATCAAACTCGCAATCCTCTCCAACGGCGCGCCGGCAATGCTCAACGCCGTGGTGCGGCACAACCATATGGAGTCCATGCTCGATGCCATGTTGAGTGTCGATGCCGTCGCAGTGTTCAAACCCGATCCGCGCGTGTATCAATTGGCGGTGGATCGATTGCACCTTTCTGCGCATCGTATCGGCTTTGTTTCCAGCAACGGCTGGGACGCGGCGGGTGCGAAGGCCTTTGGTTTCACCGTGTTCTGGGTGAATCGCGCCCATGCACCCGTGGAGGAACTCGGTTTCAAACCGGATTTCGTCGTGGATTCGTTGCGGGATATTCCGGATTTGATGGCGGGCTGATGCAAGGCCAGCTGATTCGTCGCCAGTCAGATCACGCCGTAGGATGGGTGGAGCGCAGCGATACCCATCATGACTGCGCGCATGGAGGTCTATGGGCATCGCTGCGCTCCATCCATCCTACATAAAAAAAATCCCCGCACGCGGCGGGGATTTTTGCACTCGTAAATCTTACTCTTCCACAAACGCCTCTTCGCGTTTCTTGCGGATCGCCGGCAGCATGATGATGATCAGCAACAGCGCGGCAATCCCGAGCAGCGTCGCCGACAATGGCCGTGTCACGAAGGTCATCGGATCGCCGCGCGAAAGCAGCATTGCGCGCCGCAGATTCTCTTCCATCATCGGCCCAAGAATGAAACCCAGCAGCAGCGGCGCGGGTTCGCAATCGAGCTTGACGAACAGGTAACCGATGAATCCAAAAAGTGCGGTGATCACCACATCGAACGGGCTGTTCGACAACGAATAAACACCGATGCCGCAGAACACCAAAATCGCCGGGTAAAGCATCCGATATGGCACCGTCAACAACTTGATCCACATGCCGATCAACGGCAAGTTCAACACTACCAGCAACAGATTGCCGATCCACATGCTGGCGATCATTCCCCAGAACAGCGCCGGCCGCTCGGTCATCACCTGTGGGCCGGGCTGGATGCCCTGAATGATCATCGCACCGACCATCAGCGCCATCACCGGGTTCGGCGGGATGCCGAGCGTGAGCAGCGGAATGAATGACGTCTGCGCGGCCGCATTGTTGGCCGCCTCGGGCGCCGCCACGCCGCGAATGTCGCCCTTACCGAACTTCGACGGGTCTTTGGCGATCTTTTTCTCCAGCGTATAGGCCGCGAACGAGGCGAGCACCGCGCCGCCGCCGGGCAGAATGCCAAGCAGCGAACCCAACGCCGTGCCGCGCAACACCGATTTCCACGCTTTCTTGAAGTCGTCCGCCGTCGGCCACAAATGCGTGACTTTTTTGACGAACACTTCGCGCTCCTGGCCCTGCTCGAGATTTTTCATGATCTCCGCCAAGCCAAACACGCCCATGGCGACGGCCACAAAGCCAATGCCGTCGGTGAGCTCGGGCACGCCGAAACTGAAACGCGCCATGCCTGAATTGACATCGGTGCCGACCAGGCCCAGCAACAAGCCGAGGACGATCATGGCGATCGCCTTCAACACCGAGCCGTGCGCGAGCACGACAGCGGCGATCAGGCCCAGCGCCATCAGGGAAAAATATTCGGCGGGGCCGAACTTGAACGCAATTTGCGCAAGCGGCGGCGCCGCAACCGCCAGCAAAATCGTCGCCACCGTGCCGGCAAAAAATGATCCCAATGCGGCCGTCGCCAGGGCAGGACCCGCTCGCCCCTGTCGGGCCATCTGATAGCCATCCAGTGCCGTCACCACCGAGGACGATTCACCGGGAATGTTGATTAATATCGCGGTGGTCGATCCGCCGTACTGCGCGCCGTAGTAAATGCCGGCCAGCATGATGAGTGAGGATTCCGGCGGCAAGGTGAACGTGGCGGGCAGCAACATCGCGATGGTGGCCACCGGCCCGATACCGGGCAACACGCCGATCAGCGTGCCGAGCAGGCAGCCAATGAGGCAATACATGAGATTGTTCAGCGTGAGCGCGACACCGAAGCCGAGCGACAGATTGGCAATGAGTTGATCCATGTCGTCCCCTTAGCCGGAAATGAAAGAAGGCCAGATCGGGAACGGCAACTTCAAGCCGTACACGAAGATTCCCACCGACGCCGCCGCCAAAATGACGCTGGAAATGATCGCCTCTTTCCAGCGGTGTTCATGCCCGCCGTACGATGCGACGATCACCAGAACGATGATTGAAATCACCAAGCCGGCAAGCTTGGCGATCAAGCCGAAGATAACGAAAGCGAGCAACACCCAGAACAACGGTCGCCACGCGAATTTCGCCACCGGCCCGCCTTGTGAAATCCACGCTTGCGCGATGATGATGAGGCCCATTACGCCCATGATGATACCGAGCACATAGGGGAAGTAACCTGGTCCCATGCGGCTGCCGGTGCCCATCGGGTACTCGTAAACCTTGACGATGATGGCGAATGAAAAGCCGATCAACGCGAACATGACGCCGGACCAGAAGTCCTTGGGATTTTTGAGTTTCACCGCTTCTCCTCGATTTACTGTCTTATTGTTTCTTGCTATGTCTGATTTTAGCGGAAGACGGCCGACTCATGCCCGGCATTGTCCTGATCGGCCGCTACGACAATTTCATGCAGTTCGCGACTCGCGAGTCGACCCGGTGCCCGATTGCGCCGACACCCACCGCATTATTTCAACAAACCCATTTTCTTCGCGAGCTCGGTATACACCTTCGCGCGTTCGGCCATGAATGCGGGCATTTTGTCGTACGTGATATCGGTCAATTCGAAACCGAGTTCGTCCATACGGGTGCGGAACTCCGGGTCGCGATTGATTTCGCTGAACATGTCCGAGACCTTCTTGCGCAGCTCTGGCGAGGAGGATTTCGGCAATGCGAGGCCGCGATAGGCACCATCGACCCATTCGATGCCGAGCTCTTTGAAAGTCGGCACGTCGGGAAACTGCGGATGACGCTTCTCCGTGGCAATGGCCAACATGCGCGTCTTGCCTTTTTGCGTGATCGCGAGCGTTACGTACGACATCGCCAGATCCACGTGCCCGCCGAGGAGCGATGCGACCAAGTCACCGGTGCCTTTGAAAGGAATGTAATTGGTCTTGATGCCCATCGCGTTGTTCAAGCGCTCGGTCGCCATATGGTTCGCGGAATTGGTGCCGGAACCGGCAATCGAAATGACGCCCGGTTTGTCTTTGGCGGCTTTGATCAATTCCTGATAGTTCTTGAAGGGCGACTCGCTACGCACCACGATGGCATCCGGCGTGTAGTGATAGAAATAGACGTTGGTGATGTCTTCAGTCTTGTATTGCACGGTGCCTTCAAGCGGCTGCAACACCAGATGCGGCAGATTGGTGCTCATGATCGTGTAGCCATCGCCGGGGAATGTGTTGGTCTGCGACCATGCGAGCGCGCCGCCCGCGCCCGGCTTCGATTCGACAATGATGTCCTGACCGAATTTTTTCTTGAACACCTGGCCCTGCAAACGCGCACCGATGTCCGATTCGCCGCCCGGCGCGAAGGGAATGATGTAACGCACGGGTTTATCAGGATAAGTGGATTGCGCGAACGCTCCACCGGCAAAAACCACTGTCAACGCGGATACCAGCATGACGACAATATTTTTCATCTTCTTTTCCTCCTCACTAGAATGGCGCGTACTTTGGGTGTCTCCCCGGCGAAGGCCGGGGCCAAATTGTTTTGCGCCTCGCCGCAAAATTCAAATCGGGCCCCGGCCTTCGTCGGGGAGACATTGTTTAGGATTTACCTTCGAACTTCAACTGCGTGTACCAAGCGCCGAAACACCTAAGCGCAATTCCCTACTGGCTCTTATTGTTTGCACGGCACGCCTCAAATTGCCTCCGCGATCGCCCGGCCCACATCCTGTGTACTCGCCGTCCCGCCCATATCGCGGGTACGCGGGCCATCGACCAACACGGTTTCAATCGCCTTAACGATAGCATCTCCGGCGGTTTTGTGTCCGAGATGCTCCAGCATCATCGCACCGCTCCAGATTTGCCCGATCGGATTGGCAATACTTTTGCCGTAAATATCCGGCGCGCTGCCATGCACCGGCTCAAAGCACGACGGGAATTCCCGCTCGGGATTCAGGTTGGCCGAGGGCGCGATGCCAATCGTTCCTGTGCAGGCGGGCCCCAGGTCGGACAGAATATCGCCGAACAAATTCGAGCCCACCACCACATCGAACCAATCCGGATGCTGCACAAAATGCGCCGTCAAAATATCAATGTGATATTGCGAGGTGCGGATGTCCGGATACTTCGCCGACATTTCCTTGAAGCGCTCATCCCAGTACGGCATGGTGATGGCGATGCCGTTCGATTTGGTGGCCGAGGTCACGTGTTTGTTCTTGCGCGTCTTCGCCAATTCAAACGCGTATTTCAAGATGCGATCGACGCCGCGCCGGGTGAAGATGGTTTGCTGCATGCACATTTCATGTTCGGTGCCGTTGTAGAGCCGCCCGCCGATCGATGAATATTCGCCCTCGTTGTTTTCGCGCACCACCCAGAAATCGATGTCGCCCGGTTTGCGCCCAGCGAGCGGCGAAGGCACACCCGGCATCAAACGCACCGGCCGCACATTGGCATAGAGCTGAAACTCGCGGCGGATGGGAATCAACAATCCCCAGAGTGAGACATGATCGAGCACCGTCGGAAAACCGACTGCACCGAGAAAGATGGCATCGTGATCGCGGATTTCCTTGAGGCCCTCGTCTGGCATCATTTTTCCATGCTTCAAATAGTAGTCGCAGCTCCACGGCTTCTCGTCGAATTGAAAACCGACATCAAATTTGCAGCCCGCCGCCTCGAGTACGCGGATGCCCTCCGGCACCACTTCCTTGCCAATGCCGTCGCCGGCGATCACCGCGATTTTGTATTTGTTCACGATCCGCTCCATCTGAAATGACTCTGCCACTTTTTACCATGTGGGCATTGGCCCAACCTTGATTTGGTGCAGGTTGGATGGTGCCCTGCACGTCGTACAGACTCGAAAGCTCCATTGCATTCGTCATTCCGGGCTGCGCCGGAATGACGAGAACTTGTGTCCGATAAACGAACGCAAAAAAACATCAAACAAGCACTGGCGCGCCTTTCCAGGCATTTCCGCCCCGAAACCTGCACCAGTGCTTGTGTTTCACGCCTTCCTCAACTTTGATGAACTAGCCCCGAGCCCGTGCGCGTTCGTCTGGCCAACACTTTATCGACCATCACCCCAGCCTGTCCCAGATAGTTTGCGGGATCGCACAATCGCGCGAGCGCGGCGCGGTCTAGGTGCTGGTTGATTTCCGGATGCGCCACCAATAAATCGAGCAAGGGTTTCTTGGTCTTGATGGCCTCGCGGCACAGCTCATACACCAGATCGTGCGCATATTCGCGACCGATGTAAGGCCCCAAGCCCATCATCACCGCTTCCGACATGACCAGGCCTTTGGTCAAGTCGATGTTCGCGCGCATCTGGTCGGCATCGACCTCGAGGCCCGCCAACACGAACTTGGTTTGGCGCAATGCACCGGCCGTCAGGCAAAACGCTTCGGGCAACGCGATCCATTCAATCTCCCACGGGCCGGTCGAGCGCTCGTGATCGGCGATCATCGCATCCATCAACGAGGCCGCATGCTGGCGCACCACCGAGACGGCGGCGTGGATGTAGCAGCTGGAAATGGGATTGCGCTTTTGCGGCATCGTGCTGCTGGAGCCGCGACCGGGCGCGAACGGCTCGTAGACTTCGCCGACCTCGCTTTGCATCATCAGCTTCACATCCATCGCGATTTTGCCGAGCGAGCCACCCACCATGCCGAGAAAGGCACCCACTTCGGCGATCGTATCGCGCACCGTGTGCCAGGCAATGTCGGGTTGCGCGAGGCCGAGCTCTTGCATCAATCCCGTCTGCGTTTCCATTGCGCCTTTTTCGATGGAGGCAAGCGTTCCGCACGCCCCGCCGAATTCGCCCATCAGCACGCGCGGACGCAATTGTTCGAGCCGCTCAATGTGACGCTCGATGCCGGCCAAAATTGACGCGCACTTGAAGCCAAACGTGACGGGAATCGCCTGCTGCAAATTGCTGCGGCCGATAACGGGAGTGTCGCGGTAGCGCAACGACAAGTCGGCGAGCAGACGGGAAATATCGCGCAGATCGGCTTCGACAATATCGAGTCCTTCGCGAATCTGCATCACGGCGGCGGTATCGGTAATATCCTGCGTGGTCGCACCCCAGTGGCAGTATTCACCGAGCTTGTCGCGGCACAGCGCATTGATCTGCGAGACCACGCCCAGCACCGGGTATCCGATGCGTTCGGTTTGCTCGCGCAATTTCACCATATCAATCTTGGCCAATTCGCAGTTGCGGATGATTTCGTCGGCGGCCTCCTGCGGAATGATGCCGAGCTTGCCTTGCACCTTCGCCAGCGCCCGCTCGATATCGAGATATTTTGCGGTGCGGTTTTCGTCCGACCAGACGAAACGCATCGCGTCGGTGCTGAAGATGTTGCCAAAAATGTTTGAGTCGATGATGCCGGCGTTCATGGTTTCTTCTCCAGTCAGGTTTTACTCGAATTTCGTTTGCGCTCGACGCTCAGGTGATTGAGCGATGAATCGTCCCTTTCGCATCCATCGCAAGGAAGCCCTCGTGGTCGCACGCCCACAGGTGAAATGACTTGCCGTCGGCTAAACGCTCGCCGCAAATAGTAAACGGATTGATGTCGAACAAAGGCCGCACCGCGCGGAATTCGTATTGTGCGATTTCGGCGTCCGGCACTTGCGCGCGCAGCGATTCCAGCAACAGAGTGGCGATCAGCGGGCCGTGGACGATCAAGCCCGGATAGCCTTCGGTCTCGGTCGCATAGCGGCGATCATAGTGAATGCGGTGGCCGTTGAACGTGAGCGCCGAATAGCGAAACAGCAACACATCGTCGGCAATCCATTTCTTTTCCCACGCGGCGGTAGCAGGTGCCGGCTTGGCCGGTGGCAGCGGCTCGTCCGGACGCACGGCTTCGCGGTAAACAATATCGTGGAATTCCGTCAACGCGATTTCATGCAAATCATTGCGGCGGATTTCATGTTTGACCTTCACAAACACCAGCGGCCCGCTGCGCCCGGGTTTCTCCGTCACATCGACGATGGTGGAGGTGCGCGAAACGGCGTCGCCTACCCGCAGCGGATGCGTAAATTCAAACTGGCTGCCCGCCCACATGCGGCGCGGCAATGGCACCGGCGGGAGGAAGCCACCGCGTTTTGCATGACCGTCCGGGCCGATTTCCGATTGCCGATGCAATGGCAGAAAATACAACCAATGCCACAGCGGCGGAAGCGACTCTCCGGATACCGGACGCCCGGGCGCGCAATCCAGCATCGCCGCCATCGCCGCGTAGGGGGTAGCGGTAACGATATCGGTGACCACTTCGGATCGTCCGATCCATTCGGAGAAATTCATTTGCGTTGATTTCGGGTTGAGTTGAAGGGTGTATGGGCGCGTGAAACGTAAACGCGACTCTGCGTCAATCTGCGGTAATTTTCGCGGCCGAGACAACTTTTCTCCACCGTGCGATTTCCACTTGCACAAACGCCTTCAATTCCGCCGGCGTGCTGGTCTCGACTTCCGAGCCTTGTTCCGCAAGACGCTTCACCACGTCAGGCTCTGAAAGCACCGCGTTGAGTTCCTTGTTGAGACGCTCGACAATGGCTTTCGGCGTCTTGGCCGGCGCGAACAGCGCGTACCATTGTTTGATGCTCACCTCTTTGATGCCTTGCTCGGCCAGCGTCGGCACATCCTTCCACGCGGCAACGCGGTTGTCGCCGGCCACACCGACCATCCGCAGCTTGCCGGACTTGACATGCGGGCTTGCCGCGAACAAGCTCGGAAACATCACCTGCGTGGTGCCGCCGATGGTATCCATCATCGCCGGGCCGGAACCTTTGTACGGCACATGCAACATGTCGGTGCCGGTCGAGAGTTTGAATAATTCACCCGCAAAGTGCGGCGCCGTGCCATTGCCGGCTGACGCAAAACTGAGCGAACCCGGTTTGCTTTTCAGGATCTGCACAACATCTTTCGCCGACTGCGCCGTCACTTCCGCATTGACTACCATCACCGTTGGTGATTCCGCGACCATGCCGATCGGCTCGAAATCGGCCACCGGGTCATAACGAAGTTTTTGCAATGCCGGATTGATGCCGTGAGTGGCAATGTAGCCGAACAGAATTGTGTGGCCGTCAGGTGTTGCGCGGGCCACATGCTCACTCGCGATTGCACCGTTGCCGCCCGCCTTGTTGTCGACAATCACACTTTGACCGAACTTCACCGCGAGACGCTGCGCGAGAATGCGCGCCATGCCATCGTTGCCGCCACCTGCTGCCGTGGGCACGATGATCGTGATCGCTTTGTCGGGCCAGGCCTCGACGATGCCGCAGAAAAGCATCAGGGCGATCGCCGACAGTGAGTTCTTCAACTTGGGGCTCATAGTCATCTCAAAAAAGGGAACAATCGAAAACAATTGCGCAAACAGAAGTGTCAATTCGACGCCCACGACCCGCGAAAAAAATCGATCATGCATTCAAGCAGCGCCTCCGGCACTTCCTCCGGAATATAGTGCCCGCACGGTAGCGTTTTTCCCGTCACAACGTTCGCCACGCTCCGCCAATCCTCGATTGGTTTGAAGCAGCGATTCACCACGCCGAATTCGCCCCACAACACTTCGACTGGACAAGTGATCTTGCGACCCGCGGAACGATCCGCGCGGTCATGTTCCAGATCGATTGACGCCGCCGCGCGGTAGTCTTCGCACATCGCGTGCATGGTGGCGGGGTCGCTCACGTAGGAGAGATACGCGGCGTAGGTTTCAGCGGTGAAGGGCTTCAAGCCAGCATGCCCCCAACCGATTTTTTTCTGCAAATAGATTTCCGGCGCGCCGGCCACCATGTTCTCCGGAAACGGCGAAGGCTGGATCAGCCAGAACCACCACCAGTACGAACGCGCAAAATCCATGTTGGTCTGTTCGTACATGGACAGCGTCGGTGAAATATCCAGTAGCATCAATTTCGTCACCGCCTGCGGATGATCGACCGCGAGCCGGTGTGCGACGCGTCCGCCGCGATCATGCCCGCAAAGGTGGAATGATTCAAAGCCGAGCGCGCGCATCACCTCCACCTGATCCTTTGCCATTTCACGTTTGCAGTAGCTGGCATGATCGGCAGTGTCGGGCGGCTTTCCGCTCAATCCGTAGCCGCGCAGATCGGGGACGACGACAGTGAAGTGCTTCGCCAATTCCGGCGCCACGCGGTGCCAGATCAGGTGCGATTGCGGATAGCCGTGCAACAACAACAGGGGTGAACCGCTGCCGCCGACCATCGTGTGGATTTCTACGCCGTTGGCGCGGATGCGTTGTTGGGTGAAATTGCTGAACATCTGTGGGTTTATATCTTAACAGTGCATTCGCCGCGTTGATGCGCGGCAAATGGAGAGAATCCGCGTTCTTGGGAGGCACCAATCTGTGCCGTACGAAGGATGTCTCTTCGATTCACTCCACAAGGCATCAAAGCAACTTGCGCAAGTCGGTTTTTACAACTTTGCCGTTGTGGTTTTTCGGCAGCGCATCGATGAATCGATAATCCCTCGGCCGCTTGAAACGCGCAATCTCTTTCAGACAATGTCGATCGAGTTCTTCGCCACTAACCGAAAGCGCCGTGCGTAAAACGATGAATGCAACCACCGCCTCGCCCCACTCCGCGTCCGGCCGACCCACCACCGCCGCCTCGGCCACTGCCGGATGCATTAGCAGCACTTCTTCAATTTCGCGCGGATAAATATTCGAACCACCGGAAATGATCAAGTCCTTGCTGCGATCCTTCAGCGTCAGAAAACCATCCACGTCGAGCGAACCCAGATCGCCGGTCGCAAGCCAACCCTCTTTCAACGTATCGGCAGTCGCTTGGGGGTTGTTCCAATAGCCCGCCATCACAGTGTCGCCCTTGACGAATATTTCACCGGTCTCGTTGGGGGACGCGGTGCCTCCATTTTCATCGCCAACCCGCAGTTGCACGCCGCTGTGCGCAACACCCACCGACGCAATGCGCGATTCGTGGCGCGGATGACCAACATCGGCGTGATGGAACTTCGACAGCGCACTGATCGTCATCGGACTTTCACCTTGCCCGTAAATCTGCACGAATTTGCCGCCAAGGGTCTCAATTGCGCGCTTAAGATCGGCGACGTACATCGGCCCGCCGCCATAGACGATCGTTTTCAAATTCTTTGTCTCACCGCCGTGCGCGGCGACATGATCCGTGAGGCGTTTGACCATGGTTGGTGCGGCAAACATCGTCACGCCGCGAAGCGCGGGCAGCAGGCCGATGATTTCCGCTGTGTCAAATCCACCTGAATCCGGAAACACCTGCGCCGCGCCGCGCAACACATGCGCGAAGTTGTAAAGACCCGAGCCGTGCGAGACCGGTGCTGCGTGCAGAATGCAATCCTCCGGGTCGATGGCGTCGACATCGGTGAAGTAATTGAACGTCATCGCGGCGAGATTGCGGTGCGTGAGCATGGCACCTTTCGGCTTGCCTGTGGTGCCGGAGGTATAGAAAAGCCAGGCGAGATCGGTGGCGTCGCGCGGGGCAAGATCGCACGGTGGGGCGGATGTCATTGCCGCGAATTCACTCGACGCGAACCCGATGCATGCCATTGCGGGCGGCAACTGGTCGCCGATCTCGTTGATCGCATCGCGCCAATCCGGCGACACAAAGCACAGCTGCGCACCGGCATCGGCGAGGACGAACGCGGCTTCACGCGGATGCAGTTTGGCGTTTATCGGCACGGCCACGCAACCGGCCCACCAGGTGCCGTACAGTGCTTCAAGATATTCGGCGCGGTTGCCGGAAAGTACGGCGATGCGATCGCCGGGCCGGCATTCAAACCGATCACGCAACGCGCCCGCAATGGCGGCGGCGGTGCGCGCGAATTGACCGTACGTGATGCGACGCTCGCCGCTGATCAAAGCCGCATTGTCGGGATAAACATTGGCGGATCGCAAGAGCCAGTGAGCGATATTCATAACGTAAAATGTTAGCAGCTTGTTGAGTAGTCACTTTGTGTGTTTTTCAATCACAACTCGCCTTTTCCGCTGATCCCGCATTTGATCCGCCATTTCGGACGCGTACGCGTCCACCTTGAGCACCCATGTCCATCCCACCTGCCTCAACCGCTCCCTCCGCATTCGTCGCCCTTACCCCGGCGCTGTTCGTCTTCCTCTGGAGCACCGGTTTCATCGGCATGCGCTACGGCTCGCCGCATGCCGAGCCATTCACCTTCATGATGTGGCGGATGGCAATCGTGGTGTCGATCCTCGTGGTGGTGGCGCTGGCGATGCGCGCGCCATGGCCGCGGAGCCCGCGCGAGGCCGCGCATATCGCGGTCGCCGGCCTGCTGGTGCATGCCACGTATTTGTCGGGCGTTTTATATGCGATCAACCTGAAATTGCCGCTGGGTTTCGTCGCCTTGTTGACCGGCCTGCAACCCATTCTCACCGCCGTGTTTGCGAATGCATACCTGCATGAAAAATTGAATGCGCGCCAATGGGCCGGCATGGCACTGGGACTCGCGGGCGTGGTGCTCGTCGTCATGAGCAAGTTCACGTTTGGCAATGTCAATGCGCCCGCACTCGGCTGCGCAGGCATCGCGTTGGCAGGCATTACCTTCGGCACGCTCTATCAAAAGCGCCATTGCTCGCACATGGATTTGCGCACCGGCGGCGTGATTCAATTTTCCGCAACGGGATTCGCGATGATGATCGGCGCATTCGCCTTCGAGACGCGCATCGTGCAATGGAATGGTGAATTTCTGTTTGCGTTGTTCTGGCTCGCGGGCGTGTTGTCGCTGGGGGCGATATCGCTGCTCTACCTGATGATCCGCCGAGGTGCCGCCTCAAAAGTGGCAAGCCTGTTTTTTCTCACGCCTTCGGTGACGGCGGTATTGGCGTTCCTGCTGTTTGGCGAAACGCTGAATGGGCTCGCGGTGGCGGGATTGCTGGTGACGGCGGCGGGCGTGGCGCTGGTGACGCGAAGTGCCAGCCCCTGATTGCATGCGCGCGTTGTCGACGCCTGCAAGCCGCCTATCGGTCGTTGAATTTCACGGACCTGCCATTCCAAATTGCCACAGGAGGAAGGCCCAACGGTCAGCGGTACGCTCGCGAGCCTGACTTCGCGTCGCGCCGACGCCGTGACCGCCGTCATATTCAAGCCGCAACAATACCGGTTTGCCGCTATTGCTTGCAGCGGCCATCCGTGAGCCGGTCTTTAGCGTCATCCATACATCCACACGGCTATCGTTGACACCGTGCTCGAACAGCATCGCCGGATATTTTGTACCCTCGCGCACGTTTGCATAGGTACTCATTTCCAGCAAGCCGCGAAACTCGTCTTCTTTTTTAACCGTCCCGTACTCCGGAATATTTGCGCCGCCGTTGGCGCGGGTTTCCGAGCGCACCTGGTCGGTGTTGCCCACCGCCACCACGCCTACGGCAAACAAATCAGGCCGCGACGTCACGGCGCGCCCCACAAAAACGCCGCCCGCGCTTCCACCGTAAACCGCCAGCCGATCCGGTGCCGTGTAGCGTTGCGCGATAAGCCATTCGGCGATGGCGATCCCGTCTTTCCAGGTATTGGGCTTGGTAGTTTTCAGGCCGGCACGATGCCATGCGTCACCATATACGCCACCGCCGCGCACATGCGCCATTACAAACACCCCACCTCGTTCGAGCCATGCCAACAAGTTTGGGCCCCAGCGCGGCTCCTCGGTGGTGCCATAGGCGCCATAGGCATAGAGGATCGTTGGGTTGCGTCCGTCCAATTTGATATTGGCCCGCGAGATTATCGATGCGGGCACCTCGACGCCGTCGTGACTTTTGATTCGGACTTCGCGTGCCTCGAGTCCATCCGGCGCATCGAATTTTCCATCGGGCACGAGGGCTAATGCCGTCACGGTTCCGCGAACCGGGTCATAGGCATGCATTTTCGCGCGGCGTACCCAACTGCTCAATGAGAATATCGCTCCCGCTTGATCGTGCGCAGTGAACTGCAAATCGACAAGACCGGCGTAAGGCAGCTTGACTTCAACGGGCTTTGCGGCTTTCTCATGTGCAATTCGCAACAGCCTTGTTAGCGGGCCTTGCCTTTGAGTCACGTAAAGCGCGTCCTTGGCCGCCGCCAGCTCAACGATGACATCATCCCCCGCCGCAATGACGGTTTCTGCCTTCGCGGGATCGGGATCGGCCACCGGCATGCGCAATACTTTGTAGCGTGGGGCATCGAGCGCGCTGCGCGCATAAATCCAGCCGCCCGCAATCGTTATAGTGGAAATCTTGGCCTCGTCGCCAAACGCGCGTCGCCATTTCGCCTTCGCCGCCAATACGTCGACCAGCGGTGCCGTATACAGTGACGACTCCCGTTTCACGCCATCAAACATTAGCGCATACGCAACCTTCGATCCGCGCACGGCGAAAACGGCTCCGCCCGCCGCGCGTGAAAGTTGTAGCGAAGGATCCAGCGCGGCACCAAACACGATCGGGTCGGCATCTGCGGCGCCAAGTTTGTTTAAGTAATACTTTGCATCGAGGAACCGGTCCGCGCGTGGCAGACTGGCCCAATCGGCGGCCAGACGCGTATAGAAAAAGCCACTGCTGTCGTCAAGCCACGAAATGCTTGCGCCGCGAATATTGGCGATCGGCGGAATTCGCGGCTTGGCGGTGCTCGCATCGATCACATGCAGACTGCCGATTTCGGCGCCGCCCGACGAGACCGTGTAAGCGACGAGTTTGCCATCAGGCGAAATCGAATACTCGCCGATGGCGTGCGCCGTGCCGGTCGTCTTGGCCAAGACATCAGGGTCAACCAGCACAACGTCTTTGCCATCGACGCCGTCACGTCGGACCAACTTGAACTGATTGTCCTCCACGTTTCGGCGCAGGGCAAAATACACACCCTCCCGCGTTCGACGCACCGAATTGATATTCGCCGGCACCGCCGCTTCAATTTCCGCCAGCCGCGCGCGCAATTCCGTGCGCACCGGCAATTTGGCGAGAATGGCCTCGGTCGCATCGGCCTGACCCTTCATCCACGATTGAACCAGCGGGTCTTTCGTGTCTTCAAGGAATCGATAGGGATCATCGACCGGCGTTCCCCAATATGTGTCGACCACGTTTTTTGTTGGCAACGGTGCGGCGACATCCACCCCAAGAAAAGTCGCCGCAAGCACGGCGGGCGCGACAAATACGGCACATAGGCCCGCCACGTGGCGGAACGGCTTTTTGGTCAGTAGCGAACAAGTATTCATGGGGTTTTCCCGGTGGAATCAATTCAGACTGGAAGTCTAACGCAATCGTATTTGGCCATGCGTGGGCATCTCGCGACAACTCAAAACCTCAACTGCAAAATCCGCGGGCAATGATCGCTCACTTCCATTGAGTCTGCCGCGACGCCGCGCACGGCGACTTTGCGCGAGGGGATGATGCCGGTGTTGAGTTTGCGTAGCGCATCGCTGATGACGGCGTGATCGAGGCCGGTGAAGCCGGTACAACCGCCTTCTTTGGTCGAGAGCGGCACTTGATGCAATGCGACCGGCACGCCGTCGGCGATTTCGGGCCACAGATATTTTGTCGAGACTTTTCCGTTGGCGTCTCTTTTGTTGGTGCTGGCGGGGTCTGAGCCATCGCCGCGTACCTGATCTTTCGCAATGTTCAGCGTTTGCTCTTCGTCGATGAGCCGATTGAAGTCGCCCAGCAAAATGAAGCGCGGGGTTTTCGTGGCGACCGCTTCCAGCCAATCTTCCAGAATCGGCACTTGCCGATTGAACACTTCGCAGGTCGGGTGCGCATCGTTCACCAAGCGCCCCGGATAGCGATCAGTCGTGATCGCGTTCGCACAGCCGGCCTTTAAATGCACATTCAAGAAGGTCACCGGTGCGTCGTTGATCGTGAGCTCAAGCGCCAGACCCGGTCGAACGCGGCGAAACGCCTTGGGATCGTTGGCGGGATCTTTGATGGCGAGCGCTTCATTGGTCGCGCACATACCGGGCTTCGAGGCGAGCGATTTATCCCACGCGAAACCCAGCGTCTGAAACGCGTCGTGCACGGCCATGCAAACGTCAAAGCGGCCGGCGAATTTTCCCAGCACCGCTTCCACGGTTTCCTTCGATTTCACTTCCTGAAACGCGATCACGCGGATGTTTTCACGCTCGATCAAATTCTCGACGGTCGCGCGCAGGCCGTTGAGCTTGGCCGCATAAGCCTCCGTGCTGCGCAGTTTTGACAAGTCGCGCGGCGGCGCATCGCGAACCGGCGGTGTGGCGAATCGATAGGCATTGCATGGCGCGATCATCATCGACGCGGCGCGTCCCCCGGCGGCGCTGAAGGTCGCCGCCTCACAGGACTTGGCGCGCGCCAGTTCGTCGGCGGTGGGTTCGCTTGCGCCGCGCACGATCCAGGCACGTGTATCGCACCAGTTCACGGCGGGTGCGCCGCAAACTTCCATATATTTTTTGAAATCGTTCGCGGTGCCGGCCCACGCCATGTTGAACGATGCAATACCGACACCCGCAGCGGGTGAAGGCGGCGCGGCGGTTGTGTGCATCGAGGCAATGCACACAAGGGCGACGGCGAATTTTTTCGAGGAGATCATTGGAAGCTGCCTTAGCGTCAAGTGGCCGAAGCTGCAAGCATAGCGAAAAGCGCAGACTGCCCGCACTTGGACAGACCCTAGCACTGGTGCGGTGTTTAGGCGTAAATACCATCAAACGGCGCGCCAGTGCTAGAGTTTTATGGGTGTGAGCACCGTCGACAGCCGCAACCTGCTAAAATTCGATATCGACGCTTTAACCGCCATATTCCGCGAATTCCCAATGCGAAATCTCGAACAGCAGATCACCCAATACGCCGCTTATCACCGCGACCGGCGCAACATCGCGACGCATTTAGTCGGCGTGCCGATGATTGTTTTTTCGGTCGTGTTGGCGCTGGTGCCGTGGGTCTTTGGCGGTGTGAACGCGGCATTGATTGCGCTGGCGGTTGCATCGCTCTATTACCTCATCCTCGACCGCGCCCTCGGCACGGCCATGTTGCTGTTTCTGTTCGTGTGTTACCTGATCGCGGTCACGCTCAATGCCGCGATCAACGCGCGCGGTGGGCATACAGGCATCGTGCTTGCATCGGCGGCGCTGTTGTTCATCGTCGGCTGGGTGATCCAGTTCATCGGCCACAAATACGAAGGCATTAAGCCCGCGTTCACCGACGACATCATGGGCCTGGTGATCGGCCCCTTGTTCATCATGACTGAAGTTTTCTTTGTGCTGGGATTGAAATCGACGTTGAAAAAATATGTCGAAGATCGCGTCGGGCCGGTGCTGGCCGCGCGCAACGGCGCATCCATCGGCCCCGCGAATTCTGCGACGGGCGACGCCGCCAACGCATGACCGTTGTCCACTCGATCGTCTGAGCGGTCGTGGCGAAGAAATCGACTTCCGTCGCCGCGCACCGCACGCTCGGCGCTGCGGTTGAATCCGCCGAACGCAAATTTGTCGAGGCCGGATTGTTCTTCGGCCACGGCTCCTCGAACGCTTTCGACGAAGCCGTCTACCTGGTATTGCACACGCTTGGTTTGCCGTTGGACGAACTCGAGGGTGTGTGGCATCGCGTGATTTCCGCGGCCGAGCACGACGCCATCGGACGCATCATTCAGCGGCGCGTGGCCGAGCGCATCCCGGCGGCGTACCTCACGCAGGAAGCCTGGCTGGGGCCGTTCAAATTTTATGTCGACGAGCGCGCCATCGTGCCGCGATCCTTCATCGCCGAATTGCTGCGCGAACAATTGTCGCCGTGGGTTGAAGATGCCGATGCGGTTCGGTCGGTGCTGGATCTTTGCACCGGATCGGGCTGCCTTGCCATCGTAGCGGCGACTACGTTTCCGCAGGCGAAAGTGGATGCCGTCGATCTCTCCGCCGCCGCATTGCAAGTCGCGAAACGCAACGTGGACGACTATGCATTGAATGCGCGCGTGAGTTTGATCGAATCCGACATGTGGGCCGCGCTTAAAGGCCGACGCTACGACCTCATCGTCACGAATCCGCCGTATGTGACCGGAAAATCAATGGCCGCGCTGCCGCGCGAATATCGCCACGAACCGGAGATGGCGCTCGCGAGCGGTGCCGATGGATTGGATCATGTGCGCACCATTTTGCACGGCGCGGCGGATCATTTGACCGCACACGGATTGCTTGTAGTGGAAGTGGGCTTCAATCGCGAGGGTGTCGAGGCGGCATTTCCCGACATACCATTTACCTGGGCGGAAGTAGGTGCGGGCGATGGCGTGGTTTTTGTATTGACGCGCGAGGATCTTTAGCGCGCGCGAAAAACGGGACGCGACCATTCACGTTGAACTTGACTTCACCTGTTTGCCGAACAACGGGAATTAAGCGGTATTGCCATCTCCGCCGCTGCTGCCGCCGCCACCCTCGGTTGGCCCGCCTGAACCACCGCCACCACTTTCTCCACCGCCGCCTTCATCGCCTCCACCACGCGGCCCGCGATTGCGTCCGCCGCGCCCACGAAAATTGCGGCGCTGACGTCCACGTGGTCCGCGAGGGCCACTCGGCCCAGTACGTGGGCCTGCGGGCGCTGCGGGGTCGGTATGGGCGACGATATTCCCCGCGCCTTCGACCGCATTGCCGATGTTGTCATGCGGCTCGGCCACGACCCGCTCGTTAGGCGGCGGGCGGTTGCCGCGATTTTCGTTTCGACCGTCAGCACGATTGCCGTGCGACTCATCGGCGGCCATGTTGGACGATGCATCGTTGCCGACGCTCGCCATGTTGGGATCGCGTTTAGCGCCTTTGCCACCGCGACGGTTGCGGCGCGGGCGCGGCGCGCCGGGTACACGTACCTGCCCGGGCACACGCTCCTGCCCAGGAATAACCTCGGTTGGGACGGCATTTCCTTCGCGCGGCGGACGGGCCGCATCGCGTGGCGGTCTGACGCCATTTCGCGGCTGTCCCTCGCGCGGTGGTTTCGGACCGCGTGGCCCAGGCGCGCCGGGTGTGCGCGGTTTGCCGCGTGGCGCGCCGCGACTATCACCACGCCCCTCGCCGCGCCCACTACCGCGCGCGTCGCCGTGCTTCTCTCCCGGCAACGCGGCATCGGCTTCTTCTTTCATGCCGGCACCGGCCAGCACGCTTCGCACCTGATCGGGCGAAAGCTCCATCATTTTTCCACGCGACAAACGCGGCGGCAATTCGATCTTGCCGAAGCGCGTGCGGATCAACCGCGACACGGTGAGGCCTTGCGACTCGAACATCTTGCGCACTTCGCGGTTGCGGCCTTCCTTGATCGTGACGTGGTACCAGTGATTGGCACCTTCGCCACCGCGCTTCTCAATGGTGTCGAAACGCGCCTCGGCACCCGCGCCCTGCAGCGGCGGCGCGTCGTCGTGTTGCGATTCATCCTCCATGTCGTGATCGATATGATCGATCGGTTCATTCTCATCGTCCGCACTGTCGATCTTCACACCGGTCAGCAAAGACTGGGTTTGTACTTCAGTCAATTCGCCGAGAATGCGCACCGCGTATTCACGTTCAACCTCGTAGCGCGGATGCATGAAACGATTCGCGAGTTCGCCGTTGGTGGTGAATATCAGCAGTCCCGAGGTGTTGATGTCGAGGCGACCGATTGCGATCCACTTGCCGTTTTCCACCGGCGGCAGATTGTCGAATACGGTGATGCGATTGCCGGGATCGCTGGTGGTGACGATTTCGCCTTCCGGCTTGTGATACAGCAGGATGCGCGGCAACTCTTCGCTGAACTTTAATTTTACCGGACGCTGATCGACCAGCACATTGTCGCCGGGCGAGACTTGCGTGCCGGTGGTGGCGACGATGCCATTGACCATCACCCGACCCGTCGAAATCATGATCTCCATATCGCGGCGCGAACCGATGCCGGATTGGGCCATTACTTTGTGCAGGCGCTCCCGCTTGACGTTTGCCTGTGCGGCCAGCGCTTCGGCGAATTGACCGGATTTGGCCTCTTCACCGACGCGACGCGTGTCGCCGATTTGCGATGGCGACGGCGTATGTGCGACCGCCATCGGCATTTTTCGAAAAGGCGTTTTCCGGCCGGCGGTGTTCTTGCGCGATTGAGGCCGCGGCTGTCCGCGCGGGCCACGCGGCGGACGCACGTCACCCTGCGGCGGCGGCGATTGTCCAATGCTGTTGCCCGGCTCCACGCCAGTGCCGGCACCTCGCGGCACATGCGCCGCCGATTTGCCGCGCCGACCCCGTTTGCCGCCGACAGTGTTGCCAAAATTGTCATTGGCGGCACTAGCGGTTTGACCGCGCTTGGCACCGCGCTTGCCGACTCCCGCTCCGGCACCCACTCCAACACTCTTGCCGCGCCGTTTGCGGCCACGCAACACGTCTTCGCGCGCATTGGGTTCTTTCTTTTCTTCACCGACATAGCGACCATCGACATAGCCGCGCGCCTTTAAACCGGTGACAACAACGCGCTTCACCATGATGGCGATCCTGTAGAGGTGGATGCGGCGGGCGGCGATTCCGACGGCTCATTCTTTGGTGCTGCCGCGGACTCACTATTGGCCGCCGTTTCGGCTTCCGAGGCGATCGGCGAAGCAGGTTCGGCGTCCGGCAAATCCGTCGCGACGAAATCAATCGCCTCGGCGACGCCGGGCAATGGCAATGGTTGCCCCGCACCGGCAGATAGTGCCGCGCCGGCATTGGTCATATCCAGCGTCGCTTGCAATTCATGCAAAGGCGGCAATTCTTCAAGCGAACGCAAATTGAGGTCATCCAGAAAGTGTTTGGTGGTCGCGAACAGCGCAGGACGCCCGACCACTTCTTTGTGGCCGATCTCATCGATCCAGCCGCGGTCTTGCAGTGTCTTCAGGATATGCGGCGACACCTGCACGCCGCGAATGTCTTCAATATCGCCGCGCGTGACCGGCTGGCGATAGGCGATGATGGCGAGCGTTTCGAGCACGGCACGCGAGTAGCGCGGGGGTTTTTCGCTGGAGAGTTTGTCCAGATATTTCTGGAATTCGGGTTTGACGCGGAAACGATACCCGCTCGCCACCACCGCGATTTCCACGCTGCGCGCGGCCCACTCACCACGCAATTCTTCCAGCAGATTTCGCACCGTATCGGCGCTCAGTTCACCGTCGAAAATACGCCGCAATTCATTGACCGCAATCGGCTCGGACGCCGCCATCAGCACCGCCTCCAGCGCGCGCTTGGCTTCGCCGATTTCGATGGTTTGCGGCAGTGTCGATGTCGCGTCGTCCGTCGTCGCCACTTCGTTTTGCGGCGCGGCTTCGGCGGCGGATTCGTTGACGGCGTCGTTCAAGTTTGCTTGTTCATTGGACATGATGGCGAAAATCTTTTCTTTGCAAAGGTGCGGTTGTCCGCACTAATTCGATGGTTCAAGTGTCGGCAGCGGCGCGTCACGCAGCTTCACGTAGATGGGCTCGAACGGCGCGCCTTGCGTGAGATCGATGAGCGATTCGCGCGCCAATTCCAGCACGGCCAGGAAACTTACCACCACCACCGCGACGCCTTCTTCGGGTTGAAACAATTCATCAAAGCGCACGAAACCGGAGCCGCTCAATTGCCGCAGGATGCGCGACATGTGCGAACGCACCGACAACTCCTCGCGCGAAATACGGTGACGCTGCGTGGCTTTGGCGCGATTGAGAATAATGCGCCACGCTTCGGTGAGATCGGCGACCAACACCGTCGGCACGCGCGTCACCAACGATTGTTCGATCATCACATCGACCACCGCGAAATCGCGTTCGCGGCGCGGGTGTTGATCGATCGCCTGACCGGCCGCTTTCATTTGTTCGTATTCCAGCAATCGGCGAACCAATTCGGCGCGCGGATCGTCCGGCTCGGCGGGATTCTCGCGCGGCGGACGCGGCAGCAACATGCGCGATTTGATTTCGATCAGCAGCGCCGCCATCAACAAATATTCAGCCGCCAACTCCAGTTGGCCTTCGCGCATCGCTTCCACGTACGTCATGTACTGGCGCGTGAGATCGGCCATCGGGATGTTCAGAATATCGAGCGAGTGTTTGCGAATGAGGTAGAGCAGCAAATCCAGCGGGCCCTCGAATTCGTCGAGGATGATCGACAGTGCGTCCGGCGGAATAAACAGATCGGCCGGCAAATCCGTCATCGGCTGGCCTTTGATTTTCGCAAACGGCATCGCCATATCGAGCGAGGGTTGCTGGGTATTGTCGACGACGAGTTCGACGCTCATTGCTTCCCCCCGGCGGGATACATCAATTCGATCGCCGCCCGCGACATGGCGACATTATCGTGGCCGACGCCCGGAACTGTCTTCAGGATCCATGGCGAGCGGACATTTAACTCGGACGCCAGTGTCTGTGCGGCTTTGAAGAAATTGCGCCCGCGTGACAGTCGCTCCATCCCTTGCAAATCGAGCGCCTTGCTATGGTTAAGTTGATGATGCGCAGGATCGTTGTCCGCTTCACCCAGCATGACGACGAGTTTCCTCGCGAGTGCGCGCTTCAATTTGCCTTCTGCATCGGCGACATTGGCCATGCCGTCCGGCAACGCGGCACCACCCTTGTCGGCTCTCCACTCGGGCCAGGTATAGCGACCGGCATTGGCGGCGATCGCCCATTCGGAACGGTTGGCCGGCACCAGCATCGTCAGCCGATGCACAAATTGTGCGCCCGCGGAATGGCCGAAGATCCGGTAGCTGTCGCGGGTGCTTGCGGTTGTCTTTTTGACATGGTCGAATAATTTTTCGATCGCCATCAAGGATTCCAACGACCGCTGGCCTGCGCGCTTCGGGCCAAAGGAATAATCGTCGGTGCGGGGAAACTGGGCGAGATCGAAAAGCGGCGCGACAATCAATACATTCTCGCGATCCGCAAGCGAAATCCAATGTTGACGCGTTTCATTCGCGTTGCGCGACATGCCGTGCATGACAAATTGAATCGGTGAATTTTCGTCGAATTTTTTCGGCTGATACAAAAGAATTTCAAGCTTATGCCCGTCGCCGTCGTCAAAACCAAATGAGGATTTGCCGACAGGGAAAGCGGCCGCAGGCAAGGCTATCAACATGGCCGCAATAAAAACGATCAGCCGCAGTGCGTTCAAGAGAAACTCAATCCCATTGCGTCGCGCACGTCGCGCATTGTTTCTTCGGCGATGTCGCGCGCCTTCTCGCAGCCATCGGCCAGAATATTTTTCACCAGCGTCGGATCTTCCTCGAACGGTGCCGCGCGTTCGCGCATCGGCGTCAGCTCGCGGATGATGCTGTCGATCACCGGTTGCTTGCATTCGAGGCAGCCGATACCGGCACTCTTGCAGCCTTCAATCACCCATTTATGCACGGCGTCATCGGTGTACACGCGGTGAAGATTCCACACCGGACATTTTTCCGGGTCGCCAGGATCGGTACGGCGCACGCGCGCCGGATCGGTCGGCATGGTGCGCACCTTGGTGGTGACCACTTCAGGTTTGTCGCGCAGATCGATCGTGTTGCCGTAACTCTTCGACATTTTTTCGCCGTCAATGCCGACCAGACGCGATGTGGCGGTGAGCAAGGATTGCGGCTCGGGCAGTATGATCTTTCCGCCGCCTTCAAGAAATCCGAACAGACGTTCCCGGTCTCCCATCGAAAGATTCTGCACGTCACCCAATAATTCGCGCGCCTCCACCAGCGCAGACGCATCGCCATCCTGCTGAAACTTGGTGCGCAACTGATTGTAGAGCTTGGCCTTTTTCGAGCCCAACTTCTTGACGGCGGCTTCGGCTTTTTCCTCAAAGCCCTTTTCGCGACCGAACAAATGGTTGAAGCGCCGCGCAATCTCGCGCGTGATTTCGACATGCGCGACCTGATCTTCACCGACCGGCACCTGATTGGCGCGGTAGATGAGAATGTCGGCCGCCTGCATCAAGGGATATCCGAGGAACCCGTAGGTGGCGAGATCGTGCCCGCGCTCGCCGAGTTTCTCCATCTGATCCTTGTAAGTCGGCACGCGTTCCAGCCATGATAGTGGCGTGAAAAACGACAGCAACAACGTCAATTCGGCGTGCTGCGGCACTTTCGATTGCGCGAACAGGGTCGTTTGTGCCGGGTCAATCCCCGCCGCGATCCAGTCGATTACGGTGTCGTAGGTGTATTCCTCGATGACGCCCGGCGTTTCGTAGTGCGTGGTGAGGGCGTGCCAATCGGCGACGAAGAAGAAACACGGATGTTCGTGTTGCAGCTTCGCCCAGTTTTTCAGTGCGCCATGATAATGGCCAATATGCAATCGCCCGGTCGGGCGCATGCCGGAGAGTACGCGGTCAGGAAACATGATCAAACATGATTTTTAGGGCCAACCCCTTGCGGAGCAGGAGTGTGTTTTCAGGTAACGGGTGAATCGATCGGGCATTGAAGCCGGCGGCGCGAAAAAGCGAATGCGAATGCGTTTGCGTGGATCGGGTAATGCGCAATTGTCGAAATATTGGACCAGAACGGGCTGCCTCGGAATCCTCATGGGCCTGGCGCAGCGCATTCGATCATCAGCGGCGACTACTTCGCCGGGAGGCGAGACGAGTCAGTGAAACCAAACTGCCGCTATCAAGATAAACCTATTATAGCGTATATCGATTTCATGCTGATTTCGACCAGCGGCCAGAGGAATTTCCCTATGATTCCACTCAACATCAGCGCAATCAGAATGAACATCCCGTAAGGTTCGGTGCGCGAAAACGCGTAGGCCAATCGATTCGGCAGCAGCCCGGTCAAAATGCGCCCGCCATCGAGCGGCAGCAGCGGGAACAGGTTGAATATCATCAACAAGGCATTGACGAAAATGCCCGCCTGCGCCATCAACGCCAAAAACACCACGGGGTCCGATTCCGGCAGATTGATGGCGATTTTTCCGACAACCGCCCAGATAATCATCATCGCCAAATTGGCCAGCGGCCCGGCGGCGGCAACCCAGATCATGTCGCGTTTGGGATTGCGGAGCCCGCCGAAATTCACCGGTACCGGCTTGGCCGCGCCGAACACGAACGGCGTGAACAACAACGTCACAATCGGCACCAGAATCGTCCAGATCGGATCGATGTGTTTAAGCGGATTCAAGGTCATGCGTCCCAGCATATACGCCGTGGCGTCGCCAAAATATCGCGCCGCGAACGCGTGCGCCGCTTCGTGCAGCGTGATCGCAAAAATCAGCGGAATCGCGTAAACAGTGATTTTCTGGATGAAGGATGCGTCCATTGAGACCTTGACTAATTTTAAGTGGGTGATTCGTCGAAACCAAACGACGCGATATCGCCTTTACCGCGCCTGACCAAGGTGGGGGCGTCGCCAGACAAATCAATCACGGTGGTGGGTTCGATCCCGCAGGCACCGCCGTCGAGAATCAAATCGACCTGATGTTCCAGTTTTTTGCGGATGAGCTCGACATCGTTGAGCGGTTCATCATCGCCCGGCAACATCAGCGTGGACGAGAGCAAAGGCTCGTTCAATTCGGCCAGCAACGCGTGCGTCACCGGATGCTCGGGGACGCGCACGCCGACCGTCGCGCGTTTCGGGTGCGCGAGACGGCGCGGCAATTCCCGCGTCGCACGCAGGATAAATGTGTAGCTGCCCGGGGTATGCGCTTTCAGCAGCCGGTACTGCGCATTATCGACTTTGGCAAAGGTGCCGATTTCGGATAAATCGCGGCACACCAGCGTGAAATGATGGCGCTCATCGACGCCGCGAATCCGGCGAATCCGCTCCATGGCTTGCTTATCGCCAATGTGGCAGCCAATCGCGTAACAGGAGTCGGTCGGGTAGGCGATCACGCCTCCGGCACGCACGATATCCACCGCGCGTTTGATGAGACGCGTTTCAGGATGCGTGGGATGGATGGCAAAGAACTGCGACATGGGTGGGAAGGCTTATCGAACCATTTCGCGATTGAATAAACGCATCAAAGCGCGTCCCACACCGGCGTGAGGCCGGCCGGCAGCGGCGGCAATTTGCCGGGCTGAAATTGCCCTTCGCCAATCGCATGAAAATCCGAACCGCGCGAGGCAAGAAATCCCATCTCGCGGGCGATCTCCGCATATTCCCGGTATTGGCGCGGCTGATGGCTTCCGGTGACGACTTCAATTGCGCGTCCGCCAGCTTGCTTGAATTCGCCCAACATCAATTTCATGTCGGCGCGATCGAGCTTGTAGCGCCCCGGATGCGCAACTACCGCGAGACCACCCGCGGCGACAATCCACGCCACCGCATCGGTGAGCGAGGCCCATTGATGCGCGACGTAGCCGGGTCGGCCAAAGGTCAAATATCGCTCAAACGCCTTGCCGACATTTTTGACAAGACCACGCCCGGCCAGCGCGCGCGCAAAATGCGTGCGGCTGATCATCGATTTGTTTTCCGCCATATCGTAAGCATCTTCAAACAATCCTTCGATGCCGACGCGCGCGAAATCCTCGCCCATCAAACGTGCGCGCGCCAGTCGACCGGCGCGGATCGATTCCAGACCATTGGTGAGCGTTGCGTTGGCGGGGTCGATGGCGAGCCCGACAATATGCAGGGTCACCGGCTTGATATCGGCGTGGCGGGTGCCGGGCGCGGGACGCATCGGCCAGGTGACGGAAATTTCCACGCCTTGAATGAACCGAAGATTAAGGCGATGCGCGGCCTCTGCCGCCTCAGTGAGACCGTCCGTGGTATCGTGATCCGTCAGCGCGATCGCGTCACATCCTGTCGATGCGGCGAGCTCCATCAGCGCGGTCGGCGTTAACATGCCGTCGGAGACGATGCTGTGATTATGTAGATCGAAATTCTGCAATGGTTTTTTCGCGTAGTGCGCTCTGATTAACCCTCCATCATAACAAACCGTGCTTTTGACGGCGCTGAATCTGCCTATTCCACACGGCCACCCCATTTGAACCAAAAACCGAAATCGATTCGCCTCACACTATTAAACGTCGATGGCGCAATTTCCGACGACCACGCCTCGCTCAATAGCCGTATTGCCTCGCTGGCGGCGGCGCTCAACACCGCCGCGCGGCAGCGCACCGGGGAAATCGGCGGGCGCAATGACCCCATCGGCCTGATGGCGATCGCCGGTGATTTTGTGCGTTTGATGCAAAGTCTCGATTCGCAATACGGCGCGGATGCTGAGTTGCCGTTCGCCGATGCCGAGTCGGCCACCGACGAAGCCCTGCATTGCCTGACCGAAATCGAGAGTTGGCTGGATCGGCTCGAACTCGCCGATCAACGAGACAATCTTCATGCCCTACAGATCGGCATTGGCTATTGGGCAATGCGGCACGGGCTCATATTTCAGGCGGCGGCACCCATCGTGAACGCATTGGCCGAGCAATCGAACCAAGCATCAACCCGCCAAGATACCGCGGCCGTTTACGCGCTGATGCAGGGTTTCATCGCGCATTTCGCGCCAACGTTGCAGTCTGACCTGGAACGCTCGAACCCCGAGCGGCCCTGGCGTCTCTTAAACCTCAATTTCGCGATCACCGCGATCCGCACCGGCGATGCGGCAATGATGCGCTTTGCGTTCGACACCCTGAACGCCCATTTGCCGGATGAATGCGCGGGATTCTATGGCGACGCCGCCGCCCTCGCCTTGCGGCCAGAGTTTCCGCCGGAAACGCGGGCGATCATTGCCGAAGAAAACGCCAAATGGGCGGCAAAACATTGACACATTCCGGCAATTGTGATCCCGCCCCGAACATGCGAAAATAGCCAGTTATTGATTTGACGCGTGCCTCCCGCAGCTTCTTTCGCCATTTTCGTTCGCAATTCATGAAACTGTTCGTCGATTTTCTGCCGGTCATCCTGTTTTTCGTGGCCTATAAGGTGTACGACATTTATGTCGCGACCGGCGTCGCCATTGCCGCCGCCATCGCGCAGATCATCTGGTGCCTGGTTCGCCGCGAAAAAGTGAAGCTGGTGCAGTGGATCGGCTTGGGTTTCATCCTGGTGTTTGGTGCCGCGACGATCCTGTTGCACGACGAGTTTTATATCAAGATCAAATGGACCTTGTTCTACGGCCTGATGGGCTCGCTCATCATCGGCGCGGCCACTTTCGGCAAAAACCCCTTGAAATCGATACTCGGCAACGAAATCGATCTGCCGGCGGAAGTCTGGCGGAAACTGTCGTACTCCTGGGGCGGCTTTTTTCTCTTGCTCGCGGCATTGAACCAATACTTCGCGATGACACTCTCACTCGACGCGTGGGTCAAGGTAAAAGTGTTCGGTGGCAGCGGATTAAGCCTTGTGTTTGTGTTCGCGCAGGCGTTTTGGCTGGCGAAATTTTTGCCGGATGAGCCGCCTCCCGCGCCGACGACCAAGGAAACCTGATGCTTTACGCGATCATTTGCGAGGAAATGCCCGGCGCGCTGGCCAAGCGGCTCGCCAACCGGCCCGCGCACGTGGATCGACTGAAGGCATTGCAGGCGGAAGGCCGCTTGATCGTGGCAGGGCCGCATCCCGCAATCGATGCAGAGGACCCCGGCCCGGCCGGATTTTCGGGCTCCTTGATCGTCGCTGAATTCGCCTCGCGCGAGGCGGCAATCGCTTGGGCATCGGAAGATCCGTATTGTCTCGCCGGTGTGTTTTCAAACGTCTCGGTTAAACCATTCAAGAAAGTTTTTCCGTCGTGAGTAATGTGCAAACCCTGATTCGCGAACGATTGGCGCCGCTACAGCCGGTCACGCTCGAGATCATCGACGATTCCGCCTCGCACGCGGGCCACGCGGGTGCGGCGGATCACGCATCGCGCACCGGCGCGCATGACGGCACCCATTTTGAAATCTCGATTGTGTCCCCGGCATTTTCCGGCCAATCGCCGGTGTCGCGTCACCGGATGATTTACCAATTGCTCGGCGATCTGATGCAAACGCGCATTCACGCGCTCAAGATCGACGCGCGCGCGCAATAGTGTCATGACACTAGTTTTTTAATTTTCAATCACCACCCCGAAGGAAATCCCATGCAATTCAAAATGAAGTCCCTGGTCGTCGCAATCGCCGTCGCATTTATGGCACCCGCTGTGATGGCGCAATCGGCTGAAAAACCCGAAAAATCGTCGAAGGCCTCCAAAGCCGCCAAGGCGGAAGCAAAAGGGGAAAGCAAAGTCGACGGCAAGATCAGCGTCAACGGCGTAATCATTCCGCAATCGCATTTCGACGCGATGAACAAGGAGCGCGAAGCGACCGGCCAACCCGCGTCGCCCGATGTCGGCAACGCGATCAAGGAAGAGTTGATTAGCCGCGAAGTGCTTTCGCAAGCCGCGAAGAAAAAAGGCCTCGACCGCGATCCGACCGTCGCCGCGCAAATGGATATGGCCCGCCAGGCCGTATTGATCCGCGCCTATTTCGACGACTTCGTCAAAGCCAACCCGGTCACCGACGCACAATTGAAAACCAATTACGAGCAGTTCGTCGCACAAATGGGCGACAAGGAATACAAAGCCCGCCATATCCTGGTGGACAAGGAAGACGAAGCCAAGACGATCATCGCCGCTTTGAAACGTGGCGAAGCATTCGACAAACTCGCCAAGGAAAAATCCAAGGACACCGGCTCGAAAGACAACGGCGGCGATCTCGATTGGGGTCCTGCCGGACGCTATGTACCGGAATTTGGCAACGCGATGAAGGCGTTGGCGAAGGGCCAGACCAGCGACACGCCGGTCAAATCGCCGTTCGGATTCCATATCATTCGCCTGGATGATTCGCGCGACATGAAAGTGCCGAAGTTCGACGAAGTCAAAGACAATCTTCGCCAGCGCTCGCAGCAAGAGCAAGTCTCCCGCCTCGTGCAGGATCTGAAGAGCAAAGCCAAGATTGACGCGAAGTAATTTCACGGCGCACGATTCCGCCGCCGACGATCGGCGCGGGCATCAATGCGTTGCAAATTTGTGCCATAAAAAAGGGCAGCCTCGGCTGCCCTTTTTTTGTGTCCCGATCCAACTTGTTGCGGGAAATATCGATGCTAATCCAAACTTTCGCATTTGCATAGCATTGCGCGCAATGAGTACTTCCATTATGGTTTCGCCATGAATACCCCAGTCCGCGTGCAATTCGCCAGAGCCGGAAACCTGTTTCGTCTCGACGTGAGCGCGTCCCCGCTGCTGCCGCGCGAAGTGCCGCCGGTGGTGGAGGTATTCACTGCCAACTGGGCCAAGCCGCAGGAAGTCGAACGCGCGCGGGTGGGTGATGCGATGGCGCTCACGCTATCGGCCGAACACGAAATCCGCGCTGGCGAACGCCCCGCCGATATTGCCCGCACGCTGACCTACGCGATCTGGCAAAAACTCGACCGCTATGTGAAAGTCACCGTCGAAGCGACCTACCTTGGCGAAACGCCGGACGCTCATTTCGAATATGGCGAAAGCGCATACGCGGAAGCGTTTGGAGCGCGGTTCGAGAATTAGTGCGGCGTCATATGTGCGACGCATCATACGGAACGAATGCGTCCTACGAAGTTACGTCCCCGTAGCGATTCCGCAATTCGCCAATCCCCTCGATCACCACGCTCACTTCGCTGCCGGCCTTCATCGAGCCGACGCCAATCGAGGTGCCGCAGGCGATCACATCGCCCGGCTCCAGCGTCATGTCCTGCGAGATCAGGCTCACCAGTTTCGCCGGAGAGTAAATCATGTCGGCGACCGGATAATTTTGCCGTTCTTGTCCATTGAGAATGGTGCGGATCGACAATGTCTGCGGATCGAGGCCGGTCGCAATCACCGGGCCGAATACGCCGAACGTATCGAAACTTTTTGCGCGCGTCCATTGCGCAAAACTCGCATCCTTGAACAACAATTCCGCCGCGGTCACATCGTTGATGCAGGTGTAGCCGAATATGTGCGACGCTGCCGCCGCTTCGCTCACGGTCGTGGCGCGTTTGCCGATGACGATGCCGAGCTCGCCTTCGTACACCACTTTGCCCGCGTACGAAGGCGGCACGCGGATCGGTGCCGCGTGCGGATGAAATGCGTTGTTGCCTTTGAGAAAATAAAGTGGTTCGGGCGGAATCGCCTGGCCGAGTTTTTCCGCGAGCGCATGGAAGTTGTTCCAGAGTGCGATCATTTTGGTCGGCTGGCACGGCGTCAAAAGTTTGACGCTATCGAGTGGCAGCGATTCACCGGTCGCGTGTGGACTGTCGAACATATCGCCCTCATGCACCTGGATCACGCCGCCATCCAGTTTTCCGAAACCCACGTGGCCTTTAGTCTTGAACCGTAGCCAATGCGCCATTTCAATCACCGTCAATCTTGAAAGATGACATCTTAGCCCGTGGCGCTTAAGGCGGTAAGGCTGGAATGTCGTGCGCGCGAGATCAAAAAAAAGCCGCCCATTGCGGGCGGCGAAAGCACTCACCTTCGGAGGGGTGAATTTACTGCGCCTCCAGAATAGGTCGTCCGACGATCTCTCACCCCACCCGCGCAGGTGGGAAATGTATGCATGCACCTGAACCGAGTGAAAGTGGCGATAATTTCCCTATTCCCATTCATGAGGTGCGCCATGTCCGAATCACATCGCTTTGAGACGTTCTTGCATTGGCCGGCCGACGCGGCGCAAGCGCTTCCGCCGGCTGCCGACTACTCGCGCAACAGTGTTCTGAGTGCCGCCGGCAAGGCGGATGTTGCCGCCTCGGCACCGACGGTATTCGGCGGGGACGAATCCCGCTACAATCCCGAGGAGCTACTGTTACTGGCACTTTCGCAGTGCCATATGCTCACCTACCTTGCGATGGCGGCGCGGCGCGGCATAACCGTACTTGACTATGCGGATCAAGTCACCGGCACGTTGGGTGCAGCGGTATCCGCCGAATTGCGCGGGAAGATGTCGATGCGCGAAGTGACTCTGCGGCCGCGCGTGACCGTGGCAAAGGGCAGCGACCTCGAGGCCGCCATGGCGATGCACGAAAAAGCGCACGCCAATTGTTTCATCGCGAACTCGGTGAACTTTCCGGTCACGCATCAGGCGGAAATTATCGAGCGTTGACCCTGCTTTCACACCGCCGCGTCTCGCGCATTCGCGTTGAGCCGTAGGAATGCTGCGCCGAAACCGATTTTTGTCATCCATGGGCGGGGCACAAATTCGGCGAGCGAGTGTAGTGCTTCGCAATGCCACAACAAAAAAACCAGCACTGGCGCGGCGTTCGGACTGAAAAGCCGTCGAAACGCCCGCCAATACTGGTCTTTCATCCGGCGATCTGGGTTCGAGCCCAGGCCACCGGCAGTGCATGAAACTAATCCAGCAGTGTCGCCTGCGCGCGAACTTCGCCGCCCGGGAAGGTTGCGCTATGGACATTGAAGTAAGTGCCGCCATTCGCGAACGCGACCGCCTGCGCCTGCGTGAGTTTCGCGCCCGGTGCTGAGGACCAGGTGCCAGGTGGGCCTTCTGTAAAGGGCACGATGACCGGACCATTGGCGCCGACCGCCGCCAAATGCAGGTGTGCCGCGGCACCGGGCAGGCCTGTGGTGGTGACGACGCAGGTAATGTCCAGCGTGTTCGGATTGAGTTCTGCGCGTCCCCGCCCGGTCGCGGTCGACGTGGTGGGAGGAACCTCATTTGCACCGATCAACAAGCCGTGCCGAATGATATTGGCCGTCTGCACGCGTGCTTCGCCGCCGGGGAACGCGGCGCTGTGCGTGTTGACGTACATGTTGCCAAACAGGATGGCGCGGTATTGCGCCTCAGTTAGCGTCGCGGGTGTGAAGTTCCAAACGTTGCTGCCAGCGGTCGACACAGTGGTCGGAATCAATACCGGCGCGTTGACGCCGAACAGGCCGCCGTGAATATGCGCCGCGGTTCCGGGCAGGCCAATATTCGTGACAGTACCCGTCAATTCGCGGGTGAGTGGATTGATGATGATGCGCGAGGTCGCGGTGCCGCCGCCCACGACCGGTGGGACTTCGTTCGCGCCGGACAAGGCGACATCCAACACATCGCGACCGATTTGCCCGCGGATCTCGCCGCCGGGAAACGCCGCCGAATGCACGTTGAAGTACATGCCGCCGCTGACGAATGCCTGGTACTGGTCGGGCGTCAGGATCGTGCCAGCGGGCGGAATCCAAATGCCGCTGCCGGGCGCTGTCTGGTTAAACCCTACCGCGACCGGTGCATTCACCCCGATCGCGCCGGCATGAATGTGCGCGGCCGTCGCCGTAATGCCTGTCGTCACCACTCTCGCCGAAAGTGCGCGCGTTGTCGGGTCGACCGAGAACGTCCCGCTGCCGCTGGCGGTCGAGGGCGTCGGAGGATTTTCCTGCGAGCCAGTGAACTTCGCGGTGAGGACGGTGCGCCCGATCTGGCCGCGAATTTGCCCGCCGGTATATAAGGCGCTGTGTACATTCACATACAGTCCGCCCGCGTTCAGAGCGGTCATTTGATCGGCGGTCAGTACGGCATTCGCCGCAGAAACCCATACGCCGCTACCGGCGGCCGTTTCGGTCAGAGGCACGATGACAGGCCCGTTGACGCCCGGCTCCGCAATGTGGATATGCGCGGCGGCACCGGTGAAGCCGAACGAATTGACCGTGGCGGCGACTTGACCAGTCGAAGGCGTGACCACAATGATCGCGTTGCCGCTCCCGGCGGTCAGCACCGGCGGATTCTCCTGCGGCCCGCTCAATGTCGCGAAATAGGTCGTGGTCGCCGGAGTCTGGGCCACCGGAACCGGATCGTCGTCAGACGTCTGTCCACACCCGGCCAGCAATACGGATAACGCCAATAGCGCGCCAGTAAAATAACGCGCTCGGTAAAATTTGTTCATGGCACCCCCTCGAATGGTTGTATGCAGCCCAGCTTTTACGTGTCAAGTTTGCCATCGGATTCACGATAAACGGCCAATCCAGTCCGGGCGACAAATGCGGCTTCCCGGCGGACGCGAGTTCAGCGAATCATAGACACTCGAATGTTACAGCGTTTGCGGCACCCGATTCCGGCTGGCCGAGGCTGATTTTCCCGCGGCCGCGCAACAGCACTTGCTCGCGCCGCAACCAGACTTCGCGGTCACCTTCGATGCTGACATAGGTGCCGTTGGTGGAATCGTCGACGAGAAAAAACTGGGCATCGTGGCGCTCAATTCGGGCATGGCGGCGCGAGGCGGTTCGTTCCATGATCACCAATTCACACTCGGCATCGCGCCCGAGCCACATTACCGCCACCCCCGGGGGAAATTCGAGTTTGACACCGGGATAGGAAAGTTGCAGCCGAGATGACGTTTCCACCGGGCGCGTGCGGGTGACGAACTGCGTGCTGTCGAGATCCTCCTCCCAGACCACTTCGAACACATGCACGCTATCCTGCTTGCCCTTGACGTTGTGGGCGTCGAGATCGCGGGTGGCCGCGCGCAATGGCGGCGTCATTTTATCGACGCTGGCACCGCTGGTGAGAATTTGCCCGCGTCGCGCGAGTCCGGCGAGACGCGCAGCGGTATTGACGCCGTCGCCCCAAAAGTCGTCCCGGTCTTCGAGCACGTGGCCGAAGTGAAAGCCGATCTTGATCGCAAATTTCACGCCGCCGTTGGCTGGCAGCGCGCCGACTTCGGCCTGCATCGCCTTGGCCGCTTCGCACGCTGTCGACGCCGATGGGAACGCAGCCATGATTTCATCGCCAATGGTCTTGACCACCTTGCCTTGCCAGCGCAACGCCACCGCGCCGCACACGGCGAGACAGGCATCGATCGCCTTCGCCGCTGGCTTGTCGCCGAGCAATTCGTAGATCGCCGTGCTGTCGGTGACATCGGCGAACAGGATGGCGCGCTCTTTGGAAACGAGGGTCATTGCGCAGGCAACAGCGAGTTGGCGGGCGAACGGATAGTCGCTCGCGCGTTCGCGAATAGCGAGTCAATTTCGCCGCGATTCAGCATGCTATTCAGCCGTGTTTCCATGGTCGCCATCGGGCGCATTCTGACAGATGGCGCGCGACTGCGCAGGTACCTCGTCCATCGCAGACGAAGCAATCGCTTTCGACATCTGCACCAGATGCAATGGTTTCAGCATTCTCTCCGGCACCGGAAATGCAATGATGTCGCCCTCGATGTAGCCAAACTTTCGGTAGTACGGAAAAAGATCGTCGCGCAAGTTCACGACCGTGAGATCGACAAATCCGCAGCCCGCCGCGTGGCAATGCGCTTCGACCGCCGCCACCAGCAAACGCGAGAGCCCTTGTCCTTGCGCATCGGGATTCACCGCGAGCATGCCCAGATAGCCGCGCGCGCCGGTGGTTTTCACATACACGGAACCCAGCAATTGCGTTGGGCAATCGGCATCGTCGATGACCAGGAATCGCCCGCCCTCACAAAGCGCGCGGATATCGTCCGTATCGGTACGCTCGCCCACGATGCAAAAACTCTCCGCGCGATACGCTCGATTGGTGACGCGGATGATTTCCGGAATGTCGGCCTCGGTGGCCGCGCGAACAGTGTGCATGCGACGTGAGCTCGTGATTGACTGCAATGAATCAGCATAAATGAAATCGCCGCAACGGTTGCGATGTCTCGCTGTCGGGCAACCCATGCAAAAGCCAAAACTCCAGCACTGGCGCGGCGTCTAGGGCACAACTCGCCGGAAAGGCGCACGGGTGCTGGGCTTCTATCCTGTTATGCTGCGCAACCGTACCGATGGATTTCATTGCGACGACAATCGCGCAATGGCGCAAAATGAACCCAATTGGTGCACCAACAATAGGATGGTCATGAGCAAACTCTCCCTACTCGATCTCGGTTTCTTCATCGCCGAAACCGACGCCAGCCCGAAACATGTGGCGGGCTTGCTGATCGGCAAACGCCCGGCGAAATCGACACCGACGTTTGCGAAAAATCTCTACAAAGAATTCCTGACCTTCACCGACGTTGAGCCGCCGTTCAACCGCGTCATCAATTTCGCCACCGGCACGATGCCGCAGTGGCGCGAAGCCGATCATGTTGATCTTGCCGAGCATGTGTTTTATCACAAGCTTCCCAAGGGAAAAAACAGCCGGCAGGCGCTCTACGATTTCGTCGCCGAATTGCACACGCCGATGCTGGATCGCACGCGCCCGCTGTGGGAAGTGCATGTGATCGACGGCTTGGGCGAGGGCCGCTTTGCGCTCTATCAAAAAATGCATCACGCCTATGCCGACGGTGTGACCATGACACGCTGGACCGCCGAAGGCATGGCGCACGCCGCCGATGCGATGGACATTACGCCGGTGTGGACGTTGAAACATGGCGGGCACGCGTCGAAACTGAAGAAGCGCAATCAGGAAAAAATGCGCTCCGCGTTGAGCGAAGTCGGCGGCACCACGCGACGTTTGCTCGGCATCGGCCGGCTCGCGACGATGCTGTTTCTGGAAGGCGTGAAACTCACCAAGAATGCGATCGCATTGCCGTTTTTGTCGAGCGCGAAAACACCGTTGACCGGGCAAGTCACGTCCGGCCGTCAATTCACCACGGCGGGTGTGTCGATGGCGCGGGTAGATGCGATCCGCAAACGCACGCGCTCGACCTTGAATCACGTCGCATTGACATGCCTTGACGGCGCGCTGCGGCGATACCTTTCCGATCAGGGCGTGGAATTGAATCGCCCGATCATCATTCAGATGCCGGTGAACCTTCGCAAAGAAGGCGAGAAAACGGCGGGCAATAAAATCGGCATCGTGCTGGTCGAACTTTCCCCACCGACAGATGATCCCTACGTCCGCTTGCGCAACATCGGCTTCTCATTGCGCGGCGTGCGCACCATGATCGATAGCGTCGCCCCGGAGGCAATCGAGTCGTACACCATCATCACCGGGCTGGTCGCGCAAATCGCCGAGCTGTTGAAGCTTTCCAACAACTTGCCGCCCATGGGCAACACGCTGGTCTCCAACGTGCCGGGGCCAAAAGACCACCTGTACATCAAGGGCGCGAAGATCGAAGAGATGCATCCGATCAGCACCCTGCCGCCGAGCAATTTGTTGAACATCACGCTCTTCAGCTATGCAGGCGATTTGTTTTTTGGCTTGATCGCAACGGATGAATTGCCGAACTTGCAGCGCTTGGGCGAATACGTGCAGGAGGCGTTCACGGAATTGGAAACGTCGGTGCGCGACGCGCATGCGTGACCACTGCTAGCCGCCTGTCGGACTTAAGGAATCGCCGTGAAATCCGAGCGGTACCTCGTAAGGCGGTCGTACGGTGGCAAGCTGCCGGGTGTTCGTCTCAATCGTGTTGTGTGGTCTTTCGCCGTATTCCCGACTTGATAGAGATGGCGGTTGCACATGCCCGCGAACCGACCGCGATGCGTTGGGCCATGGTCGCAAATCGCCAATGTGCGGCGCGAAACGAATGCGGGCGGCGGCCGCGATTTCGTGCGACGATATGACGGCCATGACCACTGACAACGCCCCAAACAATGACAACGATCTGGCGCCGGAACTGTCGGTGTCGCAATGGTTCAATTGCGATCAACCGGTTACCCTCGCCGGGTTGCGCAGCAAGGTCGTGTTGATTCACGCGTTTCAGATGCTCTGTCAGGGGTGCGTCATGGCGGCAACGCCTCAGGCGGCGCGGGTATGGCATTACTACCGGCAGAACGCACATCGGGATCACGTTGCAGTGATCGGGCTGCATACCGTGTTCGAGCATCACCACGTCATGACACCCGCCGCGCTGCAAGTGTATCTTCATGAATTTCGCGTGCCGTTCCCGGTCGGCGTCGATCAACCGGCTGGCGACGATCCGATTCCATTGACGATGCGCGCGTATCGCATGCAAGGCACGCCGACCACTCTGTTGATCGATCGCGCCGGGCGATTGCGCAAGCAACATTTTGGCGTGGACTCGGACCAGGCATTGGTCCGCGAAATCGACGCATTGCTTCTTGAGAATTAACATCAACGGAGGATGAAGTGATTCAATTGTGTCGTCGTACGCTTTACCGAACCCTATCGCTGCTGTTCCTGTTTTGCGCCGGTTCAGTCCCGCTTGTCCATGCGGAGGCCTTCCCCAACAAACCGGTCAAACTTATCGTCCCCTGGCCACCGGGCGGTTCCACCGATGTCACTCTGCGCGTGCTCGCGCAAACAACAGCGAAATACCTGGGCCAGCCGATCATCATCGAGAATCGTCCCGGTGCGGGAGGCTCGCTCGGCGTGGTTGCGCTGCAAACTGCGCAGCCGGATGGCTACACGATCACGCAGGTGCCGCTCAGCGTGTTCCGGCTGCCGCACACCAGCAGCGTGAGCTACGATCCGCTGAAAGATATTGCGTACATCATTGGCATTTCCGGCTACACCTTCGGCACCATCGTGCCTGCCGATTCGCCGTTCAAATCAATGGGCGATCTGGCCGCGTTTGCCAAGGCCAATCCCGGCAAGCTCGACTATGGCTCGACCGGCATCAGTACAGCACCGCATTTGATGATGGAAGAGTGGGCGCTCGCGCAGGGGTTGGCGTTGCACCACATTCCGTACAAGGGCAGTGCCGACCAAATGCTGGCGCTATTGAGTGGGCAATTGATGGCGGGCGCGGATGCGACCGGCTTCGGGCCGCATGTCGATTCGGGCAAACTTCGATTGCTCGCGACCTGGGGCGAGCGCCGCACCAAGCGCTGGCCGATGGTGCCGACGATGAAGGAACTCAGTGGCATTGTGTCCAATTCGCCCTACGGCATCGGCGCGCCAAAAGGCACCGACCCCGCCATCGTGAAAGCATTGCATGATGCCTTCAAGAAGGGCATGGAGGATGCCGAGCATCTTGTGATCATGGACAAGTACGATCAGGAATTGCTCTACATGTCGAGCGCGGATTATGCAAAATTTGCGCGCGAGACGATGGAAAAAGAGTTCAGGCTATTGCAGAAGTTGGGGTTGACCAAGAAGTAGTTGTTCGACAACGGCTCCGCGGAACAACATCAGGGGATCAGCAATCCGCCGTCGATCGGCAGCGTATGCCCTGTGGTGAATGATGCGCCTTTGGAACAGAGCCATATCACCGCATTGGCGACTTCATCCGGCTCACCAAATCGGTCGATTGGATGACGCGCGGTGGCTTGCGCGATTGCGTCCGGGCTTTGCATGAAGCCACGTGCGGCCATCGGCGTTTGAATCTCGGCGGGTGCCACAGCATTGATACGCACAACCTTGTCGGCATATTCGATCGCGACCGCTTTGGTGAGGCCGATCACACCATGCTTACTCGCGTAGTACGCGACACCGAATCGCCCGCCGATCAAGCCCGCGACCGAGCTCATATTCACGATCGCGCCTTTGCTTGCAACGATGTGCGGAATCTCGTATTTCATCGACAAAAACATACCCTTCAAGTTGATGTCGATCACATCGTCCCAGGTCGCCTCCGAATATTTGGCGAGCGGCACCATGATGTTGCCCTCGATGCCAGCGTTGTTGAAAGCGAAATTGAGGCCGCCGAATGTTTTCACCGCTGCCGCGACCATCGCCTCGACTTCCGCCGCGTGCCGCCATCCGTCTTCACGAAGTTGGCCTTGCCGCCCGCCGATTCGATTTGCCGCACGGTCTCCATCGAATCCGTCTCGCGCCGACTTGCCACCAACACGCTTGCACCCTCTCGCGCGAGCGCCAACGCGGTTGCGCGGCCGATGCCTGAACTGCCACTGGTAACCAGCGCGACTTCACCATCGAAAATTTTTTGCATCAATGACTCCTGATTGGTGAATGATTGTCTCGCATCGCGCCGTCAAATCAATTTCCATTTCCATTTCAATGGTGAATTGCCTTCCCTGAATGAGGGAGGCCGACACCAGGCATCAGTATCGTTTCCCGCCCGCCATCAGCTGAATCAATTCGCGCAATAGTCCGCTGTCCACTTTGCGGCCAGCATTGAAACCCATGCTGCGAGGGTAATACGGGCTCAGATCCAATCCCACACCCAGGCCCATAATCTCAACGCTGCCGGCGCGCACCAGTTTCGCCACAACTTGCTTGAGGTGATTGTCGAGATATGCCTCATCGTTCGCCCGCTGGGTGGCACTATCCATCGGGCAGCCATCGGAGACGACAATCAGGATGCGCCGCCCGCTTTCGCGCGCCTGCATGCGTGCGGCCGCCCATTCAACGGCTTCGCCATCGATTCCTTCGCGAAAAATATCCGCTTTCAACAGCGCGCCTATAGAAGGCCGCGATTGCCGCCACCGTTGATCGGCGCTCTTGAAAATCAGGTGACAACGCTCGTTCATTCGGCCGGGGTCTTCTGCGCGTCCGCCAGCGAGCCATTCCCTTTTCGCCCGGCCGCCATTCCACGCGGCGGTGGTAAAACCCAGTATTTCGCTTTCGGCGCCAAGCATGTCCACGGCGCGCGCCAGGATGTCGACGAGCACCGCGACCATTTCGATGTGCGCTTTCATTGAACCCGAACAGTCGATCAGAATACTGACCGATCCAGCCGCTTCATTCACCTTGCGCGACTGTTTGAAAATCCCGCGCGCACCGGGCGTGACGATACATTGCGCCAACCGTGCACCGTCAAGCACACCCTCATCCTCGCCTGCGTTCCAGCCGTCAGATACCGGCGCGGCGAGGATAGGCAACAACTGTCGCGCGAAACGTGCAACGTTGATGCCGGACTCGCTGACCATCGCATCGAGCTGCCCGCGATAGACCTTGAGTTGCGGCTGTCGCACCAGTGTCGACGCCCGCACTTCAATATCGTAACGGGTCGTGAAAACCCGATAGACATCCGATGAAATCGGCGGCATGCGGTGGCGTGTGGCACTCCCACCGGTGAATCCGTCTTCGTCGTTTTCCGCCTCGACGTTGAGCGTCAACGCAAGTGCGGCCATCGTGCGCGTGTCATTGCGCGCATTGATCTGTTCGTCAACGCCCTCATCGTCGCCCCGTTCCGCCCGTTCGTGTTGAATCAACTCATCCACCTTGAGTGCGATGGCAAGCGCGTGCTCGGCAAACGCGCGCTGAGAGAATCGATGCCGTTTCATGCCGGCCAAATGGGTGCCGATCATGGGCGCAAGATTGGCGCGCGTACTCTCGATAAGGCCATCCAATTCGTCGGGAATCGGCTGACTCGACAGGCGCGCCCAACCGATTTGCGAGATTGAGAACAACAGCAGGCCCACCGCCGATTCAGTGTGCCCTGCGCGATGAAATGCAGTTGACCACTGCGCGAAACGCCGATGCAGGTTTTGCCGCTGGCCCGGCATATGTGTCGCCACCATCGACTCGACGCGCAATTGTTCGAGCAACTCGAATACGAAGTACGCGATCGGCCGTGCCGGGCACATCTGGCGGTGCTGTTCCGCATCCGAGCATCGCAGGCGCAACGCGACACCATCCATCATCGCGCGAAGCGCAGACAACATTTCTGAGCGGCCATTTTCCGCGCCATTGCCGAGGCCGCCGGCGTCCAGTACGGCAGCGATCTGGCGCAGATGCGGCGCACGAATCGGCACAAGATGCTTACCTCGATATAAACTCTCTCCTCGAAAGTGCAGGTCGCCATTGTTTGCCAACGCGCGCCCGGTTGCGGCGCAAAGCTCGCGCAGTCGCTGCCGGTGCAAAGAAACATCGCGCGATTCGTTCATGCAATGGCCGTGGTCGTTGTGCTTGCCGCCCCGATGACGGCGCTGCGCATCGCAGATTCCGTCAGTTCAATTCCCAGGCAACGCTGGTAAATTTCCGCGACCAGCGGTCTTTCAGTGGCGTCACATCGGTTCAGAAACGTGACGCGAAACGCCCGCTCGGTGTCGCCGAAGATCGCGCAATTGTCGGCCCATGTGATCACCGTACGCGGTGACATCAGGGTCGATAAGTCGCCGGCCGCGAAACTCTTTCGCGTCAGATCCGCGAGCGCCACCATGGAGGCGACCTGTTCGCGTCCCGCCGGCGTATTCAGCGCGGGAACGCGGGCAAGCACAATGTCCACCTCGGCGGAATGGCCGAGATAATCAAGCGTGGCGACCACGTTCCAACGATCCAGTTGCGCGTGATTGAGCATCTGCGAACCGTGATAAAGGCCGTTCAAGTTGCCGAGACCAACGGTATTGGCGGTCGCGAACAGTCTGAATGCGGGGTGTGGCGTGAGTACCTTGCTCTGGTCGAGCAACGTGAGTTTGCCGTCCTGTTCAAGCAGACGCTGGATGACGAACATGACGTCGGGCCGACCGGCGTCGTATTCATCGAACACCAACGCGATCGGTCGCTGCAACGCCCACGGCACAATTCCTTCCTGGAACTCTGTGACCTGTTTGCCCTCGCGGAGCACGATCGCGTCTTTGCCGATCAAATCCATCCGGCTGATGTGTCCGTCCAGGTTCACGCGAACACAAGGCCAATTCAGGCGCGCGGCGACTTGCTCGATATGCGTCGATTTTCCGCTGCCGTGCAAACCCTGCACCAACACCCGCCGGTTCCACACAAAGCCCGTGAGAATGGCCAGCGTCACGTCCCGGTCAAATCGATAGACCGAGTCGATCTGTGGCACATGCGCGGTGCATTCTGCGTTATTCGCCTGCGCGGCGAACGATGGCACGCGCAAGTCGCTGTCTATTCCAAAAACGTCGCGCACCGCTACAAACTGTGTCGGCAATGCCGGCGGGCTATCCTTCATGATCTGTTCCTTGTGTGATTAGGATGCAAGTCAATCGGCGGCGTCTGGGTCGGCCGCGATTTCTTCATTGATCGCCGCGATGGCGACCGCAGCGCGCCGCAATGAAGGCAGCAATTCAAGGGCCTTTTCGCGGGTCAATCGAATGACGGGCGCCTGCACGGCAATGCCCATGCTGGCTCGCCCCGCTGGATTCGGTACCGGCACCGCGATGCAAAACAATCCCGGCAGAAATTCCTCATTGTCGATGGCGTAACCGTCGCGTTTGGCGGACGCTATTTCGCCTTCGAGCGTCGACAATTCGGTCAGCGTATTTTCAGTGAATCGTTCAAGCGGCACGTGCGTAAGCAGGCGACGACGCTGCGCCGGTGCCAATTGCGCGAGAAATAGTTTGCCGCTGGCCGAGCAATGCACTGGCACCCGCGATCCGGGGTGCAAGTAAAACCTCAGCGGTGCCGGCGTTTCCACTCGGTCGAGGTAGAGCACTTCGCTGCCGGAGAATGCAGTGAGATTGCAGCTCTCGCCGATTTGCTCGACCAAGCGCCGCAATACCAGGTGACGTGCGCCGTGCGAGGTGCTATTGACGAGCAGATTTTCGGCGAGACGCCGCAGCCGCGTACCGGTGCTGTAGTGACGGCCATTGCGGTCGCGCTGCAAAATGCCGGCGCTCTCCAGTTGCTGAAGCATGCGATGCAGCGTCGGTTTCGGGAGCCCGGTTTCATCCACCAATGCTTGCAGAGAAAACATGCGATCCTGCGACGCCATCACTTCCAACAAGGCGAACAGACGAAGTGTCGGCGTGTCGGTGCCCGTCGTTTGCAGGTCGGGTTGGGAATCGGCGTTCATGCGATGAATTGTATGCTTTTCTCGTTATTTTGAGCAAATCATACGAAAAATCGGAATAATCAATTGACGAGATGGTCTTCTTGCTCTACATTTTGGGTTATCAAGACTGTCTAGGAGACTGAAATCGTGAGCACGCCCCAATCCCCCACTCTCACCGCCTCTGACACCACCGGCGCACAAAAAATGACGCCCTCCGAAGCCTTCGTTGAGACCATGGCCGCGAACGGTGTCACCGATATTTTCGGCATCATGGGCTCGGCATTCATGGACGCAATGGATATCTTTGCACCTGCCGGCATTCGCTTGATCCCCGTGGTGCATGAACAAGGCGCAGGTCACATGGCAGACGGTTATGCGCGCGTGTCGGGACGTCACGGTGTGGTGATCGGTCAAAACGGTCCCGGCATCAGCAATTGCGTGACCGCGATTGCGGCCGCCTACTGGGCGCACAGCCCGGTGGTCATGATTACCCCCGAAACCGGCACCATGGGCATGGGCCTCGGCGGATTTCAGGAAGCGAACCAATTGCCGATGTTTCAGGAATTCACCAAGTATCAGGGGCACGTGAATAACCCGAAACGCATCGCCGAATTCACCGCGCGTTGCTTTGACCGCGCCATGTCGGAAATGGGGCCGACGCAATTGAATATTCCACGCGATCATTTTTACGGCGAGATCAGTTGCGAGATCCCCAAACCGATGCGCGTCGAACGCGGTATCGGCGGTGAGAACAGTTTGAATGAAGCGGTGAAGTTATTGGCGACGGCAAAGTTTCCGGTGATCCTTTCCGGCGGCGGCGTGGTGATGGGCGATGCGGTCGAGGAATGCAAAGCGTTGGCAGAGCGTCTTGGCGCGCCGGTTGCGAATGGTTATTTGCGCAACGACAGTTTCCCCGCGAGCCACCCGCTATGGTGCGGCCCGCTCGGCTATCAGGGTAGTAAGGCGGCCATGAAATTGATCGCACAGGCCGACGTGGTCGTCGCCCTCGGCTCGCGCATGGGCCCGTTCGGCACGCTGGCGCAGCACGGGCTCGATTACTGGCCGAAGAACGCAAAGATCATTCAAGTGGAAGCCGACCACACCAATCTTGGCTTGGTGAAAAAAATCTCTGTCGGTATTGCCGGTGACGCGAAAGCGGTCGCGAAAGAACTGGTACGCCGGTTGGCCACGCAGACGCTAGCGTGCGACTCGACCAAAGCGGAACGAGCGGTGAAAATTGCCGCAGAAAAAGCGGCCTGGGAAAAAGAGCTCGACGAATGGACGCACGAGCGCGACGCCTACAGCCTCGACATGATCGACGAAGCCAAGAAAGAGCGCCCGTTCAGCGGCGGCAGTTATCTGCATCCGCGCCAGGTGCTGCGTCAACTGGAAAAAGCCATGCCGCCGCGCGCGATGGTTTCCACCGACATCGGCAATATCAATTCGGTGGCAAATAGCTATCTCCGGTTTGAAGAGCCGCGCAGCTTTTTCGCGCCGATGAGTTTCGGCAATTGTGGTTACGCGCTGCCGACCATGATCGGCGCCAAGCTCGCGGCAATGGATCGACCGGCCATCGCCTACTCGGGTGACGGCGCATGGGGCATGAGCATGGGCGAAATCATGACCTGTGTGCGCCACCAGATTCCCGTCACCGGCGTGGTATTTCACAACCGCCAATGGGGTGCCGAGAAAAAGAATCAGGTCGATTTCTACAATCGCCGCTTTGTCGCGGGTGAACTCGACAACCAGAGTTTCGCCGGTATCGCCAAAGCCATGGGGGCCGAAGGTATCGTCGTGGATAAACTGGACGATGTCGGTGCCGCACTGAAACGCGCGATCGACATGCAGATGAACGCGGGCAAAACCTGCGTCATCGAGATCATGTGTACACGTGAATTGGGAGATCCGTTCCGGCGCGATGCGCTGTCGAAACCGGTACGGTTTCTGGATAAGTACAAGGATTACGTCTGATCTCCCGGAAAGCCGGAATTACCCGTTTCGTATAGCGCCAAGCGCACATGACCGACCTGATCCTGACGGTAAACGCCGGTTCCTCGTCAATCAAATTTGCGTTGTTTGGAGCGGATCGCGATTGGCTTTCCCCGACACTGAAGGGGCAGGCCGAGGGCATTGGTCTTGGGTCGGGTGCGGCAGCGTCGCTCAAGATCAGTGACGGCAATGGAAAACTACTGCACGATGCGGCGCTCGGCGGCAAAGAGAATTCCGCACCCACACATGTCGAGGCGATGGCCGCCATCCTGAACTGGGTGGCGCAGTCCGAACCGAAGGGCAAGGTGGTGGCGGTCGGACATCGCGTTGTTCATGGCGGCAGCACTTTTTCGGGCCCGGTTATCATCAATGATCAGATACTCGTCGACATCGCTTCGCTCGAAAAATTCGCACCGCTGCACCAACCGCACAATCTCGCCGGCATACGTGCTGCCCGCGCGGCCTTCGAAAATATTCCGCACATTGCCTGTTTTGATACCGCGTTTCACCACACGCAACCGGATTTGAACAAACGTTTTGCACTGCCACAAACGCTGTTTGATGCCGGCATCCGTCGCTACGGTTTCCACGGCCTCTCCTACGAATCCATCGTGGCGCAACTTGCGGCGACCGCGCCTCAATCAACAGCAGCGCGCGTGGTCGTCGCCCATCTCGGCAATGGCGCATCAATGTGTGCCATTCGCGACGGCCAATCGGTGGCAACCACCATGAGTTTCTCGCCGCTCGATGGCCTGCCAATGGGCACGCGCTGTGGCCGCCTCGATGCTGCGGTGGTGTTGCACCTGTTGCAGCATCACCATCGCAGCGCCGACGACATTTCGCAACTGCTGAACCGCGAATCCGGGCTGCTGGGATTGTCCGGTGTGTCGAGCGATATGCGCATGCTGCATGCATCGACATTGCCTGATGCGCGCATGGCGATAGATTACTTTGTCGAGCACATCCTGCGCGAACTGGCGGGGATGGTCGCGGCGCTGCGGGGCATCGACCGGCTGGTATTTACCGGCGGCATCGGTGAGAACGATGCGGCGCTGCGGGAGCAGGTGATGCTTGGTGCGCCGTGGTTGGGGCTACAGTTGGATGCCGACGCCAATCGCGCCGGCCGTGAGCGCATCTCGATACCGGACAGTACGGTTGACGTGCTCGTCCTGCACACGAACGAAGAAGCCATGATCGCGCGCCATGCTGCGCGCTCGCTCGGATCACTTTCTGCCTGAAATTGCGGAGAGGTAATACGAAGTCATACACCGGCGCGACACTTGGAGGCTTTTCGGGTCTGGGATCTGAAGGCCGCTCCAGTGCGTGGTTTAGTCAACGTCAGGGAAAGGATGGAGCACAGCGATACCAATCCTGCAAAACACCGACGCATTTATGCGGAATTTCTCTGCGTCTCATTTATTTCCCGTGGCTCGAAGTGTGCGCACACAAGGATTGAATGACTGCTTTTCAATGCGCGCGAGCACCGAGATGTGATCGATACTTCTCAGAATATCCGGCTCACAAAATCAGCAGGTGTAAGGATGGGATATGTGTCTGCCAGCGCGAGCAGGTCTGCATCTCCTGATACGAGGCAGTCGGCATTGCTGGCAAGCAGAGTGGCCAATACCATGTTGTCTTTTGCGTCGCGCGGAACGTGGGCGACGGTTTTTTGTATGTCGAAAATTTCCGCTTCAAAACGCAATAACATCAGGTAGCGACCGATGGTGTCGTCATTCCAGACAATGCGCTTGCGAATTTTTGGATAGCCCAATACGGTGGATATTTCGGCCAGCATGGGTTCGGAAAGCACCAGGGAAAAGTGCCGGGTTTGCCATGCATTGATGATTCGCCCCGGCGTGCTTTTCGGCAACATCAACCCGGAGATGAAAACGTTGGTGTCGATGACTGCCCGCACTCAACGCCTCCGTGCTTGTTTGACGGCCGCATCGATTTCATTTTGAGCAATGCTTTCATCCACGTCCTTGTAAGCGACTGCAAGTTGGTCGGTGAGCCGATCAAACTCGCGCTTCAACAACCGGATTTTGTCGAATAGTGCGTTGTCAACTATCGCCGCCACCGGCTTGCCGCCTTTGGTGATGACCACTTGATCGTTTCCGTACTGAATGCCGTTCAGCAGTTCGCCCAGATTTTGACGAACCGTCATTGCAGTGGCTTCTTTGATCATAGCGATTGCTCCAATTGATGTGATTGGGTCAATTATATCAATTTGTACATTTCACGTTTCAACAAACTGCTGGAAGTTTGTTGAAATTCGGGATGTCGGTACGCATGGCCCCAATCGCGAGGCACTTCCTCTTTTTTAGAGGAGGTTGAAGCCGGGGCTTCGCGAAGTATGCTCGCGCCTGCTGAACGGCATTCCAATGAAGCGGAATGCGCGCCCTGCAAGGGGGAGGTGGATATGTGCGCAACCACCTCCCCTCACCTGCGGCGCTGCGGCGACTTCTGCTTCGCTTCAAGCTTGACCTTGTCCCAAGAGATAAATAAGAAAGTCAAGCGCTGGCGCGGTGTTTGGCGGCTTTTTGCGGAATTATATTTGCGGAATTATATACTTGACAACTGCACTCGAATAAAATAAGATTCAGGCTTAGGAGAGAAAATCATGCCCAAAGCCCTGTTTACCGAAGCCCGTTTTAACGATGATGAAGCCGCGCGAGATTGCCTTGAGTCTATCCGCTGGCCTAATGGCGCTGTCTGTCCGCATTGTGGCGGAACTGATCGCAATAGCCGCTTGCAAGGCGCTACGCACCGCCCCGGCTTGTGGTTCTGTGGTGACTGCCGCGAACAATACACAGTGACCGTTGGAACGGTGTTTGAAAGTTCCAAGGTGCCGCTGCATAAATGGGTGCTCGCCAATCATTTGATGTGTTCGTCAAAGAAAGGTATCAGCGCACATCAATTGCATCGCACTCTTGGCGTGACGTACAAGACGGCATGGTTCATGGCTCACCGCATCCGTGAAGCAATGGTTCCCGCTGATACCGGCCCAATGGGTTCCGGTGGCAAGATCATTGAAGCCGACGAAACGTATTGGGGCAATAGCAATCGTTCCAAAGCCGCCAAGGCGACGAAGAAAGCCATCGGTCATTTCAACGGTCAAGACAAACAAAAGATTTTCTCTGTTGTTGAGCGCAAAGGTGAGGTTCGCTCGTTTCATCTTGCGACCGTAACGGGTCACACGTTGAAAGATGTGTTGACCAAGAATATCCACGCCAGCGCAAACCTTATGACGGATGATGCCCACTACTATCGTCGTCTCGGTCGCAGTTTTGCATCGCACCAAGCGGTAAACCATAGCGAAGGCGAATATGCGCGCGGGGATGTAACGACAAACACCGTGGAAAGTTTCTTCGCATTGCTCAAGCGCGGCCTAGTTGGCACCTTCCATCACGTTGCCCCGAAGCATCTTGGGCGCTATTGCATGGAATTTGATTTCCGCTACAACACGCGCACCGCATTGGAATATACCGACGTACAACGCGCCACACTTGCCATTAAAGGCATCAGCGGTAAGCGCCTGACCTATCGGCGGCTTAAAGGCTCGCAAGCCGCCTGCACCGCCTAAGCGCCACGCGCAAAGGGACTTACCAAAGCCCCTTGTTGAAGATCGTACTAGGTGGGTGCAGTTGCCACTAATTGCGCTGGTGACACAGAAAGACGACGACTAACTACGTTGCAGCGCTTTCCTTCGGAGTGCCTTTCTGGTGCGCAAGCAGAGAGTTTGCTGAGAAGTCTTCCGGCACCTTAATTGGCACGTTTGGTAATCCCATGCGGGCCAATAGGTCACGCGCCCTACTCAACAGGGCATGCGCCGCGAGTTGCGCGTAAGGTTGAATAGCGCTCATCGGAATAGCACCCAAATCCAACTCACCAATGATGCGCTCAATATGAAAGTTGAAGAGTTGCTTAGCAGTGACTTCAGCGAGCGGTTGCTCGCCTTTCCCTATGCGCGTGATAAGGAAACTCGCGTTGATAACTAAAATCATGCGGCCTTCATCAGGGCCAGTGCCAATGCCTACTTCAATACCAAAGGTCGATTGGGCATTGACTGAAATTGCTTCACCAGGCTTTCCGGAGGTAGGAAAAAGCTTGGCGTGTTCCTCTACTAATCTGTAATCGCGAAGACTTGCCACAATGAAAGATGCTTCAACCGGGCGCTTTGAGGATGGTTTCTTTGCCATATGCAAAACTCTCTTTGGGTCGCGTTAGTTCGTGGTTTTGTTTAGGGCTAGCGAGGCAGGAATTACATAAGGAAGTTTTATTTTGGCGACATTTCTGCGCGGATATTTCTCAGTCAACGTTTGAGGCCCAACAGAACCACGCTCTCGCGCAACGAGTTCAGCACCACGTTGCATGGACATCATTGAGGGCACGCCAGAAAATGCAACCACCTTGGCGCTGGAACTCTTTGCGCCAAAGTACTGCGCATGATGCAACACAACGCTTATGTGCCAATTTCCGGCATCTGTCACATTCCCTATATATCTGGCTGTTGCATCACGCTCAGCAAGCTTCGACATAAATTCAACGCTTGACTCTTTCTTCGATGGTCGCAACTTCCGCGGCAATTTCTCAATAATCAATGCGCGCAGCAACGTATCGCAAGAGCGTGGGATTCGGTGCGCTCCGCGCTCCCAAAGTGAAACGGTCTGCACGTCAACCCCTAGAACCGTCGCAAGGTCGGATTGCAAATAGTCTCTCCACTCGCGTAAATAGGAAATCTCATCCGCAGCAAGTCGGGCACCCTTTTGCAGAACTGCGAGCAAAATAGATTCACCAAGGGCAATGGGATCGTTGATCTTTACGGTGGCCCCATACGAGCCAATAACGTGCGTAAATCCACCTTCAAGCACCACATTCTTGAGTGGGCCGTGCGGTAGTGGGAAAAGGTCTTTCTCATTCATTTGCGTTTAATTTCCCAAGTTGTAATCAAAACGCAATCTGGGTCGTGATCTGATACAGCAACCACGACGGCTATTGATTTAACTCTGCGCTCAACTTTGTAAGTCAATCGCATATCCGGCAGATGGGTGTGCGGGTCGGTGCCATGCTCCCAATCGCATGCTTTGCCCTCCAAAATACATTTCAGAGCGTCATCTGTAGAAATGCCGTCCTTCGCAGCCTCAATAAAAAAATGCTTGACGGAGTATCGAAAGTTTCCCTTGCGCACGCACTCCTTGATCCAGCGCGCCGCCTGAATCTTTGACCACTTCCTAACGGGTGAAGTTGGCTTAGATGCCATTATATACGCGAGTTCCCATACCCATAATAATTATTAGTTGCGTAACCGGCTAAAATTGAAAAGGCCCGCAATCACGCGGGCCTTCAGTGGCTATTTCTTTTCGCTAGGGCGTTTTTTTGACTTTCGCGTAACCTTTGGCTTGTGCGGGGTCGGCGGCGTATTCAGCATGCGCTGCAGTACGTCATCTTCTTTCGGGCATGTTGGATTCTTTTTCAAAGGGCCGCCATGAGTAATAGGTTGCGAAGAACCCCGCCGTCGATGGTTAGGCAAGAAATTGCCAAGTATGCAAACCACGTCGGGATGGTAGTTTGGTCATCAAATCATTGTTTGCATAATTTTTGCACGTTGTTCATTGGGCTGCTTGACATTCGCAACCCAACAAAAGGCATGTCGCTTTGGCATGTCCTTAGAAGTGATAAGGCCCAGCTTGAATTGCTTGGGGCGCTTGCAAAGACCTCATCAATATCAGCGGGCCTAAAAAGCGAAGTTTCATGGGCGGCAGAGAAGGCGCAAAAACTTTGCTCCCTTCGGAATGATGTTGTACATGCCCCGAACTTTCCGCTTCTACAATCTAGTCCATCAGGCATTGAGGTGGTTTTACAACCTCATCCCGTGGCTGTTCTTCCGACACGAATGAACAGATTGCTTGATAAACCCAATGATCGCAAAAAGCTCGCCGCATTAAGCGGAGATTTATACGCGCTCGGCGAGTATGTACAGCGCCTTTACATTGAAATCAGCGCACCCCAAAGCATTAAGGATTCGGGCTTTCTGCCTTCATTACCAGATAGACCGACTCTACAATCTCTTGCAGAACAGACGCCCCTACGTAATCCAATTCTGAAAAAGCCGATAGTCGCGCGACCCCGGCGACGATCATTGGCTGAGTAACTAATACCGGCCTGTCGACTACCATTTTATCATTTTCTGCGGTTGTCATGTATATAACTCCGGCTTTTTGGCTTGAAAGGCCCACCGGTACTGGTATTTCGTGCCTTTTTTACAAGCGAACGTCACGCCGCGCTTCCCCCCAATGTGTAATATTCCACATTGACAAACGTCCTTGCTGCGGGCTAACTTGAATCCGCACGAGATTCGGCAACCGACCACCGACACGCAGCCATCATGACGGCCAAATAGAGCCGCAGGGGCGTGGGCTTGGGGTCACTCGCAAGGACCTACGCATGGCGCGCAAGCTCATTGCCTTTGGGTGTTTGTTCGCGTCCCTTTGCATTCAGGCCGCAAAGCCCGCGCGGGCAATCGACAACGCGCCCGTGGTCACAGCACGCGCCGACTACACCCTCACCGATCGATTGATCGTTCGCCTGAAAAGCGGCGCGTCACCTTCGCTCTCGTCGTCTGCCGCCAAATCACCCGCCGAAGCATCGCAAGCCGCCCGCGCCTCGCGCGCCACGCTACGCGACCCCTACGCCGAACAACGTCAACACCTCACCGCGCGCCTACAGTCCCGCACCCGCGAGCCACTCACACCACTGCGCACCATGGGCGATGGCTCGCATGTGATCAAGCTCTCGCGGCGCATGCCGCAGAGCGAAGTGCAAGCGATCGCCCAACGCATCGCCGCTGACCCGGAAGTCCTTGATGTGCATCCTGATCGCCTGTTCTTCCCGCAGGCCACACCCACCGATCCGCAATACGTAAACCAGTGGAACTTGAGTCAGGCCAACGGCGTCAACATGCCTGGCGCGTGGGACATCACCACCGGTTCGCCGAGTCTCGTCATCGCCACCCTCGATACCGGCATGCTGCCGCACAACGATCTCGCGGGAAGATGGATCGGCGGATACGACTTTGTCTCGCTCGCGGCGCGAAGCAACGACAGCGACTTGCGCGATGCCGATGCGACGGACCCCGGGGATTGGGTGACCGCAGCCGAAGCGGCCGCTGGGCAACCTCTCGAAGGCTGCCCGATCACCGACAGCCGCTGGCACGGCACGCTGATGGCCGGCGTGATCGCGGCGAGCGCCAACAACGGCATTGGCATTGCGGGCATTAACTGGAACTCCAAACTGCTGCCGGTCAGAGTCGTCGGCAAATGCGGCGGATATGAATCCGACATCATCGATGGCTTGCGCTGGTCCGTTGGGCTCGCCGTCGCGGGCGTTGCCAACAATCCCAATCCGGCAAAGGTGGTGAACATGAGTCTGGCGGCGGCGGGCGTTTGTTCAGGGCCGCTGCAAACCGCCATCACCGAAGTCATTGCCGCCGGTGTGCCCATCATCGCGGCGGCGGGCAACAACAGCGCCAATGCGACTGGCTACTCGCCGGGCAATTGTACGAATGTCATTAATGTGGGTGCGGTCGATCGTAACGGCGGCAAGCCCGCCTATGCCAATTTCGGCACAAGCATCACACTTAGTGCACCGGGAGGGTTGAACGGCAACGACGATAGCAGCGTCAATATTCTGACGACGACCAACGATGGCACGACAACGGCGAGTGCGAACAACGATTTCTATCGAGCGGCGTTGGGGACGAGTATTTCCGCGGCACAAGTGACAGGGATCGTGAGTTTGATGTTGTCGGTCAATCCGACGTTGTCGCCGCAGACGGTCAGGGAGATTTTACGGAATACGAGTCGGGTGTTTCCGGTGAACACCACGATGATGATGCCGAATCCGAGTCAGGGGGATTGCAGTACTTCATTGTGTGGTGTAGGGATCGTTGAGGCCCAAATTGCGTTGCGGGCTGGGCAAAGTTGGGGTAACACCACTCCCCAAGTGACGGGTAGTCAGGTGACGGGTGGCGGGTTGGGATTGCGGTCGGATGGGTTGGTGTTTACCTGGCCGCAATCGGGAGTGTACGTACCGGTGCAGATGTCGGGGATCAGTGGGGTGGTAAAGCTGGCGACGA
>JANPBQ010000254.1:0-9212 GCA_031430555.1 Betaproteobacteria bacterium
CGTCCCGAGGTACCGGCACCGACATAAATCAATCGCCCACCCGTTTCAAGGCGCGGCACCGCTGCGGCAACGGCCGCAGCAATCTGCGGCGCGGCGGCGCGCACCGCATCGACGGCCTGCTGTTGATCATCGGCGAACGCATTGACGAGATCGATCACGTTGTATTCGTCGAGCTGCGTATGTTCCAGGCTGGGTGCCTCAGTTTTGAGCAGTGTCATGATGCGTTACCTACCGCCACGCCTTCGACAAACACGTCGGTCAAATTCAGATCGCGATCCATCACCACCACGTCCGCCCACCCGCCGACGGCAAGCCGGCCGCGATCACCAAGACCCAGAAAGTCGGCTGCGTTTGTCGACACGCGCCGGGAGGCGTCGGCGATATCCAATTCGATCTTGTTGACCAGATTGCGAAACGCCTGATCCATCGTCAATGTCGATCCGGCAAGCGTCCCATCGGGTAGCCGCACGCCGCCCAGACACTTCGTGACGGTGTGGCGACCTAGACGATATTCACCATCCGGCATGCCAGCGGCAGCGGTGGAATCGGTGACACAAAATAATCGCGGAATACAGCGAAGTGCCACGCGTATCGCACCGGCATGCACGTGCAGCAAATCGGGAATAATCTCGGAGAATTCCGCGTGCGCGAGCGCCGCACCGACCATACCCGGTTGACGGTGATGCAGAGCTGTCATCGCGTTGAAAAGGTGGGTAAATCCGCTCGCCCCCTCGGCGAGGGCATTCACGCCATCCTCATAGCCGCCCAGGCTATGGCCAATCTGGATCCGGAAGCCCGCTGCAACAAGGGATGAAATCGCCGCCAGATGCCCGGCAACTTCAGGCGCCAAGGTAATGACGCGGATGGGTACCTGTGCATGCAGCCGGCGCAATTCACCGAGGTCGATCGGTCTCGCATAGCCTGGCTGTGCACCGAGCTTGCCAGGATTGATGTAGGGGCCCTCAAGGTGAACGCCAAGCACCGACGCACCAATCTCGCCTGTCGCAGTCTTGGTGGCACCGCACAACGCAGCCAAACCTGCGAACGCGGCATCCAGATCGGCTGCCGGCGCGGTCATGGTGGTGGCCAACATCGATGTGGTGCCATGGCGCGCGTGTTTTTTTGTGATTTTCGCAATCGCGTCGCCGCCATCCATGATGTCGCTGCCACCGCCGCCATGGACATGGGTATCAATGAAACCGGGAAGAATCAACGGCAGAGTTGAATCCCGGATGCCATCGAGCGGCACGCTTTCACCATCAATTCGGGAAATACGACCGTTCGCCGCATTTTGAGTGGTTCCATTTGCGGCAAATTCGATCGAGCCGCGCATAAAGCCTTCGGGCGTAAGAATGTTTCCGGAAAGGCGCGTCATGTGATGACCACCAGGGTGCGCGTTAGCATGGTTCAGTCCCGGCGCATTTCAGCGACAAAATCGTAGTAATCGCTGTGGCAATACGAATGCGTCAATTCGACCGCGTTGCCGGCGGCAAGATAGCCGGTGCGGGTAATGAACAACACCGCCTGACCCACCGGCACGCCCAATTGCCCAGCGAGACGCGGCGGTGCATTCATGGCGCGGATGTGCTGCACCGCCCGCACCGGAAGCTGGCCGATCTTGGTGAGGAACTCGTAGAGTGAACTCTCCACTTTTTCCGGATGCGCGAGCACGATCTGCGGTAACACGCTCATCTCATACGCCATGGCGACGCCATCGGCCAAGCGCAGGCGCTCAAGGCGGGCGACGCGCGCATTGGGCGACAGGGCCAGCGCCAATTGCTCCTCGGGTGTGGCGGGGGTGATGGCACGGTCGAGCCATTGCGAGCTCGGCGTAAATCCGCGTCGGTGCAACTCCTCGGAAAAGCTGGTGAGCTTTGACAAAGGCTGTTCAAGATGCGGCGCGATGTAGTTGCCCGAACCGCGCCGCCGCACGATGAGCCCCTGCGCAACCAGCAAGTCGATCGCTTTACGCGCCGTGACGCGAGATACCCCCAATGACTCGGAGAGTAATCGCTCGGAAGGCAATGCTTCATGCGCTTGATAGCGTCCATTGCGCGCAGCCTCGCCCAGTCGACGCGCCAATTGCAGGTATAGCGGCGACGCATCGTTGCTGCTGGGTTTCAATTCGGCGATCAGGCTTTTACGCATGCGCGTTGCTTATCGACCCGGCGGATTGATATGGATGGAAAAACTCGGTCGAAATGTTCTCATTCTTGCCGCCGCACTCTCATTCGCCAATTGAACGCCATTTCGTTATGATAGAACCAATTTAATACCAATAGCACAACGCGTCAATGGAGATTTCTTCGGATGAAAGTCATCCGGCGAATTTCTGCCACAACGGATAATATTGGCAAAACGCGCAGCACATTAATTTACTGAAAACGGGAGGATGTGATGGGAATGTACGTTCTATTGCTCAGTTTGCTGGGTTCGCTCGTCTTTGGCGGCATGAGTGCCGCCGAGGCAAAAAATTTCCGCTGGGCCTCCAAGGGCGACGCCACCACGCAAGATCCTCACGGACAAGATGAAAGCTTCACCAAATCGATACAGGCGTTAGTCTACGAGCGGCTGATTCAGCCGGGCAAGGATATGTCGCCGACGCCGTGGCTCGCCACCTCGTGGAAAGTCGTGAGCCCGTTGAAACGCGTGATTACCTTGCGCAAGGGTGTCAAATTCCACGATGGCAGCGTGATGACCGCCGACGATGTCGTGTTCTCGTTTGAGCGTGCGGCAAAATCGAACCAGTTCAAAACGTACGCGATCCCTGCTGGTGTGGCTAAGAAAATCGACGATTACACGGTCGAATTCACAACGGCTGCGCCTAATCCGGTGGGGCTTATTTCCATCGGCGAAATTCCCATCATGAGCAAGAAATGGGCGGAGAAAAACAACGCGCTCAATCCGCAGGATTTCACCACCAAGGAAGTGACTTACGCATCGCGCAACGCGATGGGCACGGGACCGTACAAACTGGTTTCATACGAGCCGGGTGTAAAAATCACTCATGTCAAAAATTCCGATTGGTGGGGCATCAAGGAAGGGCGATCGGAGAGCAATATTGAAACGATGGAGTATCGCCCCATCACCAGTGATGCCACACGCATGGCCGCGTTGAAATCGGGCGAGATTGATTTCATTCCTGACCCTTCCGTGCAGGATGTGCATCTGTTGCGCGCGGATAATGCGCTCAAAATCTGGGACGGCGACGAGACGCGGGTCATCACGATCGCACTCGACCAGGCGCGCGATGAATTATTGTTCTCCGACGTGAAGGGCAAGAACCCGTTCAAGGACAAGCGTGTGCGCATGGCGCTCTATCAGGCCATCGATATCAGCGCGATCAAAAGCGCCGTGATGCGTGGCCTCTCTACACCTACCGCGCTCGCCACGCCGAACCCGAAAGGCGAAGGCATACCCGCCGCGTTGGATAAGCGTTTCGCGTTCGATCCGGATGCATCGAAAAAACTTCTCGCCGAAGCGGGATATCCATCAGGCTTTGGTTTCACCTTGCACTGCCCGAATGATCGCTACACCAATGACGAAAAAATTTGCGTGGCGCTCGCGGCGATGTGGGCGCGCATCGGTTTGAACGTGAAAGTCGATGCGATGCCGAAAGCGCAATATTTCCAACGCACGCCGAAGAAAGAATTCAGCGCCATGATGCAGGGTTGGGGCGACAATAATCGCGACGGCATGTTCACGCTGAAGCCGCTGTACCACAGCCTGAACGATAAAGGCGCCGGTGACACGAACTACGGAAATTTCAAGAACGCCGCATTGGATGAATTGATCGACGCAGCCGACGTGGAAATGGATTTACCGAAGCGCCAAAACATGATCAACAAGGCGGTGGAATTGATCCGCGACGAAGTGTTGGTGATTCCGCTGCACCGGCAGGTGATCCCGTGGGTGTCGCGTGCGAACATCAGTGTGGTGCATCGCTCGGATAATAAATTTGCGCCGTTGTGGGTGAGGGTGCAGTAGGAAGCGGTGGAATGATTGTGTAATTTCCGTTCGCCCTGAGCCTGTCGAAGGGCCCCGTGCATCCAGCCCTTCGACAGGCTCAGGGCGAACGGGGGGAAATGATATGCGTCGCAGAGCGGGATAAAAAAGGGCGTGCAATTGTTGATGTCCTGACCGCGAGTTGATCGCGTTTTGTTGCGCCCCAATTCCCGCGCCAAACAAACCTTATTACGGGTCAATTTCGCGATGGCACTCACCTACATCTGGACCGGATTTTTTCTCGTTGGCTTCGTCGCCGCACTCGCCCAGTGGATCTTCCTGGGCGACACCGAGGTTTTCAAACGCATCATCGACGGTACCTTCTCCGCCGCCAAGACCGGCGTCATGGATATTGCGCTTCCGCTCGCGGGCATCATGACGCTATGGTTGGGGATACTCAGCATTGGTGAAAAGGCAGGTGCGCTCAACTTGCTCGCGCGCCTCATCGCGCCATTTTTTTCGCGCATCTTTCCGGAGGTTCCCAAGGATCATCCCGCGACCGGCCACATGGTGATGAACTTTTCCGCCAATTTTCTGGGGCTCGACAACGCGGCGACACCGTTCGGATTGAAGGCGATGGAAAGCTTGCAGACCTTGAACCCCAACAAGGATGAAGCGAGCAACGCACAGATCATGTTTCTCGTGCTGCATACCTCCGGTCTCACGCTGATTCCACTTTCCATCATGGCGCAGCGCGCCGTGTTGGGTGCGAAAGACGCGTCGGATATTTTTATTCCGACCTTGATTGCGACCTATGTCGCGACGGTGGTGGCAATGGTGTCGGTGGCGATCAAGCAGCGGATCAATTTGTGGAACACAGTGGTGATGGGCTGGCTGGGCGGGATGACGGCGTGCATTGTGGGATTGATTTGGTATTTCACACAATATTTGACCAAGCCGGAAATTGAACTTGTTTCCAAAGTTGTGAGCAACTTTATTTTATTTTCGATCATCATTGGTTTCATTATCGGCGCGCTGCGAAAGCGCATTGATGTTTACGACGCCTTCATCGAAGGCGCGAAGGGCGGTATCGAAATTTCACTGAAGATCATCCCCTATCTGGTCGGCATGCTGGTGGCGATCAGCGTGTTGCGGAATTCCGGAATTCTGGGTTTCATCGTGAATGGATTCACGTGGTTTTTTACGCAGATCGGCGTCAACACCGATTTCACACCGGCATTGCCGACCGCATTGATGAAACCGATCAGCGGCAGCGGTTCACGCGCAATGATGATCGATGCGATGCAGACTTATGGCGTCGATTCATTCGTCGGCCGGCTTGCGTGCATCTTTCAAGGGTCGGCTGACACGACGTTTTATATCGTGGCGCTGTATTTTGGCTCGGTCGGCATCAAGAAAGTTCGCTACTCGATCACCTACGGTTTGATTGCCGATTTTGCGGGCGTGGTAGCGGCGATATTTGTGGCGTATTTGTTCTTTCACTGAGACAACGTAGAACGCCTATTGACGCGGTGTTTCACGCATAAGGTACCGGAGAACCGCACCGCGGCTGGCATCTTGTCAAATGTGCTCAACCGTTTTCGCGAGATAAAACCATTCGTTTCCCGGCTCTGCCTTTGCGTCGGGGAACAGGATGCAGCCATCGGCTTCGGCAATCAGCTTGGTTCCGTTATGGCGTATACCAATCAGGTCCCCTTTTCGCAGCGGATTAAAACTCGCCCAGGCTTGCGTGAACGTGTCGCCGGCATGATTTCGGTCGATGACGTCGTACATATGCAGTGCTTCGTACGTTGTTACGGGTTCAGGCGGTGTGCTGTCAGTGATGCCAAGGTGCGCAAGTGTATTCAAGATCGCGCGGTAACCCACTTCGGGTGAATTCGGATCGTCGTGCTGGCCGCACTCGAGCGTAATGGAATAGCCGCCAACCGAGCGCATATATTCGGTTGTGCCGACGCCATAGCGGGGATCGGTATTGAGCGGATTCAACGCAGTGCCGGAATCTTTCGATTGCTCAATCCTGCGCTCCACACCTTGCGCGTAGGTCGATAGCCAGCCGTCGACGAAACGGTTTACGCCCAAGCGTAGCGCCAAAGCGCGTTCTTCATCTTGATGTTTGAATGCTTGCAGGTTACCCGAATTATCTTCGGGGCCGAGCATCGCGAACGCGGGGTTTTGGGCGCGCGTCGAATGCAGATCGAGCAAAACATCGTGCTCGGCAAGCAATGGGCACAACCAATTTGCGACATGATCCTCAAAGTCCTTCGGGTTTTCCACCGGATAGAGATTGCGGTTGAGATTTCGGTCACCGGTGCGTTGGTGACGATGATAGGCGAGGGGGTTGGTGATGGGTACGAATGTGACCATGCCGCTGGTGATGTTCAGCCGCGACTCGTCGATATCACACAACACTCGCTCAATCGCCTTGGTGCCACAGGTTTCGTTGCCGTGAACTGCGCCGAGGACAATCAAGCGGGGGCCGGGATTAACCCCGGATAAGGTATGGCAATGAAAGTGGAAGTCACTCGCGCGCATCGATTCGGACATTGGAAGTTTGTATTTAACCGACGCAAGAAATAAAAAGGCCGCGCCTAAATCCGGCGCGGCCCACTACAAATTGAACTGCCCTTTTTCTAGAATGGCTGTCGCGTGATCACTTTAGACTGAGTCAATCCGCCAATTGTATAGGTCATTACAGCATTGCTCTGGTCGCTGAAATCGAGCGTCATGGTTCCCACTTTGGTTACGACAAATTGCGCAGGGTTGTAGTTCACGCCCAACCATGCAGAGCTCGTCGTCGAATAAATATCGCCAGTGTATGCCGCGCCATTCCAGGTGCCACCTGGAACCGTGTAGAACGCCGTCCGACCCATTGAGTCATAGGTATACCAGACAGGGAACAACACACGTCCTTGCTGAGCGATATTCATGCCCCAACCGTTTTCCTGCGGTCCAGCCCACCACAAGTCGTTTGTTTGCAACTTGGTAACGCCATCATCTGTCGCAAAGGCCTGGCGAATGATTGACTTGGTGCCGCTAACGCCATTGATGGTGTACGTCAATGTCGCCGCACCCGGGCCAGTGTAGGTCACTGTCGCCGTACCTACCGATGCACCTGTCGCACCACCCGGCTTGAAATTCACCGTGTTGTAGCTGCTGAATGGCGAGCTGGTCGGTTGATATAGCAAGCCGGTAAAGGCTGTGTTGGATGCGTTCCACGTTCCATCGGGCAATACATACCAGATCGGGTTGCCATTATTATCGTAAACAAAGAGAACAATGAACTGCGCGCGACCATGCTGGGTGATGGATACGCCCCAACCATTCTGGCTTGGCCCAACCCACCACATGTCGGTGTAATCGCTTGGGGCATTCACGAGTGGTGTAATGGGGACAATTAACTGCTCAAACCCTGCGTCGGTCGTATGTGGATAGGTGACGACGTAGCTATGCAGACCCGCCGTGAGGCCGGCGACTGTACACGTTGCCACACCAATGTCGGTCGCACCAGGCAAAAGTGCTACGGTCACCGCGCCACATCCGGGCAGCGCCGTTCCATTCTCGTTGAACTGAACTTTGTTGGTGAGGTTAAGTCCTGAAAGCATTGCCCGCAATACCATCGTGCCACCAACGGCCGGCTGGATTGGCGTTGACACGACGCTCAACAGGACACTATTGTTATTGATCAGTTGAATGTGGGACGTTGTGCTGCCGGGGTTGTTGGCGTCGCCGCTATATGTTGCGGTATATGTTGATGAGTTCACCGTATTGAGGCTAGCCGGGATCGGGCAAGTCGCGCTTCCAGACACCAGTGGAACTGCCGCGCAAACTGTGACCGTGCCACTTCCGCCGACAAACCTGAATGTCACGGTACCTGTTGGGTTGGTTCCGACGACGTTGGCCGTCATCAGCAACGGTGCCCGGTACTGAGATGGGTTGCTAGATGAAGTCATGGTGATGGCACCAGGTACGATCACCGTGAAGCTTCCCGTTGCCGTTGGAGCCGCCGCAAAATTAGCATTGCCTGCCTGCACCCCTTGTAGCGTGCAAGTGCCTAAAATCAGCAAGGTAATTGTTGTGCCATTGACGCCGGACGAGGTACAAACCGTCGGTGTCGTCGACGTAATCGTTACCGGCAGTCCCGATGTCGCCGTTGCAGAAATCGTGACCGGCGCCGAACCCAATGGCACGTTGGCCAATCCACCAAACGAGATGGTTTGTGCGCCTACTGTGATCGCAAATGTTTGCGGGACTTGCGGTGCAGCAGAGAAATTCGCATTACCGGCCTGATTCGCGGCAATCGTGCAATTGCCTACCGCGACACTGGTAAATGTGGAGCCAGATACAGTGCAAATTCCCACTGTCAAGCTCGCATAGGTTACAGAAAGGCCGGACGACGCCGTTGCAAGCGGGTTAATGGCTTGCGGCGAGGCGCTGAATGGTCGACCGGCCTGCGCACCGAAGGTGATGGACTGGGCGGCGGCGGTGATTGTCACGCTCTGCGGGACTGCGGTGGCGGCATTGAAATTTGCGTCGCCGGGCTGGGTTGCATTTATCGTGCAGGTGCCACCCGTAATGATCGTTACGGTTGTGCCTGTAACCGAGCAAACTGCCGCAGTCGCCGAAACATACGTGATCGGCAGCAGCGACGATGATGTCGCCACAGGGGCAATGGCAAACGTGCCCGAAGCGACGAACGGTCTGGACGGCGTGGCTTGCGCGGCAAAGGTTATCGTTTGATTGGCCTTGGCGATCGTGATGACGAGATTTTGCGTCACCGTCGGCGTTGGCGCACCAACCGAGGTCGCTGACAGCGTGTAGTTGAACGTGCCGGCGGCAGTTGGTGTACCAGTGATGGTCGCGGTACCCGTATTTGCCCCACCGGAGGTAAATATCAAGCCAGTAGGTGCTGCGCCAGCGGAAATCGTCGGTGTTGGCACGCCGTTGGCCGTAATGTTGAAGGTGGCGATCGCAGTACCAACGGTACCTGCCAGCGCAGCACCGCTGGTGAAGTTTGGCGTCACCGGTGTCGCCGCAGGTTGGAATACATTGCTTGCGGCGGATGCCGGGCCGGGGCCCGCGCTATTCGTCGCAATGACGGTACAGGTATAGTTCTGGCCATTGATCAAGCCGGTAATGACGTGGCTCAGACTTGTGGTTCCGGTGTTTGTGTCGGTACCACCCGCTGGCAAACATGTCGCGGCATAGGTAAGCGTTCCCACCGCAACGCCGCCGGTATTCGCCGGTGG
>JANPBQ010000255.1:0-27612 GCA_031430555.1 Betaproteobacteria bacterium
GGGCGGAACCGTGCGATTGGCTCCGCAAGTCAGGGTCGACCGTCTGGCGTTGGCCATTCCGTCGATTCCCTCGAAAGCCATTGGTCCGTTCCTCACCCTGCCATTGGTCATCGAAGAAGGTGCCCTGTCGGGCGCGCCAAAAATCATTGCGGCCGAAGATGGTCGGGTGATTATCGGCGCGGGAAATACCGCCTATGCGGTCGGGCTCAACCCGAATGCGGGCATCAAGTGGCAGATTTATCGGCCGGGCAAAACTCTGATCGATCCCGTCACTAAAGAAATTCTCGGCTACGAAGCCATTTATCTTGGCGATTCACGGGTCACCCGGTTTGGTGAGAGTTCTACCCTTGAGATCATCCACTCGAATCAGGAAATCAATCGCGGCGACCGGCTAACACCGACCCTGGAGGCAACATTGCCCTCCTATAGCCCGCGTTCACCGGACAAACAGATGAAAGGTTCGGTCGTCTCGGTGATTGGTAGCGTCGAAGACGCCGCCCAATACTCGGTCGTTGCGATCAATCTCGGCAAGCGCGACGGTGCCGAGGTTGGGCATGTCCTGGCCACGTTGCAGCGCGGCGCGACCGTCAGCACCCATGACGACGCCAGCGGCTCAAAGACGGGATTTGGATTGGGAAACTGGCTGTCGTCATTAGGTTCCGATGCCGCCGCCAAGAAGCCGGAAGATTCTAGCGCGGTACAATCCGAAGTGAAATTGCCGGATGAGCGCAATGGTTTGATGTTCATCTTCCGTGTGTTCGAAAAAGTTTCATACGGCTTGGTGATGTCGAGCCGGCGGCCGCTGAAAGTCGGCGACGTCGTGCAAACACCCTGATAATTCGTCGATTCGACGATTCGCTCGCAACCTTAACTCCACCACCATGCCGTTGCCCGCCTCTGGCACCGAGCCGGAGGCTTGGATTGGGTTACACCTGATCCCGGGGCTGGGCGCGGAAAGTACCCGCCGCCTACTTCGCCAATTTGGCTCCCCGGGAGCGATCCTCGCCCAGTCTAGTGCGTCGCTCGCGCAATGGGTCTCGCCCAAAGTCGCCCAAGCGATTTCAGAAGGGGTGCCCGCCGAGAAACTCGCGGCGGCAATGCGCTGGTTAGGGGATGAGGGGAATCATCTCCTGACGCTCGCCGACGACGACTATCCGCAGCGATTGCTGGAAATTGCCGATCCGCCGGCCATCCTCTACCTCAAGGGCCGGCGTGAATTGCTCCGCGCCACCGACGAAAAGGGCATTGCCATCGTTGGCAGCCGCAACGCCACCCCCGGGGGGATCCAGAATGCAGAATCTTTTGCGCGGGCACTTTCCCAGGCGGGAATGACCGTCGTCTCGGGGATGGCATTGGGTATTGATGCCGCGGCGCATCGAGGCGGCTTGGAAGGTGCGGGGTCGACGATTGCGGTCGTCGGCACCGGTTTGGACCTGGTCTATCCGGCACGCAACAAGGCGCTTGCGCACGAACTCGCGCAGCGCGGCTTAATTGTCTCGGAGTTTGCGCTCGGCACGCCGGCGCTAGCCAACAACTTTCCCCGCCGCAATCGCATCATCAGCGGTATGTCGCGCGGCGTTTTGGTAGTCGAAGCGGCGTTGGCGTCGGGATCATTAATCACGGCGCGCCAAGCGGGCGAGCAGGGACGAGACGTATTCGCTATCCCTGGCTCGATTCACTCGCCGCTCTCCAAAGGTTGTCATTACCTGATCAAACAAGGTGCCAAATTGGTCGATGACGCCAACGACATCCTCTCAGAACTGGATTTAGCATCGCCCGCCGCAACGAAATCCGCCGTCCCTGGGGATGGCGAGTCAAATGAAGAGCAGATTCTGGTTGCAATGGGATACGATCCCGTGACGATCGACGCCTTGATTCAAGAGACCGGCCATGATGCCTCGTTCGTGATGTCACGTTTAACCGAACTCGAACTCGCGGGTACCATCGCATCGTTGCCCGGCGGAAAGTATCAGCGGCTGGGATAGCCGCACGCCCGGAGAAAGCGGCCGCGGCGACCCAATTTTTTCGGTCGCCGGTGAACGTTTTTTCGAGCGGATGGGCGACCGTGAAAAATTCCGCGCTTGCGGTAAACGCGAATCCCTGCTTATCATTTGTCCCCTTTCGCCGGAAATCCTGCCGGCTTTTCCACCATTTTGTTGTTAAGAGCACCTTAATTTATGGGCAAGTCCCTCATCATTGCCGAGAAACCTTCCGTCGCCAACGACATCGCCAAAGCGCTGGGGGGCTTCACGAAACAGAAAGATTTTTTCGAGAGCGACGATTTCGTGCTCTCGTCCGCCGTCGGCCATCTGGTCGAAATCGGCATGCCGGAAGAAGAAGAGGTCAAACGCGGCAAGTGGACTTTTGCCCATTTGCCGGCAATTCCGTCCTACTTTCAGTTGAAGCCGATCGAGAAATCCGAAGACCGGCTGAAGGTTTTGCTCAAACTCCTGAAGCGCAAAGACGTCGATGGCGTCATCAACGCCTGCGACGCGGGCCGCGAAGGTGAGTTGATTTTTCGCTACATCTATCAGTTCGCAAAGGCAAAGCAGCCGATCAAGCGGCTGTGGCTGCAATCAATGACGCAGGGTGCCATCCGCGAGGGCTTCAAGAATCTGGCGGAAGGTGTGACCTATGAGCCGCTGGCCGATGCCGCCGTCTGCCGTTCGGAATCCGACTGGCTGGTCGGGATCAATGGCACGCGCGCGATGACGGCCTTCAATTCCAAATCCGGCGGTTTTCAACTCACCACCGTGGGCCGTGTGCAAACGCCGACGTTGGCGGTGATGGTCGAGCGCGAAGAGAAGATCAAGGCGTTTCGCTCGCGCGATTACTGGGAAGTGCACGGCTCTTTTGCTGCAGTCGCCGGCGATTATCCTGGTCGCTGGTTCGACGAGAAGTTCAAGAAATCCGAAGACGACGAAGCGCTTCGGCCCGAGCGGCTGTGGGATGAAAAACGCGCGCGCGCGATTGTCACCAAGTGCCTCGGCAAGCCGGGGATCGCCGAGGAAGAGGCCAAGCCGACCACCCAGGCGTCACCCCTTTTGTTTGACCTGACCTCGTTGCAACGCGAGGCCAATTCGCGATTCGGTTTCTCGGCCAAGACCACGCTCGGACTCGCGCAAGCGTTGTACGAAAAACACAAAGTGCTCACCTACCCGCGCACCGATGCGCGCGCGTTGCCGGAAGATTACATCGACACTGTCAAGGAGACGCTGAAGATGTTGAAGGAGGGCGATTACAACGTATTCGCCAAGAAAATTCTGGATGAGAAGTGGGTAAAGCCCAACAAGCGGATTTTCGACAACACGAAAATTTCCGATCACTTCGCCATCATTCCCACCCAGCAAGCGCCGAAGACGCTCAACGAAATCGAAACGAAGTTGTACGACTTCGTCGTCAAGCGATTCCTCGCGGTGTTTTATCCCAGCGCGGAATTCCTGCAGACCACGCGCATCACCCGCGTTGAGGGTGAGGCTTTCAAGTCCGAAGGCAAAGTGCTGATGAACCCTGGCTGGCTCACCGTGTATGGGCGCGAGATCGACGACGACAGCGCGACGCTATCCGCGATCAAGCCCAAGGAGCAGGTCAAGGCGGTTGAAGTCAAATCGGTCGCCAACCAAACCAAACCGCCGGCGCGGTTCTCGGAGGCGACCTTGCTCTCCGCGATGGAGGGTGCGGGAAAGATGATCGACGACGAGGAGCTTCGGGCGGCGATGAAGGAGAAAGGCCTCGGCACGCCGGCCACACGGGCGGCGATCATCGAAGGTCTCATTTACGAAAAATATGTACACCGCGAAGGTCGCGAACTTATTCCGACCGCCAAGGCGTCTTCGTTGATGATCGCGCTGCATGGCCTCGGTATTCCCGAGCTGTATTCCCCCGAGCTGACGGCCGAATGGGAACAAAAACTGGCGCTCATGCAGCAGGGCAAACTCTCGCGCAAGAAGTTTATGGCGGGCATCGTCGAGATGACCGAGCACATCGTCGGGCAGGCGAAAAACTTCGAGCACGATACGATTCCCGGCGACTTCGGCGCCATCAACGCGCGCTGCCCGAAATGCGGCGGTGAGGTGCATGAAAATTACAAGAAGTTCCAATGCCAATCGTGCGATTTCGCTTTCTGGAAAATTCTCGCCAGCCGGCAATTGGAAATCCATGAGGCCGAAGCGCTGATCGAAAAACGCCAGATCGGCCCGTTGGATGGTTTCAGAAGCCGCATTGGCCGGGCATTCTCCGCCAACGTGGTGCTCAACAAGGAATTTGGAATTGAGTTTTCGTGGGGCGACGCCGCCAATGATGAAGACGGCGAAGGCCCGGATTTCACCGGGCAGGAATCCCTCGGCCCGTGTCCAAAATGCAAGTCGAGGGTATTCGAAACGCCGAACGCTTACACCTGCGAGAAAGCCGTCGGCAGCGCGCGCACTTGCGATTTCCGTTCGGGCCGGACGATCCTGAAACGCGCGATTGCGCGCGAAGAAATGATGAAGTTGCTCGAGACCGGCAAGTCCCCATTGCTGGAAAAATTCATTTCCAAAAAGGGCCGGCCATTTTCGGCTTACCTGGTGCGTCAGCCCGACGGCAAGATCGGATTTGAATTCGAGGAGCGCGCACCCAAGGCGGGAGCCAAAGGCGAGAAGGGTGCCGCAAAAGCCGCCTCATCCGCGAGTGCGGGCGCGTTACGCATACTCGGCACGCACCCGGAAGACGATCAAGTCATTTCGATTTATTCGGGCCGCTATGGGCCGTACGTGAAACACGGCGCAGCCAATGTAACGATTCAGGACAAAGATAAAGTCGACTCGTTGACGCTGGAAGAAGCGGTCGAGATGCTCGCCGAAAAATTTGGCGCGCCAGCGAAAAAGAAGCCCGCCAAACCCGTCGCTAAACCGGTCGCTAAACCGGTCGCCAAACCCGCCCCCGTATCGCGCAAGAAAAAAGCCGCGTAGCCCGGGAAACGCCTGAAAAGTCTAGTACTGGCGGGCCGTTCCGATCGAATATGCCCGGAGAGGCCCGCGGGTGCTAGGGTTTGCTATACGTCAAGATTGTTGACCACCAACGCGTTGGTCTCAATAAAAGCGCGGCGTGGTTCGACATCGTCGCCCATCAGTGTGGTGAAAATCTCGTCCGCGCCAATGGCGTCCTCGATTTGCACGCGGTGCAAAATCCGCACCTTGGGATCCATCGTGGTTTCCCAGAGTTGTTCCGGATTCATTTCGCCCAAACCTTTGTAGCGCTGAATGTGCATGCTGTCTTTGGCTTGCGTCAGCAGCCACTCAAGCGCTTCGCCGAAATTTTTCACGGGTAGCGATTTTTCGCCGCGACGAATATCGGCCCCCTCGCGGATCAACCCATTCAGCATTAACGAGGTCTTGACGATTTGTTCGTAATCGCCGGTTTCGATGAAGGTGTTATCGATCACCGTTTCACGCGTGTTGCCGTGCAGGGTTTTCACGCAGCGCAGCCGATAGGCATCGTGCACTTCGTCCTGCTCGACCTTGACCGTGATTGAGTCTGATCCCACCGCCTCCTTCAGCCACACGGCACCTTTGGATGCGCTTTCGGCATTGCTCAAGTCGATTCGCGGGCAGTTGAGGAAGCCCCGCAAGACTTCGGGGTCGAGCGTGCGCGATAAGCGGTTGATGAGCGCGTCAGTCAGCAGGAATTGGGTTGCGATCGTACCGAGCGCTTCGCCCGCGATCATGACGCCCCCGCCGCCTGGGTTGAGTGAGGCGTCATTGAGCGCCTTGCCCAATTGTGCGGATTTCAACTCCAACTCATCTTTCACGTAGCGCTCTTCCTTGCCCATCTTGATCTTGTAGAGCGGCGGCTGCGCGATGTAGATATAGCCGTTCTCGACCAGCGGCAACATCTGCCGATAGAAAAATGTCAGCAACAGCGTGCGGATGTGCGCGCCATCGACGTCAGCGTCGGTCATGATGATGATGCGGTGGTATCGCAGCTTGTCGTGATTGAAATCGTCCTTGCCGATTCCCGCGCCCAGCGCGGTGATCAGCGTCGCAATCTGCTCGGATGAAATCACCTTGTCGATGCGCGCCTTTTCGACGTTTAGCACCTTGCCGCGCAATGGGAGGATCGCTTGAAACTTGCGGTCACGCCCTTGCTTCGCCGAGCCACCGGCTGAATCTCCTTCGACGATATAAATTTCACAGAGCGACGGGTCTTTTTCCTGGCAATCGGCTAGTTTGCCCGGCAATCCCACGCCATCGAGCACACCCTTGCGGCGGGTCAATTCGCGCGCCTTGCGCGCGGCCTCGCGGGCGCGCGCAGCGTCGACAATTTTTCCACAAATTGTTTTCGCGTCGGCCGGATTTTCCAGCAGGTACTCCGCAAGCTTGGTCGCCACCACCTCCGAGACCACCGGCTGCACTTCGGACGACACCAGCTTGTCCTTGGTCTGCGATGAGAATTTGGGTTCCGGCACTTTCACCGACAACACGCAGGTCAAGCCTTCACGCAAATCATCGCCCGAAGTTTCGACTTTCGCTTTTTTCGCGAATTCGTTTTCCTCGATAAATTTATTGATCACGCGCGTCATCGCCGTGCGCAGGCCGGTCAAGTGGGTACCGCCATCGCGCTGCGGAATGTTGTTGGTGAAACACTGCACCGATTCGCTGTAGCTGTCATTCCACTGCATCGACACTTCGACCGTCATGCCTTCTTTTTCTCCGACCGCGTGAAATATGCGCGGATGCAGAACGGTTTTGGTGCGGTTCATGTATTCGACGAAACCCTTCACGCCGCCGGAATAGGCGAAATTCTCGCTCTTGCCGTTGCGCTGATCGACCAATTCGATTTTGACGCCGTTGTTGAGAAACGACAATTCGCGCAAGCGCTTGGCCAGAATTTCATAGTGAAACTCGATATGCGCGAAGGTCTCCTTGGAGGCCATGAAATGCACTTCGGTGCCGCGTTTTTCGGTGTTGCCCACCACCGCCAACGGCGCGACTCGCTCGCCGTGCCTGAATTCCATCTGGTGTGCTTTGCCATCGCGCCAGATTCGCAGTTTCAGCCACTCCGACAGGGCGTTAACCACCGAGACGCCAACGCCATGCAAACCGCCCGACACTTTGTACGAGTTGGCGTCGAATTTTCCGCCGGCGTGCAACTCGGTCATGACAATCTCGGCCGCCGAGCGTTTGAACTCGTCGTCTTCCTTGATGCCGGTGGGAATGCCGCGACCGTTGTCCATCACCGATATCGAATTGTCGGAATGGATGGTGATTTTGATATCGTCGCAAACGCCGGCAAGCGCTTCGTCGATCGCGTTGTCGACCACCTCGAAAACCATGTGGTGAAGACCGGAACCGTCGGAAGTATCGCCGATGTACATGCCCGGGCGCTTGCGGACGGCTTCGAGGCCTTTCAGTATCTTGATCGAGTCTGAGTCATATGTTGCCGGTTCCGGCTTTTTTGGTGCTGACATGAATTTCCTAAACGGGTATTGTTGTTCCGCCGATTTTTCTTCACTGCGCGGCGTGATGTTTTCCGACGTCTTGAATGCCGGCGTTCTTCTGTTCGTGTGCCTAGATTCTCATTGGCATGACCACATACTTGAAATCATCGCCCCCTGGCTGCGTGATGAGCGCACTGGACATGTTGGCGTCGCCGAGCGAGAGCAGCACGTTCTCATTGGTCAGGTGATTGAGGGCGTCAAGCAGATACGCAATATTGAATGCAATATCCATCGCTTCCCGCGAGTACTCGATCGGCATGTTTTCCTCAGCCTCTTCCTGCTCGTTGTTGCTGCAGATGATTGATAGCGTGTCCTTGGTAAACATCAACCGGACGCCGCGAATTTTGTCGTTTGAAAGTATCGAGGCGCGTTGCAAGGCGGATAAAAACTCGGCGCGATTGACTGTCACGTGGTTTGTGTAACCGGTTGGTATGACCTTGGTGTAGTCCGGAAATTTTCCTTCGACGATTTTGCTGACTATTTCGATGCCGGCGAACGCGAACTTGACCTGATTCTGGTGCATTTCCAATTTGATCGGATCGTCGCTCTCGTCCAATAACTTGATCAATTCAAGCACCGTCTTTCGGGGCAGGATGGCGTCAATTTTCTCTACCGCCTCCGGCAATTTATAGCTGGCCATCGATAGTCGGTGACCATCCGTCGCAACGACACGCAACACGTCGCCGTCGGTGGAAAGCAACACGCCATTCAGGTAGTAGCGGATATCCTGCACCGCCATCGCAAACTGAACCAGGCCGAGTACTCTCTTGAGCTCTTTCTGCGGCATCGAGAATTCGGTGGCCTTGTCTTTTGCTTCTGAAATCTTGGGAAAGTCCGTGGCCGCCAGAGTTTGAAGCGCAAATCGGCTCTTGCCCGCTTTGACTGTCAGGCGGCTTTCCTTGATATCAAGCGTGGTGTCCGCATCTGGCGGCAAGGCGCGCAAGATGTCTTGCAGTTTTTTTGCCCCAACGGTGAGGCTACCCGGTTTGTGTGCATTGTCGAGCTTTGCACTTGCCTTGATTTGAACTTCAAGATCGGTGGCCAGAAATGTCAGGGTTTGATCGTTCACTTCCACCAAAACGTTTGAAAGTATGGGCAGTGTGTGTCGGCGTTCGACGATACCGGTGACAAACTGGAGTGGGCCCAACAACGTGCTGTTCTTGGCTTTAATAGTAAACATATAAATAAATCCAATAGTAATAGTTAAGAGCGGCTCATTCGTTGAATAACTCCACTTTAGTGCTTTGATTCAATTGCTTGGCGTAACCTTAACGTCACCCGCTAATTTCCATGACCCTGTGCAGTAATGTGGATAACAATTTCAAGGGGATCACTTTATGGGGATTTTCCAAAACTATCCACAATCTATCAAAGGGCTAAACGGCATTTACAAACACGTTTTGCGTTAGCCCCGCAAAATCTGAACCAGTAATGCATGATCGCGGGCAATTCCTTGATCGGCTTCGACAAGTTGCTGAACTTTGCGGCAGGCGTGCAATACCGTTGTGTGATCGCGTCCGCCGAACGCTTCACCAATTTCCGGCAACGACATGGGGGTGAGTTCCTTGGCCAGCGCCATTGCCACCTGACGCGGTCTTGCCAGCGAGCGCACGCGTTTTTTCGAATACATTTCGGCGACCTTGATCTTGTAATAGTCGGCGACCGTCTTCTGAATGTTGTCGATGGATATTTGACGGTTAAGAACGGCGAGCAGATCCTTCAACGCTTCCTTGGCCGACAAAATGGTGACGGGTAAATTGTTGAATCGGGAATAGGCAAGCACCCGCTTCAATCCGCCTTCCAATTCGCGCACGTTGGAACGGATGTGCTTGGCGATGAAGAAAGCGACGTCTTCATCGAGCGTAGCGCCCTCACTTTCCGCTTTCTTGATAAGAATGGCGACGCGCATTTCGAGTTCCGGTGGCTCAAGCGATACAGTAAGTCCCCAGCCGAAGCGAGAAATTAACCTGTCGTCGATATTGGAGATTTCTTTGGGGAAGCGGTCGCTGGTCATGACGACTTGCTTGCCGCCTTCAATCAGGGCGTTGAAGGCATAGAAAAACTCTTCTTGTGTTCGAGACTTGCCGCCAAAAAACTGGATGTCGTCGACGAGCAATAAATCCAGCGTGTGATACGAACGCTTGAACGCATCGAACGCTTTGTGTTGATATGCGCGCACCACATCGGTGACAAATTGTTCCGCATGGATGTAGCGGATATTCGCGCCAGGCCGGTTTTCAAGCAGCTTGTTGCCGATCGCCTGTACCAGATGGGTTTTCCCCAAACCGGTCGCACCATAAACAAATAGCGGGTTGTAGGCTTGACCCGGATTTTCAGCGACTTGAATTGCCGCGGCACGCGCAAACTGATTGGCTTTTCCACCCACAAAATTGGTGAACGTCGAGGAAGGGTTCACTCGATTGTCACCGGTGCGCGGCAGCGGCGCGGTCGTGTTGCCCGAGTCCGTCAAAGGCGAACGATTGACTTGTAGGCCCTCGCTGCTTGCGCGGGTTTCTGTTTCGTCCGGCATTCCGATGTCGGCTTCTTCCAGCGCCAACTCGACATGAATCGGACGCGCGAAATATTTCTCGCCCGCGTGTTCAATTTGGGTCAATACGCGATCCTTGACCCATTGCAAAACATAACGGTTTGGCGCAATCAGCGTGAACGTATCGCCATCCTGTTCCCAGCGCAACGGCTTGATCCAGGTGGTGAATTGATGCTGCGATAGATCCCGCTTGAAACCGTCGACACATGAAGACCAAAACGGATGCATGAAATGACCGAAGGAAGAGGGATTTTGAGAAAAGGAAGGAAACGAAAACACGACCAAGCAGGAAGCGAATTTTAACCTTTTTTGCAGGCAATCGCATGACTTATCCACAAGCGAAGACTGAGAGGCGAGCGGCATTGCGACGACCAGCAAGGCAAGCCGAGCGTGTGATCTTGACCCACGACATGCTTGACTAAGCATATGAAAAAACACGATAATACGCAGTTCCGTTTGGCAAATTCACAATCGCGACGGCCATTCTTCAACACTCAATCCCGTAGAGAGTAATTATGAAACGTACCTATCAACCCTCCGTTGCCCGACGCAAGAAAACCCATGGCTTTCTGGTTCGAATGAAGACTGCCGGTGGACGCGCGGTTATCAATGCCCGCCGCGCCAAGGGCCGCGCCCGCATCGCCGTATAAACACGTATCGCCGCGCCAGGACGAGCATATAAAGGCTGCGCCTTGTTCCCATTTCCGCGTCAAAAGCGGTTGAATCAGGCCGAGGTCTTAGCGATATTGAAGTCGGGAAAGCGAATGAGCCGTGGCGCGTTTGAATGTCGCTTTTCTCCTGCGCAACGTCAGGAGTCGGGAAAATTTGGCGCAATCGCAATTGCGGTGCCAAAAAAATTGCTGAAGTCTTCCGTGGCGCGCAACCGCATCAAGCGGTTGGTGCGGGAATCCTTTCGGGTTCACCGCGCCGCGTTTTCATCGATCCAAGTGCTGGTCAATTTCAAATCTCGCAACGACGGCCGAACCGCGTTGGCGCGCGAGGCACTTCGCGCGGAAATCAACAGCCTGCTTGATTCCGCGGTGATGAAGAATCAGGATCGGCTCGGTTGATGTCCCCGATTGCGCGATTGTTTTCGGCGCTCGTGCGTGGCTACCAATATTTCCTAAGCCCGCACCTTGGCAGCCAATGTCGGTTCACGCCATCTTGCTCCCATTACGCACTGGATGCGCTCCGCAATCATGGTGCGTGGCGCGGCGGTTATCTTTCGACTCGGCGTATCATGCGGTGCCATCCATGGTGTGAAGGGGGATATGATCCGGTTCCTTGATTTGGTTGGTGGCGGAATTCATCGCCAATAAGCGGTTCGTTATTTTCACGCGCCCTTTTCAAACAGAGTTTTCAACGAGAGTTTATGGATACGCAACGAATTATTGCGCTGGTCGTTTTCGTCTTTAGTGGCACCCTTTTGTGGGAGGCCTGGAACAAATACAACCAGCCACCGATTCCCGTCCAAAGCACCATTCAAACAAAGAATGGCGTATCGACACCCTCGTCGGGCGCTGCCTCGACGGCGGTGCCGACCCCCTCGGTGCCGCAATTGGCCACCACCAATCCGCCGGGCGCGTTGCCGCCCGCCGCGAGTGCCGCACCCACCAGCAAGCGAATTACCGTGGAGACTGACTCGCTTCTCGTTGAGTTGGATACGTCAGGGGGCGACGTTCGCAAGGTCACACTTCTGAACCATCTTGCGCGTGGCGATGCGACGAAACCGTTTCATCTGATGCAAGACAAGCAGGACGCCTACTTTATCGCCCAGTCAGGTCTGTTGGGACAGGATTTGCCGAGCCACTTGGCCATCTGGACAACACAACAGGACAAGTACAAGCTCGAAAGCGGGGACACACTGTCGATAACAATGACGTTTAATGCGGCCTCAGGCTACATCATCCAAAAGGTGTTCAAGTTTACCCGCGGAAGTTATGTGATCGACGTCATGTATACCGTAAAAAATGAATCTGGTGCGGCCATTTCGCCCAGCGCGTATTTTCAATTTCTGCGGGACGGCAATCCGCCCGAGGGTGAGAGTGCGGGCAACATGTTTGCCGGCGTGGTGACATTTACGGGGCCGGCAATATATACGGATACGAAAAAGTTTCAGAAGGTCGATTTTTCGGCAATTGACAAGGGCAAGCAAGAACACGTTAAAGAATCCACCGACGGTTGGATAGCGATGGTTCAACACTACTTTGTGTCGGCGTGGCTACCGCAGGACAAGATCAAGCGCGAGTATTTCACCAAAAAGGTGAGTGACAAGCTTTACTCGGCCGGTGTGATTGTGCCGATGCCCAGCATCGCGCCAGGCGCAAGCCAGAGCATTTCAATGCCCTTGTATGTTGGCCCACAAGAGCAGGAAAAATTGAAGCAGCTCGCGCCGGGCCTGGATTTGGTGGTGGATTACGGCTGGCTCACGGTGCTTGCCTATCCCATGTTTGCCGTACTCTCGTGGATCAACAAAATTACCGGCAATTGGGGCTGGACCATCATCATCTTCACGATTCTCTTGAAACTGGTGTTTTTCCCGTTGAACCAGAAAGCCGGCAAGTCAATGGCGCACATGAAGCATCTCGCCCCGAAGGTCGAGGCGCTAAAAGCCCGCTATGGCGACGATAAGTTGAAGATGAATCAGGCCATGATGGAATTGTACAAAACGGAAAAGATCAACCCACTAGGCGGATGCCTGCCGATCTTGATCCAGATGCCCTTTTTGATTGCAATGTATTGGGTGTTGCTGGGGGCGGTCGAATTGCGCAATGCACCTTGGCTTGGCTGGATTTCGGATCTTTCAACCCCAGACCCGTTTTATGTGTTGCCGGTGATTATGGGCGCGTCGATGCTGATTCAAACCAAATTGAATCCAACGCCGCCGGATCCGGTTCAGGCAAAAGTGATGATTCTGATGCCCATCGTTTTCTCGGTTATGTTTTTCTTCTTTCCCGCCGGATTGGTGCTGTATTGGACCATGCAAAACATTATCGGTATCGGTCAGCAATGGTATATCAATAAGACAACCGCGCACCTGGCGGCTCCGAAAGCGCGATAACGAAATCGTTGCATACGTGGAGATTTGAAAGGAGCCGCCTCTCGTAGGCGGCTTTTTTTGCGCAACGCGTGCTAAATTGAATCGATTGCAAGGAGTAAGCCGCAATGCGCGAAACCGTTTCACGTGGAACATCCGACACCATTGCCGCCGTCGCGACTCCGATCGGTCGCGGTGGAATTGGCGTTGTGCGGGTATCCGGGGGTCAGGTCGACGCGATCATGCGCGGGATCATGGGCAAGAGGCTTGAACCGCGTCACGCGACGTTTGGTGACTTTAATGACCGAGAGGGAACGACGATCGATCAAGGTGTGGGTTTGTATTTTGTGGCGCCCCACTCCTATACCGGCGAAGATGTAATTGAGCTCCAAGCCCATGGCGGCCCAGCGGTGTTGACGAGATTGCTCAAACGGTGTCTGGAGTTGGGCGCACGATTGGCGGGACCCGGGGAGTTCACCGAGCGGGCCTATATGAACAACAAACTCGATCTTGCACAGGCCGAAGCCGTTGCCGACATGATTGAAGCGAGTTCAGAAGAAGCGGCTAAATCGGCGGCCCGAACGTTGACGGGAGAGTTCTCCCGCCGAGTTTTTGCAATTACTGAGGCGCTCGCCGAGCTTCGGGCGCATGTCGAAGCGTGTATTGACTTTCCCGAGGAGGATATCGCTCCGGCTGATCGCGCCTTGCAGCAGCAAAAGCTTCAAGCCATTCGCGACATGCAATCCGGCCTCGCCCGCGATGCGCGGCGCGGTGCGGTGCTGCGCGACGGGCTTACCGTCGTCTTGATCGGTCGTCCGAATGTTGGGAAATCCAGCCTATTGAATTGCCTTGCCGGTGATGACATTGCGATTGTGACCCCTGTGGCTGGCACGACTCGTGACCACGTTCGCGCCACCATTCACCTCAACGGACTACCCATACACCTTATCGATACGGCGGGCTTGCGCGAAACCGACGACGAGGTGGAGAAGATCGGCATTTCGCGCACCTGGGCCGCCATCGAAGCGGCGGGTGCTGTCTTGCTGATCATGGAGGCCGGAGAAATGACAGGCAGAAATGAAGCCGAAATCCTGCGCCGGATCCCTAAACGAATCCCCCAAATGTGGGTATACAACAAGATTGACCTCTATGAGGCGTCGCACGTTTCACGTGAAACATCCCTGAGTGGAACCGATGCGCACGCGAGAGTGTCGGCGCATACCGGCGACGGAATGGATGAATTACGCGCCTGGTTGTTGCGGACGGCGGGGTGGCAACCGGGCGAGGGTGTATTTCTTGCTCGCGCGCGACACCTCATTGCACTTGCCGACGCGGGTGCGCACCTGGACGAGGCGATTGCGAAAACTGAACAATATGAGTTGCTGGCCGAAGAGCTTCGTCTCGCGCAGCGGGCGCTTTCGGCGATTACCGGCGAATTCTCGTCGGATGATTTGCTCGGTGAAATTTTCGGAAAATTTTGCATTGGCAAGTGACCATTTGACTTTCTAGCGCGCGCCGCAAGCGTGCCAATCAAACGCCCACGATATTGCATTCGGCGAACTCGGCTCCGCGCTGTGGGCAATTTTTCATAGTCAATATACCCGCGATGCCGTAAAATCGTCGTCCGGCTGAAGCAAGTGTCAATGTGACGCAAAACCAGGGTTCGCGAAGTGGATTCTTCAAACAAATACGACGTGATTGTGATCGGCGGCGGCCACGCGGGTACCGAGGCGGCGCTCGCGAGCGCGCGCACTGGGGCCAGTACGTTGTTGTTGACGCATGCCATTGAGACCCTAGGGCAGATGTCTTGCAATCCGTCAATTGGCGGCATTGGCAAGGGCCATCTGGTTAAAGAAATCGATGCCCTCGGAGGCGCAATGGCTTTGGCAACGGATGCATCCGGGATCCAGTTCCGCACCCTGAACGCGAGCAAAGGGCCGGCCGTGCGCGCCACACGCGCGCAGGCGGATCGTGTTCTGTATCGCTCCGCAATCCGCAGCCGCCTGGAGAATCAACCCAATCTTTGGCTTTTTCAGCAGGCGGTCGATGACTTGATAATTGAATGCCGCGACGGAAACCCATGTGTGGCGGGAGTAATTACACAAGTAGGTGTTCGCTTTTATTCGGAATGTGTGGTGCTGACCGCGGGAACATTTCTGGCAGGAAAAATACATGTCGGCATGCAGAGTTCCGCCGGCGGACGGGCCGGTGATGCGCCCGCCATCACACTCGCCGCGCGCTTGCGGGAGTTGGCGTTGCCGGTAGGGCGATTGAAAACGGGTACCCCGCCAAGGATTGACGGTCGCAGCATCGATTTCACGAAATGTGTTGAGCAGTTGGGAGACAGCCCCACGCCCGCCTTTTCCTTCTTGGAAGATGCCGCACCGCATCCCAGACAAACCAGCTGTTGGATCACGCAGACCACCGAAAGAACTCACGATGTCATTCGTGCCGGACTTGACCGATCGCCCATGTTTACCGGCGTCATCGAAGGCGTGGGGCCGCGCTACTGCCCCTCGATTGAGGACAAAATCCATCGTTTCGCCGGCAAGTCGAGTCACCAGATATTCCTTGAGCCCGAAGGCCTCACCACCAACGAGTATTACCCTAACGGCATTTCCACATCGCTGCCCATCGACGTCCAATGCGACTTGGTGCGCTCCATCCCCGGGCTCGAAAATGCACACATTCTGCGGCCGGGCTATGCGATCGAATACGACTATTTCGACCCACGCGGACTGAAAGCCACCCTCGAAACGAAGACCATTGACCGACTGTATTTTGCCGGGCAAATCAACGGTACGACAGGTTACGAAGAGGCGGCCGCGCAAGGTCTGCTGGCCGGTGTCAACGCGGCACGCACGAGTCAAGACAAAGCCGGTTGGTGTCCGCGCCGTGACGAGGCATACCTTGGTGTGCTGGTCGATGATCTCATTACACGCGGCGTCAGCGAACCATACCGGATGTTCACCTCACGCGCCGAGTACCGGTTGCAATTGCGTGAAGACAATGCCGATGCGCGGCTCACTGAAAAGGGCCGCGAACTTGGCTTGGTTGACGACCCGCGATGGGCATCTTTTTGTAAAAAGCGTGAAGCCATTGAGCGCGAAACATCGCGCCTCAAATCGACCTGGGCGCATCCAGCGAAACTCGCCGGCGATGAGGTAAAGCGGGTACTCGGCCAGGAAATCGACCGCGAATATTCGCTCTTTGAGTTGCTTCGCCGCCCTAACGTTAATTATGCGGATCTGATGTCGCTGAATGTTGGCGACGCACCGGAATTAAATGCCTCGGTCACGATGCAAGTCGAAATAGCGGCGAAGTATCAAGGTTACATCGATCGCCAGCAGGAAGAGGTCGCCAAAAACCGCGGACTCGAAGTCGCGGCACTGCCACAGGACATCGATTATTCGCATGTACGCGGTTTGTCGAAAGAGGTGCAATTGAAACTCAATCTGCATAAGCCGGAGACCATAGGCCAGGCAGCGCGAATCCAGGGTGTGACGCCCGCCGCGATCTCGCTGCTGCTGGTTCATGTCAAGCGCGGTTTTGCCGCCGCGCGAATCGAACAACAGCAGCAGTCGGCGTAATCACGGTGGTCACCGCACACGCCGCCGTTGTGAGCCGCCCTGAATTGCGCGTTCGTCTCGACGCCGGCATTGATGCATTTGACGCGATGGTTGGCGTAGAAATCAACGCTGCCGCGCGAGAAAGCATGCTTGCCTATGTTGCATTGCTGGATAAATGGAACAAGGTGTACAACCTGACGGCGGTGCGTGAGCCGGAAAGAATGATCGGCATGCATATTTTGGACAGCCTGTCGGTTTTGCCTTATATCTCGGGAGCAAAACGCATTCTGGATGTCGGCACGGGCGGCGGACTCCCGGGAATTCCGCTGGCGATTGCGAGGCCGGCCTTGCAGGTGACGATGCTGGATGCGATTGCCAAAAAAACCGCATTTGTGCGTCAAGCGATCGGTGAACTCGAGTTGAAAAACGCCGACGTTATTACCGGTCGCGTCGAAAGCCCTCTGGTTATCGAGAAATTCGACCACGTGATTTCACGCGCCTTTGCGGACCTGAAAGACTTTGTCGATGCCGCTGGACATCATTGCGTCGTCGGCGGAACGATGTTGGCGATGAAGGGAATTTATCCTCACGAAGAATTGGGCCGCGTTCCGGCAGGATTTCTAGTGTCAAACGTCGTCGCGTTGAAGGTTCCCGACGTCGATGCGGAACGCCACCTTGTGATCATTCAAAAAAAGCCAGGCAATCCATGAAAGTACTCGCAATCGCGAACCAAAAGGGCGGCGTCGGCAAAACATCGGTTGCCGTCAACCTTTCCGCCACCTTGGCGCACTACGGACAACGCGTGTTGTTGGTGGATCTCGATCCCCAGGGCAATGCAACCACAGGCAGCGGTGTCGACAAGAACGGTGTGGAAAAGTCGATTTACGATGTGCTGCTTGGCGAGTGCAGCGTGATCGATGCCCGTGCGCAAGCGGTGGGCGGTTATGAATTGTTGGCGGCCAATCGCGAATTGGCGGGAGCGGAAATCGAATTGATCGAAATGCCCCGCCGCGAATTCAGATTGAAGGAGGCATTAGTCCCGGTCGCCGACGACTATGCGTTTGTGGTCATTGATTGTCCGCCGGCGTTGAACATGTTGACGGTGAACGCGCTGACGGCGGCCGATTCGGTGATCATTCCGATGCAATGCGAATACTATGCGCTGGAAGGGCTCTCCGATCTGGTTGGCACCTTGCGAAAAGTAAAGGCGAACCTGAATCCGAAGATTGAAATCGAAGCGCTGGTGCGCACCATGTACGATCCGCGTTCGGCGCTCACCAACCAAGTGTCGGACGAAATCAAGAGCCACTTCGGCGACAAAGTATTCAATACGGTGATTCCGCGGAATATCCGAATCGCCGAGGCACCGTCATTCGGCAAACCGGTCATCTTGCATGACCCCGCGAGCAAAGGCGCGATCGCGCATTTCGCTTTTGCGCGCGAGTTGCTGACCCGGCAAGGTGTCGCGTTCAAGGAAGCCGCATGATCAAGGCGAAAGGATTGGGCCGCGGCCTGGATGCATTGTTGGGTGGCGGGAAAGTGAGCGGGCCGGTGGCAGAGGGTGTCCTCCGGGAAATTCCGGTGGGCGATTTGGCACCAGGCAAATATCAGCCGCGCACGCGCATGGACAAGGCGGCGTTGGACGAGCTTGCCCAATCGATCAAGACCCGCGGCATCGTCCAACCGATCCTGGTGCGGCAAGTCGCCCCCGGTCGATTCGAAATTGTCGCTGGCGAGCGGCGCTGGCGCGCGGCCCAAATTGCCGGCATGCCGACGGTCCCAGCGCTGGTGCGCGAGATCCCCGACGAGCAGGCGCTTGGCATTGGCTTGATCGAAAATATTCAGCGCGAAGATCTGAACGCAATTGAAGAAGCTTCCGGTATCAAACGCCTGATTGACGAATTTAAACTCACCCACGAAAGTGCAGCGCAGGCGGTGGGCCGTTCACGCGCGGCGGTCACTAATCTGTTGCGATTGCTTGAACTCGCGAAGCCGGTTCAAGAAATGATAATGGACGCAAAACTCGACATGGGGCATGGTCGCGCGCTGCTCGCGCTGCCCAAGTCAAAACAAGTCGAACTTGCCCACCAGATCGTTGCCAAGTCCCTGTCGGTGCGCGAAACCGAGCGACTCGTCAAGCAGGAACTTGCGCCGCCAAAAGTCGGCAAAACCCTACTGACCGTGACCGCAGACATACGCCGGCTGGAAAACGACATTGCCGAAAAACTTGCCACCAAAGTGCTCGTCAAGGCAGATCGAAAAGGGCGGGGCAGCGTAACGATCCAATTTCATTCCTTGGAGCAATTGGACGGAATCCTCGAAAGAACCGCGCTTAAGTAACGTTGCGCAAAGTTTGTGCGCCGCACCACGCGCGTTCATTCCCGCTGTTCTTGTTGCCATAATCCGCTCGTTTGATTGACCGGAAAGACAACAATCGGATAAAATCGATGGGATTTCCTGGTGTCCGGCTGACAAATAATGCTGCGGTTGCAGAACTCGCAAATGAACATGCAAATTCGCGTAGTTCTCAAGTATCAGGCGGTTGCCACGTTGCTCATCGCGGCGGTGATCGGGGGCATTGGGGGGCTTCATTGGGGGATTTCCGCTGTGTTGGGCGGAATGATCAGTCTGTTGGGGGGCGCAACATACGGCATGATGCTCGCGCGAGTCGGCAAAGCTTCTGCCGAAACGGCGCTGCTCGGTATGATGCGCGCGGAGTCCGCCAAAATTCTGGTGATTGTGTTGTTACTTTGGCTGGTGTTTGCCGGCTACGAGCAAGTTTTTGGTGCCGGCTTCATCGGTACATTCATTGTTACAACCCTGATTTTTTCCGTTGCCGTGTTCATCCGCGACAAATAGCACCCACAAAAAACATACCTTTAGCCATGGCCGCCGAACAAGAACTCACCCCCACCAGCTATATCAATCACCACCTGTCGTTCAATGCGCATGAGGTGGGTAATGCCGGCGGTGGTTTTTGGACCATTCACTACGACACACTGATCACCTCGATTTTTCTGGGCTTGGTGGCGTTTGGATTTCTGCTGTGGGTGGTGCGCGGCGCAACTGCTGGCGTGCCCGGCAAGCGCCAGGCGTTTGTCGAATTGCTGTTCGATTTCATCAATGATCAGGCGCGCGGCATTTTCACCCACGGCGACACCAACAAGTTCGTCGCGCCATTGGCGCTGACGGTTTTTGTCTGGGTGTTGATGATGAATTCGATGGACTTTCTGCCCATCGACATCATGGCCAAGTTTTATGAGCATGTGTTGCATCAGCACAACTGGCGCGGAGTACCCACGGCCGACGTCAACACCACTTTCGCACTGGCGTTGTCGGTGTGGTTCCTGATGATCTATTTCAGCATCAAGGTCAAAGGGCTCGGCGGTTGGATACACGAGCTCTTCTGTTCACCGTTCGGCGCGAATCCCTTGTTGTGGGCGTTCAACCTAATGTTCAACCTGGTTGAATACCTGTCCAAACCGCTTTCGCATTCGCTGCGTTTGTTCGGCAACATGTACGCGGGTGAAGTGATTTTCCTGTTGCTCGGCATGTGGGCCGCGACCGGCGCGGTCGGCGCGGTCATGGGTGCCGTACTGGGTGCCGGCTGGTCCATCTTTCATATTTTGATCGTCGCCTTGCAGGCCTACATTTTCATGATGCTGACGATCGTCTACATCAGCCTCGCGCACGAACACCATTAGTATTCGCACAAGTTTCCACACAAGTCTCCGCATAAAACAGTACTTAAACAAAGCAAAGAAAGGAATCACCATGGACAAGCTTCAATATCTCGCCATGATCCAAGCCTACACCGGCATCGGCATTGGCCTCATCATCGGCCTCGGCGCGGCAGGTGCGTGTATCGGCGTCGGCATCATGTGCTCGAAGTTCCTCGAGGGTGCCGCTCGCCAGCCGGAATTGATCCCGCAATTGCAGGCAAAAGTATTCCTGCTGCTCGGTTTGATCGACGCGTCGTTCATCATCGGTGTCGGCCTCGCCATGTTGTTCGCGTTCGCCAATCCGCTGCTCGCCGTCATCAAGTAATCGACCGCTTTTGAAAACTCCAGGGAAGCCGTCATGAACATTAACCTGACGATGATCGCGCAGGCGATCGCCTTCTTCATCCTCTTCTGGGTGTCGATGAAATACATTTGGCCACCGCTGCAAGGTGCGATGGAAGCGCGTCAGAAGGCGATTGCCGACGGACTCACCGCAGCGGAAGAAGGCAAGCGTTCGCTCGTTGAAGCTGAGAAGCGTGGCGACGCGACGCTGAAAGAAGCGAAAGAGCGTTCGCAAACCATGTTCGCCGATGGCGAGCGTCGCGCCAATGAGCTCATCGAGCAAGCCAAGCAGACCGCGAAAGCCGAGGCCGACCGTATCATTGCCGCCGCGCACGAGCAGATTCAGTTAGAACTCAACAAAGCCAAGAGCGGGTTGCGCGAGCAGGTGGCGCAATTGGCGGTTGCCGGTGCGGAGAAGATTTTGAAACGTGAAATCAATGCCGCTGCGCACGCCGACATGCTCGCCGAATTGAAAGCGCAACTGTAATGGCGGAGCTCACCACGGTCGCGCGTCCTTACGCCGAAGCCGCGTTTCGCGCGGGCGTCGAGGCGAAAGATGTCGCGGGTTTTGGTGCCAAGCTGCGGTCGTTTGGAGTCGCCGCCGCGACTCGCGAGGCCGCGTCGCTGCTGGGCAACCCAAAAGTGTCGGTCAAGGAAAAAGCCGATTTGCTGTTTTCGGTCGCGGGCGGCAACGTGCCTGAGACGATGAAAAATCTGGTCAATGCATTGCTCGAAAATCAGCGCGCTAGTTTGTTGCCATTTATCAGTGAACATTTTGAACGCCTGCAACGTGAGCACGATGGCGTGGTGAAAGCGTTGATCACGAGCGCGTTCGCCTTGAGCGATGCCGACAAAGCTTCGTTGGTTGACGGCCTTGCCCGCAAATACGGCAAACGCGTCGAAGCTGAAGTAAGGGTCGATGCCTCCTTGATCGGCGGTGCGCGCGTGCAAGTGGGTGACGATGTCATTCATGCGTCGGTACGAGACACGCTGGACAAAATGGCGGTCGCGCTGGCGCATTGACCCCTCGCGGCAACGAACAGATAAAGATCAAGCATCAGAATTAAGCCGGCGCGCATGTGCTGCGTCGGTCCACAAAAGAATTGAAATTCAAGTATTGGAGTTGACGATGCAAATCAACCCGGCCGAAATCAGTGAACTGATCAAGTCAAAGATTCAAAACCTTCCTGCGGCGGCTGAAAAGCGCTCCGAGGGATCCGTCATTTCGGTGACGGACGGCATTTGCCGCGTTCACGGTCTCGCCGACGTGATGCAAGGTGAGATGCTGGAGTTTCCGAACAACACGTTCGGCCTCGCATTGAATCTCGAGCGCGATTCCGTCGGCTCCGTGATTCTGGGTGATTACCAGGACATCAAGGAAGGCGACACCGTCAAATGCACCGGCCGCATTCTCGAAGTGCCGGTCGGCCCGGAGTTGCTCGGTCGTGTGGTGAATTCACTCGGAGAGCCGATCGACGGCAAAGGCCCGGTCAATGCCAAGATGACGGACGTGATCGAAAAAGTCGCGCCGGGCGTGATCGCGCGGAAATCAGTCGACCAACCGGTGCAAACCGGCTTGAAGGCGATCGACGCCATGGTGCCGGTGGGTCGCGGTCAGCGCGAATTGATCATCGGTGATCGCCAGACCGGCAAGACAGCGGTTGCAGTCGACACCATCATCAATCAAAAGGGCAAAGACATGTTCTGCGTCTACGTCGCCATCGGTCAGAAAGCATCGACCGTCGCCAACGTAGTGCGCAAACTCGATGAGGCCGGCGCATTGCCGTACACCATCGTGGTTGCCTCCACCGCGTCGGAGTCGGCCGCGATGCAATATATTGCCGCGTATTCCGGCTGCACGATGGGCGAATATTTCCGCGATCGCGGTCAGGACGCATTGATTATTTATGACGATCTGTCGAAGCAAGCGGTTGCCTATCGCCAAGTGTCATTGCTGCTGCGCCGTCCACCGGGCCGTGAAGCGTATCCGGGCGACGTGTTTTATTTGCATTCGCGTTTGCTGGAACGCGCCGCGCGCGTGAACGCGGCGTATGTCGAGAAATTCACCAATGGGGCCGTCAAAGGCAAGACCGGTTCGTTGACTGCGCTACCGATCATTGAGACGCAAGCCGGCGACGTGTCCGCGTTCGTGCCGACCAACGTGATCTCGATCACCGACGGGCAGATCTTCCTGGAAACGGATTTGTTCAACGCCGGTATTCGCCCCGCCATCAACGCCGGTATTTCAGTGTCGCGCGTCGGCGGTGCCGCGCAGACCAAGATCATGAAGCGTAAAGACACCGGTGCCGGTGTGCGGCTGGCGCTTGCGCAGTATCGTGAGTTGGCCGCGTTCGCACAGTTCGCGTCCGATCTCGACGAAGCCACCCGCAAACAATTGGAGCGCGGTCGTCTCGTTACCGAATTGATGAAGCAGCCGCAGTACCAGCCGATGCAAGTCTGGGAGATGGCGCTCTCGCTATTCGCGGTCAACAACAGCTACATGGATGATGTGGACATCAAGAAAGTCGCATCGTTTGAAAAAAATCTGAAGGATTTTGTGAAATCAAAGTATGCCGCGCTGGTCGCGTCAATCGAAGTCGCCAACACGCTTTCACCGGACGACGAAAAAACGATGCACACCGCGATGCAGGATTTCAAGAAATCAGGAAGCTACTAACGGTTGGTCATGCGGCGCTTCCGCGCACGCGTTCCGCAACAGTCGGGGATGACCTAAGAGGCAAAGATGGCAGGCTCCAAAGAAATCAGAACCAAGATCAAGAGCGTGGAGAACACGCGCAAGATCACCAAGGCCATGGAAATGGTGGCCGCATCCAAAATGCGCAAGGCGCAGGAACGGATGCGCGCGGCGCGCCCGTATGGCGAAAAAATCCGCAGCGTGTGCGCGAACCTGTCGCACGCCAATCCAGATTACAAACACGCCTTTTTGCAAAAACGCGACAACGTCAAGAATGTCGGTCTCATCATGATCACCTCCGACAAGGGGCTGTGCGGTGGCTTGAACACCAACGTGATGCGTTTGGTGGTCAACAAGATCAAGGAATGGGAAGGTGCCGGCGCGAAAGTACAGGGCACGGCGATTGGCAACAAGGGTTTTGGTTTTCTGCAACGTTACGGTATTCCACTGGTGTCGCATGTGACAGGCCTGGGCGATAAACCGCATTTGGATAAACTGATCGGGCCGGTGAAAATCCAGCTCGATGCCTTCGCCGAAGGCAAGATTGACGCGCTGTATGTGTGCTTCACGCGATTCATCAACACGATGAAACAAGAAGCCCTGTGCGAGCAACTGCTGCCGTTGACCGGTGAAAAACTGGGCGCGCCGGATGCCTCATGGGACTACTTGTATGAGCCCGATGCAAAGGCGGTGCTCGATGAGTTGCTGGTGCGTTATGTCGAGGCAATCGTCTATCAATCGGTTTCAGAAAACATCGCCTCGGAGCAATCGGCGCGGATGGTCGCGATGAAATCGGCGTCGGATAACGCCAAAAAAGTGATCGGTGATTTGAAGCTGACGTACAACAAAGCGCGCCAGGCCGCCATCACCAAAGAGCTTTCGGAAATCGTCGGCGGCGCCGCGGCGGTCTAGTCAAACAGAATTTGAAATATTAGTCGGAGTCAAAAATGAGTGTCGGACAAATTGTTCAATGTATTGGTGCCGTCGTGGATATCCAGTTCCCGCGCAACGCCATGCCCCGCATCTATGAAGCGCTGACGTTGGAACCATCCAGCGTAAAGTCATTCGCCGAAGAGGGCCTCACGTTCGAAGTCGAGCAGCAATTGGGCGATGGTGTGGTGCGTTGCATCGCCATGGGTTCGTCCGACGGTCTGCGCCGCGGCATGAAAGTGAAAGGCACCGGTGCCGGGATTTCGGTACCGGTCGGCGCCGCGACACTGGGCCGTATCATGGATGTGCTGGGTCGCCCGATCGACGAGCAAGGCCCGATCAAAACCGAAGAGCGCCGCGAAATCCATCAGCCCGCGCCAAAGTTCGATGAGCTTTCGCCCTCAGTGGATCTGTTGCCCACCGGCATCAAGGTGATCGATCTCGTGTGCCCGTTCGCCAAAGGCGGCAAGATCGGCCTGTTCGGCGGTGCCGGCGTGGGCAAGACCGTGAACATGCTGGAACTCATCAACAATATTGCGAAAAGCTACGGCGGTTTGTCGGTGTTTGCCGGTGTCGGTGAGCGCACCCGCGAAGGCAACGACTTCTATCATGAGATGCAGGAAGCGGGCGTTATCAAAGCTGACAATCTCGCCGAATCAAAAGTGGCGATGGTGTTCGGCCAAATGAACGAGCCACCCGGCAACCGATTGCGCGTGGCGCTGACCGGCTTGACCATGGCCGAGCGTTTCCGCGACGAAGGTAAAGACATTCTCTTCTTCGTCGACAATATTTACCGCTACACGCTCGCCGGCACGGAAGTGTCCGCGTTGTTGGGCCGCATGCCGTCTGCGGTGGGTTATCAGCCGACGCTTGCCGAAGAAATGGGCGTGCTGCAAGAGCGCATCACCTCCACCAAGGCAGGTTCCATCACGTCCATTCAGGCCGTGTATGTGCCGGCCGATGACTTGACCGATCCTTCGCCTGCGACCACGTTCGCCCACTTGGATGCAACCGTCGTGCTTTCCCGCGATATCGCCTCGCTCGGTATTTATCCTGCTGTCGATCCACTGGATTCCACCAGCCGCCAACTCGATCCGCAAGTCGTCGGCGAAGAGCATTACACGGTCGCGCGCCGCGTGCAAACCACGCTGCAACGCTACAAGGAATTGCGCGACATCATCGCAATTCTGGGCATGGACGAACTATCGCCCGACGACAAATTGGCCGTCTCGCGCGCACGGAAACTTCAGCGCTTCCTCTCGCAGCCGTTCAACGTAGCCGAAGTGTTCACCGGCTCGCCGGGCAAGATCGTGCCGCTGAAGGAAACCATTCGCGGCTTCAAGATGATTGTCGATGGCGAATGTGATGCATTGCCGGAACAAGCGTTTTACATGGTCGGCGGCATCGATGAAGCGTTCGAAAAAGCCAAGACGATGAACTAAGGCGAAAGCCTTAAAGAAAGTATTAGATGGCAAACACACTTCACGTCTTCATCGTCTCCGCCGAGCAGTCGATTTTTTCCGGCGAGGCGAGCATGGTGGTTGTTCCCGGAGAAACCGGCGAGCTCGGTATCTTGCCGGGCCACGCGCCGCTGTTGTCGCGCGTTAAACCCGGGACGGTCAAAGTCAAATTGGCCAATCAGGCGGAAGAAGAGATCATTTATGTCTCCGGCGGCGTGTTGGAAGTACAGCCCAAGAACGTGACGATTCTTTCGGATACATCGATTCGCGGGGCGGATCTTGACGAGGCCAAGGTCATGCAAGCCAAACAGGCCGCAGAGGAAGCGCTTGCTAACCGTGCAAGCGGCCAGGAGCGCGCACTTGTTGTCGCCGAGTTGGCACAATTGGCCGCCCAATTGCAAGCCATTAACAAACTTCGCAAAAAGTGATCATTTGCGCTATAATTTTTTCACCGTAACGGTTTAGAGGCGCAACACAATCAGGCAGCGGAGTCACTTCCCGCTGCCTTTTTTTCGCTCAAATTCCCTCAAATTCGTCCGATGTGTGTAACCACTTGCGATGCCGCATAATCCAAACATGAGCAACGAGTCGACATCCCGGCATCTGACCATCGTGATTCTCGCTGCTGGCCAAGGCAAGCGTATGAAATCCGCGCGGCCGAAAGTCCTGCACCGCATTGCCGGCACGCCAATGCTCGGCCATGTGCTCGATCGCGCCAACGAGCTTGAACCAGAACGCATTTGCGTAGTTTATGGTCACGGCGGCGAGCAAGTTCGCGACGCGTTTCCCGGAAACAACATTCAATGGGCGCTCCAATCGCCCCAGCTCGGTACGGGGCACGCTGTCATGCAAGCGTTGCCACACTTGCATGGTAAAGGTGTCACGCTGATACTTTATGGTGACGTCCCGTTGATTACCGGCACCACACTCACAAAGCTCGTCGATGCCGCGTATCACGGAAAACTCGCCTGGCTCACGCAAAACGTACCGGATCCAAGCGGGCTCGGTCGCATTTTGCGCGACACAACCGGAAAAGTGCGCGGCATAATCGAGGACGCGGACGCGTCAATTGACCAACGTAAAATCCAGGAAATCAACACGGGCTTCCTCGCCTGCCCGACCGCGTTACTCGCAAAATTGTTGCCGAAGTTGACCAACAATAACGCACAGGGTGAGTACTACCTTACCGATATACTCGCGCTCGCTATCGAGGATGGCGTCACGGTGGAAACGCCGCACCCACATCATGATTGGGAAACGGTGGGTGTCAACAACCGCGCGCAACTTGCCCAATTGGAACGAGTCTTCCAAAACGAACTCGCACAGCGATTGATGGCAGACGGCGTCAGTCTCGCTGACCCCGCGCGCTTCGACGTACGTGGCCATCTCACTTGCGAATCAGATGTCAGCATCGACATCAATTGCGTATTCGAAGGCAAAGTCCACCTCGCCTCGGGCACATCCATTGGAGCCCATTGCGTGTTGAAGGACTGCACGATCGGTGCCCATACCGAAATCCTGCCGTTTTCCTGCTTCGAAGGGGCCACGATCGGTGCCAATGCGCGCATCGGCCCCTACACGCGCATCCGTCCCGGAACCGTACTTGGCGATGAAGTACATCTGGGCAATTTTGTCGAAGTCAAAGCGAGTGAATTTGGTTTCAATTCCAAGGCCAACCATCTGAGCTACATCGGCGACACTAGCATCGGCATCAATGTAAATATCGGCGCTGGCACAATTACCTGCAACTATGATGGCGCGAATAAACACCGCACGGTGATTGAAGATAACGTGCACATAGGCTCTGATGTACAGCTTGTTGCACCCGTAAC
>JANPBQ010000256.1:0-13935 GCA_031430555.1 Betaproteobacteria bacterium
CGCCTGATCGGGGCGATTGGCCTGGATCGCGCGCACGGCGGGCAACAATTTTTCGCGCGTAACCGCTTGCTCTTGCCCACCTTGTTGCAAATCGACCAACACAATGCTGCCGTCCTTGCGGATTTTCACTTCGAGCGGCGCTATCGTCGGTGCGAGCGATTGACCGACGCTGGGGAGATCGATCTCACCCGGCTGGTAATGCGCCGTCACCATGAAAATAATCAACAGCACCAGCATCACGTCGATGTATGGCACGACGTTGATTTCCGCCATCGACTTGCGGGGGCGTCTCATGGGCGACTACCCCACGCGGTTTCGCACAATGGAATGACAGAGAATCTTCTATTGACCCCTGTCGTACCGGCGAAGGCCGGTACCCAATTCCTGTAACACGTTGAGTTGCGATGAAAATTAGGCCCCGGAACAAGTCCGGGGGGACAAGCGAGGGGGTAAATAGAATTGTCCGCAAGCAATACTCCAGTATCCACGAGCCTTTTCAGCCACTTTCGGCCAAAACACCGCACCAGTGCTAGAGTTTGCATGCTTGAATTCATGCCGCTAATGCGTCGCCTGCCGCTGCAAGATATTCGTGAACTCTTCCATGAAACTCTCATAGCGATTCGCGATGCGATCGATCTCCGCCGTATAGCGGTTGTAGGCGATAACGGCGGGAATGGCCGCAAACAAACCGATGGCGGTCGCGATCAACGCCTCCGCGATGCCCGGTGCGACTTGCGCGAGTGTGGCCTGCGCCACATTCGAGAGCCCGCGAAATGCGTTCATGATGCCCCACACGGTGCCGAGCAGGCCAATATATGGGCTGACCGAGCCGACCGTCGCCAGGAAGGAGAGGTGCGCTTCAAGGTAATCCAACTCGCGCTGGAAGGTCGCCTTCATCGCGCGGCGCGTGCCGTCCATCAACGCGCTGACATCCGCGCCTGCACGGCTCTTCAACTTCAAATATTCTTTGAAGCCGGATTCGAATATTTTTTCCATTCCTGCTGGTTCGTACTCGCCGGAGTTGGCGCGCTGGTAGAGCCCCACCAAATCCGACCCGCCCCAGAACTCGCGCTCGAATTCGTCGGCTTGGCGCTTAGTGCGGCTGACGGTGAACATCTTCACAAAGATGTACCACCACGACATCATTGACGCGATCACGAGTATCGCCATCACGATCTTGACGACGATCGATGCCTGAAGAATGAGCTGCAGTATGGCGATATCGCTGGTGACGTTCAAACGGTGGCCTCCATTTTCTTGCGCAGATCGGCGGGAATTTCGATCGGTTTGAAACTGTCGGCAGAGACAGTCGCGACCAGCACGCGCGCCTTCACCAACAGCTCTTCTCCGCGACGGATTTCCTGATGAAACGTGCAGCGCACGCGACCGAGATTTTCGATCGCCACACTGATATTGATGGAATCATCGAGCCGCGCCGGCTTCAAAAACTCCACCGCGATTTCGGCGATCACCCAGTTCATCTTGTGTTTGCGTTCGAGCTCGCTATTGGAAAAACCGAGATAGCGCAGCCACTCGGTGCGGGCGCGTTCGAGAAACTTCACATAGTGCGCGTGATAAACCACGCCGCTTGCATCGGTGTCTTCAAAATAAACACGCAACGGAAAATCAAACGTGAACAGCGGTGTTTGCTGGGCATTCTTTAGCGAGAGCTTGGCCATGGTCAGAACAATTCCGGTGTCAAAACACTATTCGGCGCGGCCAGGCCGAAATGACGATATGCAAGCGCCGTCGCCACCCGCCCGCGCGGTGTGCGCTGCAAATAGCCTTGCTGAATCAAATACGGTTCCAGCACATCTTCGATCGTATCGCGTTCTTCGCTGAGTGCTGCCGCCAGATTTTCCACCCCCACTGGCCCGCCCGCGAATTTTTCGATGATGGCCAGGAGCATTTTGCGATCCATCACGTCCAAACCGATCGCATCGACATCGAGCATTTTGAGTGCGGCATCGGCGGTGGCTTTGTCGACATGACCGTCGCCCTTCACCTCGGCGAAATCGCGCACGCGGCGCAGCAGCCGATTGGCAATGCGCGGTGTGCCGCGTGACCGAAGCGCGATTTCCTGTGCGCCGTGATCATCGACCCGCACTTTCAACAATTGCGCTGAACGCGAGACGATCAGTTTCAATTCTTCCGGCGAGTAAAACTCCAGCCGCGCGACAATGCCGAAGCGGTCGCGCAGCGGGTTGGTCAGCATGCCCGCACGGGTGGTGGCGCCCACCAGTGTGAACGGCGGCAAATCGAGCTTCACCGAGCGTGCGGCCGGGCCTTCGCCGATCATGATGTCGATTTGATAATCCTCCAACGCCGGATAGAGGATTTCTTCGACGACGGGGCTCAAGCGATGAATTTCATCGATGAACAACACGTCGTTGGTTTCAAGATTGGTCAGCATCGCGGCGAGATCGCCCGCCCGCTCCAGCACCGGGCCGGAGGTGTGTTTGAGGTTCACGCCCATTTCGCGCGCGATGATGTGTGCCAACGTAGTTTTGCCCAATCCCGGCGGGCCGAATAGCAGCGTGTGATCGAGCGGCTCTTTGCGACCGCGCGCGGCTTCGATGAAGATCGATAGCTGGCCACGAATTTTTTCCTGGCCGACATACTCATTGAGCAACTTCGGGCGCAGTGCGCGCTCCAACGCTTCCTCCTGCGGGGAGGCCTTGGTGCCGGCAATGAGACGGTCTTCCTCGATCATGGATCGATTTTACTCATGATTTAGACAACAACTTCAAGGCCTGCCGTATGCCATCAGCGACCGACGCCTCTTTTGGCAGTTGCTTGATCGCAAACAACGCTTCCTTGTCGTTGTAGCCGAGCGAAATCAGCGCATTCAGAATATCGCTGGCCGAGGAAATTGCCGTTGCGTCGCCGCCAACGGAAATCCGCACGTCCACTTTCAAGCGGTCTTTCAATTCCAACAGCAATCGCTCGGCGGTTTTCTTGCCGATGCCCGGCACTTTGGTGAGCCGCCCGCTTTCCTGCGCCATCACGGCTTCGGCGAGATCGTTCACACTCATGCCGGAGAGCACCGCCAGCGCGACTTTCGGCCCGACACCACTGACTTTCAACAATTGCCGAAACGTGGCGCGCTCGCTTTCCGTGCCGAAGCCATACAGCAAATGCGCATCTTCGCGCACCACGAGGTGCGTGAAGAGCGCGACTTTTTCGCCGAGCTTCGGCAAGTTGTAAAACGTGCTCATCGGCACATCGATTTCATAGCCGACACCGGCGACATCGATCACCACTTGCGGTGGATTTTTTTCGAGCAACGATCCGGCGATGCGGCCAATCATTTCACCAACCTCCCACCCTTCACGCGATAGCCGCGCGTGCTCATCCCGCCCAGCGATCCGCCATGCGCATGGCAAATTGCGCAGGCGAGCGCGTCGGCCGCATCGGGGCTCGGGGAACCCGGCAATTTCAGCAGACGTTTGACCATTTCCTGCACCTGCTCTTTCTTCGCGTGACCATTGCCGACTACCGCTTGTTTGACCTGAAGCGCAGTGTATTCCGATACCGGTAAATCGCGGGAAACGGCCGCGCAAATAGCGGCGCCACGCGCCTGCCCAAGCAGCAATGTCGATTGCGGATTGATGTTCACGAAAACTTTTTCCACCGCCACTTCATCGGGGCTGAAACGCGCGATGACTTCCTGCACTGAATTCAGAATATTCTTCAATCGGTCCGGCAACTCCCCGTCGGGTGATTTAATGCAGCCGCCGGAAATATAGGTGAGCGTGGCACCGTTTTTTTCGATCACACCATACCCGGTGATGCGCAACCCCGGATCGAGGCCGAGAATTTTCATTCGAATATTCTCGCGTACATGCACGAATCCCGCAGGCCGCCATAAGGGTCGCGCATGTTTTTGCGCAGAATGCCTTCAAGCGTGAAACCGCATCGTTCCGCCACGTTGCGGCTTTTCTGGTTGCGCGGATCGCTACAGATTTCGAGGCGCTTCGCACCAAGTTCGCGTTTTGCGAAATCGACCAACGCTTTAACCGCTTCGCTACAGTAGCCTTTTCCCGCTTCGCTGGTGCGGATCCAGTAGCCGATTTCGAGTTTCGGTACATCCCAAACAATGGTGTGAAATCCGCCTTTGCCGATCAATTTTCCGGTGGCTTTGTCGCACCAATTGAAATCGATCATGTCGCGGCTTCGCCACTTCGCCTCGGCGTTTTCGTGATACTGAACCGAGCCCGCCAGCGTCGGTTCGGGATGTACCCACGGCATCCATGGTTTGAGTTCGTTCACCGATTCAACCACCGCCTCAAACGATTCCGGTCCATCGCCGGATTTCGCGGCGCGCAAAATCATGCGCTCGGTTTCAATGGTTTCAGGAATGTTGAGCAGCAATGCGCGCTGCTTGGCGTCCATTAGTGTCCCGACCCAGAGATAGCGAAACATGATGAAACGGATGGATTTTTTCGCGTGGCAAGGCGCGAGGAGGCGGCCCCGGCTAACTGCCTGCCGGGGCAGGCGACGCATGGTCTATGGCAACGACGAGGGTGCACCGCTGGTGCGCCGAAACGGCCACGCGGAAAAAGACGCCGTTTCATGTATCGATATTTCTGGGTCGGGACACTAAGCTTCCTCAATGATCGCCGACGTGTAGACATCCTGCACATCATCGAGGGATTCGATGGCGTCGAGCAGTTTTTGCATTTTTACCGCATCGTCGCCTGTGAGCACCGATTCGGTCGTCGCCTTCATCGTGACTTCGCCGAATTCGGATTTGAATCCGGCCTTCTCCAGCGCCGCTTTCACGTTGGTGAATTCATACGGCCCGGTGATGACTTCAATCGATTGGTCGTCATTGGTCACCACATCCTCTGCACCTGCATCAAGGGCTGCTTCCATCAATTTTTCTTCATTGGTGCCGGGTGCGAACAGCAGCGTGCCGCAGTGCTTGAACAAGAACGCCACCGAGCCGTCGGTGCCCATATTGCCGCCGTATTTCGAAAACGCGTGGCGCACTTCCGCGACCGTGCGCACGCGGTTGTCGGTCATGCAATCGACCATCACTGCCGCGCCCGCGATACCGTAGCCCTCATAGCGGATTTCTTCGTAATTCACCCCTTCGAGTTCACCGCTGCCGCGCTTGATGGCCCGCTCGACGGTGTCTTTGGGCATGTTGTTTTCATAGGCTTTGTCAGTCGCGAGACGCAAGCGCGGATTGCAACTCACGTCGCTACCGCCGAGGCGCGAGGCGACGGTAATTTCTTTGATGAGGCGCGTGAAAATCTTGCCGCGCTTGGCGTCTTGGCGACCTTTGCGGTGCTGAATGTTTGCCCACTTTGAATGTCCGGCCATTTGATGCGTCTGCTTTCTCGCCGCTACGCCCGGCCACGATGCCCCAGCGTCGATGCGTTAGTGTGGGATCGGCACGATTCACCGCCCCAACAATTTTCAAAATGTAATGTTAACATTCACTTACCCCCACACCGAAGCCCAATGACCTTCTTGCCATGGCCGATCCGTTGCTAATTGCCAAAACGAGCGACGCGCTGCTCAGCGAATTGTGTCTCTTGCCCAACATGGCAAACCGGCACGGATTGATCGCGGGCGCGACTGGAACCGGCAAAACGATCACGCTGCAAGTGCTGGCGGAGCGATTTTCGGCTATTGGCGTGCCGGTTTTTATGGCCGATGTGAAAGGCGATCTCACCGGTATTTCGCAGATCGGGAAGCCGAACACGAAAATCGACGAGCGCATCAAGTTGCTCAACCTCGCACACACGCCCGCCGCCTGTCCGGTGACGTTGTGGGACGTGTTCGGCGAGCAAGGGCATCCGGTGCGCGCGACTATTTCTGAAATGGGGCCGGTACTGTTGTCGCGCATTTTCAATTTGAACGATACGCAATCCGGTGTGTTGACGCTCGCCTTCAAAATCGCCGACGACAACGGATTGTTGTTGCTTGATCTGAAGGATCTGCGCTCGCTGCTTTCCTGGGTCGGTGAAAACGCCGGTCAGTTCACCACCGATTACGGGAATATTTCGCCGGCCAGCATCGGCGCGATTCAGCGCGGGTTGCTGACGCTGGAACAGCAGGGCGGCGACCGTTTTTTCGGCGAACCTGCCCTGGTGCTCGATGACCTGATGCAAACCGACGACGGCAAAGGCGTCATCAATATTCTCGCCGCCGATCGGCTGCTGACCAGCCCGCGTCTCTATTCCACATTTCTGCTTTGGCTGCTCTCCGAGCTCTACGAAAATCTGCCCGAAGTCGGCGACCGCGACAAACCGAAGCTGGTGTTTTTTTTCGACGAAGCGCACCTGCTGTTCAATGAGTCGCCGAAAGAGTTGCTGGAAAAAATCGAGCAAGTCGTGCGGCTGGTGCGCTCGAAAGGCGTAGGCGTTTATTTCGTCACGCAAAACCCGCTGGATATTCCCGACACCGTGCTCGGCCAACTCGGCAACCGCGTGCAGCATGCGCTCAGGGCCTATACGCCGCGTGACCAGAAAGCGGTCGCGGCGGCGGCGGAGACGTTTCGCGCCAACCCAAAGATCAACGTTGCGCAAATCATCACTGAACTCGGTGTCGGCGAAGCGCTGGTGTCGTTTCTGGACGAGAAGGGCCGCCCCACGGTGGTCGAGCGCGCTTATGTCTGCCCGCCGCAATCGCAGATCGGGCCGATCTCGCCCGAGCAACGCAAATTGTTGCTGCAAAATTCGTTGGTCGCGGGTCAGTATGAAAAGACCGTGGAACGCGAATCGGCGTTTGAAAAACTGAAAGCGCGTCGCGGAGCGGTCGCGCCCTCGGCTTCCGGTGAATCTGGCGGGCTGGGCGGCATGCTGGAAAAGATCGGCCTGCCGTCGGGCGGTGCGGCGTCCAAACGCGAAGGTGTGATCGAGGCGGCCGTGAAAAGTGCGGCGCGCGCGATGGCCTCCGAGGCGGGCCGCCGAATCATCCGTGGCGTGCTGGGCTCGATGCTGGGCGGACGGCGCTAGTCACCGCGTTCAAGGAGAAAAAAACACATGGCGAAACGAGAGCCGGGCGAACGCAAGCGGGAGATTTTGCACACTCTCGCGCATATGCTGGAGAACCCCAAGGGCCAGAAGATCACCACGGCGCTGCTGGCCGCGAAACTGGATGTTTCCGAGGCGGCCCTGTATCGGCATTTCGCCAGCAAGGCGCAAATGTTCGAAGGCTTGATCGAATTCATCGAAGAGACCGTGTTCTCGCTCGTGAACAAAATTCAGGCCGAGGAGTCCGCGGGCATCAAGCAGGTCGAGGCGATCGTCGCGATGCTGCTCTCATTCGCGCAGAAAAATCAGGGCATGACGCGGGTGCTGATCGGCGACGCATTGGTCAATGAAGATGATCGATTGCAAGCGCGCATGAACCAGTTGCACGACCGCCTCGAAGCATCGTTGCGGCAAAGCGCCCGCGCAGCCGCCGCCGAAGGCGCTTTGCACGCCTCGCTCGACGCCAACGCGTATGCGAATGCGGTGATGTCGTTTATCGTCGGCCGCTGGCATCAGTTCGCAAAATCCGGGTTCAAACGCACGCCGACCGAAAATTTGGCGCAAAGCTGGAGCGTGTTTGCCGGATGAGCGTCGCGGGTGCTGATCCGGTCGAGGCGCAACTCGTCGCCTACAATGCGCGCGATGTCGAGGCTTTCGTTGCCTGCTATACGGTCGATTGTGCGATCGACGATGGTGCAGGCGCGCGGCTGATGGCCGGTCACGCCGGCATGCGCGCGCGCTACCGCGCGCTGTTCGATGGCTCACCGAATTTGCATTGCGATGTTGTTCATCGCACGCGTATCGGCGACTACGTGATCGACGAGGAATCGATCAGCGGGCGTCTCCCGGGCACGATGCCGGAACTGAAGCGCGCGGTGGTGATTTATCGCATTGATGCCGCGTCGGGGCTGATTTCGCATGTCCGGTTTTTGCGCGACGGTGGCTGAGTCGGCCACCAATCCGCCAGCGCCGGCACCGGTACCCGCACCGCAAGCCGCCGCACCCACGCTGGAGATCGTCACCGAGCGCCTGTTGTTGTTTTCGCCGCGACTGGATCGCGTGGAATCCATGCGTGATTTCGTCCTGCGCAACCTGGCCCATCTCAAGCCCTGGAGCCCGCCTGCACCGGCGGATCTCCACTTGCTGTCGACTTGGCAGGCGGCGATTGAAAAGCACCACGCGGCGTATGCCGCCGGCAGCGAAGTGAAGTTCTGGTTGTCGCTGCGCGACGCACCCGAGCTCGGCATCGGCAGCATCGGCTTCACGCAAATATTCCGTGGCGCGTTTTGTTCGTGCGTGTTGGGCTATCAGATCGACGGGGACTACGAGGGGAAGGGGCTGATGCACGAAGCTCTCCGCGCGGCGATCCGATACATGTTCGATGAACAAAAGCTGCACCGCATCGCCGCCAACTACCGCCCGGAAAATGTACGCAGCGGACGGCTACTGGCCAAGCTCGGCTTTCGCATTGACGGCTATGCGAAAGACTACATGTTCATCGACGGCGCATGGCGCGATCATGTTTTGACCTCGCGGGTCAACGATCAATTCACGGGCGACACGTCAATGAGTGGCTGGAAAAACGCAGCTAGCGCGTCAGAAACGCCAGCAAAATGATCACCGTCGCGCCGTAGGCAATGGTGGAAATCACAATCGCCGCCGTGGTTTCGCGCTCAGCGACGCCGTAGCGTTGTGCGAACAACAATGGATTTGCACCGATCGGCAGCGCCGCGCAGAGCACGGTGACGGCTGCGGTCGCGCGATCCAGCGGCAATATCCAGAACGCCGCCACCGCCACCAGCGCCGGCTGAATGAGCAGCTTCACGGTGCCCAGCGCGATGGCCGGTCGCACGGAGCCGACAACGCCGTAGTGCGCCATCGAGAGGCCGATCAATACGAGACATAGCGGCGCGGCTGCCTGTGCGAGTGTCACCAGCGTCGCATCCACTGGCCCGGGCAACGGTAATTTCAGAATGTTCCAGGCGAATCCGGCGACCACCGGCAAGATCACCGGGTGAACAATTGTCTGTCGCACCATCGGCATCACCACGGCTTCAATCGATAGCGGCCGCGCGCGGTCGCGGCGCGCCCATTCCATCAGGATGGTGGCAGTGCTCAACATCACCAGCGCATGCACGGCGATGATGGTCGCGTGGATCGCGAGGCCGGTCTCGCCGTAGGCCGCGAGTACCACCGGAATGCCGATCTGAACCGTGTTGCCAAAGGTGCAGGCCAACGCGCGTACGTTGGCCAACTCGGCCGGTGTATTGCGCCGCTTCTCGATGGCGGCGACCGTCAACAACAGCAACACCGAGGGTACAAAAAACGCCGCCAACGCACGCAATTCAAGACTCGCGAGATCGATACGGGCGGTCGTGCGGAACAACAGCGCCGGCACGAACAAATAAAACGCCACGTTTGAAATTCCGCGCGTGACCTGACCGCTGTCAAAAGCTTTGCTGCGGCCGAATAGAAAACCGGCCAGCGCCAGCAGAAAGATCGGCAACAGTTTTTCGGTCAACGGCATTTAGGCGGTGCCTGCCTCGTTCGCTGGCACGTCCCCATCGACCGCACGCTCTTCCTGTTGCTGCAATCGCCACATCTCGGCGAACTTGCCGTTCATCTCGATCAACGCACGGAAATTGCCGCGCTCGATAATGCGGCCGTGACCGAGCACCAGAATCTGGTCGGCATCGATCACGGTGGAGAGGCGATGCGCGATCACCAGCGTGGTGCGATCCTGCGCGATCTCGCGAAGCTCCGCCTGTATCGCCTTCTCCGTCTTGGAATCGAGCGCTGAGGTCGCCTCGTCGAAAATCAGAATCGCCGGATTCTTGAGCAACGTGCGTGCAATCGCGACACGCTGTTTTTCTCCGCCCGACAATTTCAGGCCGCGCTCGCCGACCATCGCCTCCCATTTGTCGGGCAGGCGCTGGATGAATTCCAGCACGTGCGCACGGCGCGCGGCGTCTTCGATCTCCGCGTTGGTGGCACCCGGCCGACCATAGGCAATGTTGTAGCGGATGGTGTCGTTGAACAGCACCGTATCCTGCGGCACGATGCCGAGACTCGCGCGCACGCTGTCCTGCGTCACGTCGCGAATGTCCTGGCCGTCTATCGTGATGCGACCCTTCTGTATATCGTAAAAGCGAAACAACAGACGTGAGAGCGTTGACTTGCCTGCACCGCTGGAACCCACCACCGCAACGGTATGTCCCGCTGGCACGTCGAAGCTCACGTCAAACAAAATCTGCCGCTTCGGATCGTAGCCGAAGTCGACATTTTCGAAACGTATCGCCGCGCCATTGACCGCGAGCGCCTTCGCACCCGGTGAGTCGGCGATCTCGCGGTTCTCGCCGAGCAGGCGAAACATTTTTTCCATGTCGGTCAGCGCCTGCTTGATCTCGCGGTACATCACGCCGAGAAAATTGAGCGGGATGTAGAGCTGGATCAGCAGCGCATTCACCATCACCAGATCGCCCAGCGTCAGTGCGCCGGCGACGACACCATCGGCTGCGCGCCACATCAGCAATGTAACGGCGGTGGCGATCACGCAACTCTGCGCGACGTTTAGCATGCCGAGCGAGGTCTCGCTTTTGGTGGCCGCCGCTTCATAGCTCTGCAAGTTCTTGTCGTAGCGGCCGGCTTCAAATTCTTCGTTGCCGAAATATTTCACTGTCTCGTAGTTCAACAGAGAATCGATCGCCTTGGTGTTGGCTCTGGAATCCATCTCGTTCATGCGGCGGCGATGCGCGGTGCGCCACTCGGTGATGCCGATAGTGGCGCCGGCATAGAGCACGATGGCCGAGAGCGTGATCACCACAAACCAGATGTCGAATTTTTTCGCGAGCAAAATCGTCACCAGCGTGATTTCCAGCAGGATCGGAATCATCGAAAACAGCATGAACGACATCAACGTGGACACGCCGCGTGTGCCGCGTTCGATATCGCGGGTGACGCCGCCGGTTTGGCGGTCGAGATGGAATCTGAGCGAGAGCGCATGCAAATGCCGGAACACGGACAGCGCGATCCGGCGCATGGCGCGCTGCGTGACTTTCACGAATACGATATCGCGGAGTTCGCCGAACAACGTCGATGAGAGCCTCAACAATCCGTAGCCGGCGAGCAGCGCGAGCGGCACCACCAGTACCGCCTTCGACTTATCCAGCGAATCGATAATTTCCTTCAGCAGCAGCGGCACGCCGATGTTGGCGAGCTTGGCGGTGACGAGAAAAATCACCGCCAGCGCGACCCGTCCACGAAAATCCCAAAGGTAGGGGATGAGCGAACGCACCACCCGCCAATCGCTCTTCGGTGCGGGTGCAGCGGCGGATGTGCCGGCGGCAACAGTGGTTGTGGGGGCGGTAAAGGCGTGCGGATTTGTCATTCAAGGCTTCTTTGCGAACCGGCGGCGGGCCGCGTTGTGCGTGCGGGATTTGGTGCAGATGCACATTATGACGCGCCGGCGCCCTGCTATGTGAGATGGCGCTGGACGCAGGCGCGGTTTCACGTTGAAATGCGGGGGCTGCGGGCCGGATTTGCCCGGCCCGGACATCAAGACCGACCCTTTTATGCCGCGATTCGCCGCCAATCTTACTTTTCTCTTTACGGAGTTGCCGTTTCTCGACCGGTTCGAAGCGGCCGCGCGGGCGGGCTTTCGTGGCGTCGAGTTTCACTATCCGTTTTCGTTCGATCCCGCCGACATTCGTGCGCGGCTCGACGTGCATGGGCTCGAAGCCGTGCTGATGAATATCCGCGCCGGCAAACCCGAGCGCGGCGAATGGGGTTTCGCCGGCCTGCCGGGACGGAAGGAGACGTTTCGGCTATGCGTGATCGAAGCGATCGACTATGCGATGGCGCTCGGCATCACGCAACTCAATTGCCTCGCCGGCGTGAAACCGCCGGAAGTCGATGTTCGATCCTGCGAACTGCGATTTATCGACAATGTGAGGCGCGCGGCGGAAGAGTGCGCCAGGGTCGGCCTCACGCTCAATATCGAAGCCCTCAATACCCGCGACGTGCCGGGATTTTTGATCAGCAACACTCGCGACGCGATGCGCATCATCAACGAAATCGGTGCGACCAACGTGATGTTGCAATACGATTGGTATCACATGCAGATCATGGAGACTTGGCGTGGAAACGCGGCACCGGAAATTGATCATCCAGACTCGCGCGCCAATATGCTCGCCGACGCGATCCGCTTGCTGTTGCCGATGATCGGCCACATGCAGTTTGCGGACGCCCCCGGTCGCCACGAACCCGGCACCGGGTTGATCGATTTTCCGACGCTGTTCGAGTATGCCGATGCAATCGGGTATCAAGGCTGGATCGGTGCCGAGTATCGACCGAGCGGCAAAACGGAAGACAGCTTGGCATGGATGGAGGCTTACTTGCGGCAATAGCGCCGCGCATGAAATGCACGCGGCAAGACGTGACGCAAACCCGTTCGTTTTTCCCCGTTCGCCTCAAGCCGGCCGAAGGGCTGGATGCATGAGACCCTCAGTTATGCGCAGGGCGAACGGGGCATTTTGGCGATACGAACAGTATTTAGACTTGATGCAGCGCCCGTGTTCTACTTGCAAATCACCGGTTATTTCGACAAGCTCCATGCCAACCCTGAGATGCGTTGGCTTGCTTGAAAGTTGTGGGTGCAACAATGTTAGACGCCAATATCGGCGCGGTTCTTGGGGCATTTTTGGCTGGAGAGGCTCACCAATGCTGGTCTTTTTATCGAAAAATCACATCGCTGGCCCGATCGCCAGCACCGGTACGTCTTCGAATCAGCCGCTCGATCGGCCAAGCTAAAACAAAAAAATCGTGACAACTGATACCGACATGACCGCCGCCTCGGTCGACCCAGCCGAATCGAGAAAACAGGACGAGCAACAGGCGCAACGCATTCAGCAGGTGCGCATTACGGCGGCCGCGTACGCAATTGCGATCCCGCTCTTGTTTTTTGCCTATCTCGCAAAATTGATCGGTGGCGTGCCCGCCACGATCGCCGTCGGGATGATGCTGTTGGCCAACGCCACGTACTTCCTGCTTTTCAAGACCGGCGCGAACCTGCGCTTCGCCGATCCGAGCATGACGCAGGTGCAAACCGTTGTCGGCATCGTGTTCACGATGTTCGTCGCCTACAGTTTCAGCCACGACCGCGGCCTGGTGTTGATCTGGTGCTTTGTGGTGCTGCTGTTCGGCGTGTTCCGTTTCAAGACGCGCGAGTTTCTCTTCAATACCATGTTGATCCTTGCCGGGTATGCGCTGGTGATCAACCTGCTGATGGTCTACAAACCCGACACCGTCAGCGTGCATCTCGAATGGTTTCAGTGGATGACGTTGGCGCTCGTGCTGCCGGCATTCGCGTTGATCGGCGGGCGCATCAGCGCGCTGCGCGCAAAGTTGGCCGACAACAACGCGGAGCTGACGAAAGCGCTGTCGACAATTCAAGTGCTCGCCAATCACGATACGTTGACCGGCTTGCCCAACCGCGCCATGTTCAACAGCAACTTGCAGGGCGCGATTGCGCGCGCCGGCCGGGCGGACACGATGCTTGCGGTGTTTTTCATCGATCTCGACAATTTCAAGCAAGTCAACGACACGCAGGGACATCCGTTCGGCGACGCCGTGTTGCGCGAATCGGTGCGGCGGTTTTCAGGCCTCGTGCGCGATGGCGATACGCTGGCGCGTTTCGGCGGCGACGAGTTCGTGTTGCTGGTCGAGAATTTGAGGGAGACGTCGGGCATTCAAACCATCGCGCAAAAGCTGCTCGCCGTCCTTGAGCCGCGCGCCACGATTCAAGGCTACGAAGTCAACTTATCGGCGAGCATTGGTGTCTGCGTTTATCCGACCGATGGCAAAGATGGCCCCACGCTGCTTGCCAATGCCGATATCGCGATGTATCAGGCGAAGGTGCTGGGCCGCAAACAGTTCTGTGTTTTTTCCT
>JANPBQ010000257.1:0-17489 GCA_031430555.1 Betaproteobacteria bacterium
TTCGTCGGCGCGCTCAAGGCAATTGGCCAATTCCTGCGCGCGGCCGGATTGGCTTTCCAGCATCTCGCGCAGTTCGCCGAGTTTCTCCTGCGTATCGATGAAGGCGGTATCGAAACCGTCGCGCGATGTCACGGATTGCCCCGGCAGACGTGCGGAATCCTCTGCCATCACCAAGCGCAAATCGCGCGCGGATTTGTCGAGAATCTGCGCGGCCTCCTGCAAATCCTTGAAGTCGGCGGCATGCGCGATACCCATCAGCCGTGAATCGCGGGCGAGCTCCGAGAGTTGCGAAGTCGTCACCACATCGCCGAAAAACATCGTCGCGGTTTCCGGTAATTGATGTGCTTCGTCGAATATCACGGTATTGCAGGCCGGCAACAAATCCTGTGCGCCGTCGTCCTTCAACACCAAGTCCGCAAAAAACAAATGGTGATTCACCACCACCACTTCCGCCGTCATCGCGGCCTTGCGCGCTTTCATGACGAAGCAATCGGTGTATTGCGCGCATTGCGCACCGAGGCAATTCTCGCGGGTGGAAACCGCCATCGCCCACGCGCCGGAGCGCTCGGGCACATCGGGCAATTCGGCCTTGTCGCCAGTGCCGCCGCCATTCAGCGATCGATCCGCAAATCGGCGGATGACCTGAACGTGCCGCGTATCGTCGCGATTCAGGAAGCGCCCGTCGGCGACCGCGTTGTCGAGATGATGCAGGCAAACATAATTGGCGCGGCCCTTCAGCAAGGCAGTGCTCACGGGAATGTTCAGCGCCTGAATCACCGTCGGAATATCGCGGTGATACAACTGATCCTGCAAGGTTTTGGTGCCGGTGGAGATAATGACCTTGCCGCCGGAGCGCAACGCCGGCACGAGATAAGCGAAGGTTTTGCCGGTGCCGGTGCCGGCCTCGGCGATCAGCACACCACTGCGATCGATCGCGTCGCCGATTTTTTCCGCCATTTCAATCTGGCTTTCGCGGTGGCGGTAGCCATCGATACGCTTGGCCAGCGGCCCCTCGGGGCCGAACAACTCTCTCAATTCAGACATGGCGCGATGATACCTTGCGCGGCCCGCGCCCCGGCTAGGCGCGACCGAAAATAATCTTTTCCTTCGTCAGCAGTTTTGAAATTAGCATGATCGCCGCCAACGTGATCGCCGCGTTCACCGCGAGGGGAATCAAAAAATGGAGTGCATCGACTGGATCGCCGCGCAGGATGCGCGTGATCACCATTTGCTGGCCCAGCATCGGCACGAACAGCTGCCAGGTCGCATCCTTGATCTGGCCAAAAATAATAATCATGGGAATCATCGACACGACAGTTATCAGGTAGCTCACGTAGGTCTGCGCTTCCTTGAACGTGCGGCCATATGTCGCGATGAGCATTTGCAAGGCGCCCATCGCCGGCGCGAAGGACAACATGGTCGCGCCGAAACCGAGAAACTGCAGGCCGGTGATCGACATGACCGATTCCAGTTTCGGCATCGGCAAAAACTTGAGCGTCAGCCAAAATCCCCCCAGCGTGAGCGCGACCACGCCGATGCCATAGATACCCACGGCGAGCCACTTCCCGGTGATCAGCGCGGCGCGCGCCACCGGATTCATCAAAAGTGGCTCCAGCGAGCCACGTTCGCGCTCGCCGGCCGTCATGTCGATGGCAATCGCGGTGCAGCCAGTAACGCAGACGATCAAGGTGATGAAGGGGATCATGAACAGAATCTGCGCGGCGCGCTGCGCGGGCGAACCCATGTTGACATCGCGCACCTCGACCACGCGCATGGCAGTCGGCGACACGCCGCGCGCGATCAGGCGCTGATTCGCCACTTCGCTGTTGAATCCGCGGATCAGGCGGCGGAGCACGCCGATCGACACGTTGCCGCCGTCCTGCCGCGTGTCGTCGTAAACCAACTCGACCGATGCGTCGCCGAGTGGGAATTTCTCCTGAAAGTCGGCGGGGATCACCAGCACCGGGTCATGCCTGCCGGTCTTGATGAGTTCGCGGAACTCGGCCTTCGGCTCGAGGATCGCGACATCCTGGCGCGCGAAAAAATTGACCAGTTGCGGCGCGTGGCCTTTACCAAGCACATAGACTTCGCGCGCCTCGGCCTTCTTTTCGATGTTTGAAATGAAGTAACTCATGCCGAACAGCATGATCGGCCCCATCGCGATCGACAGGAAAAAAATCATCGTCGCGGTGCGTTTGTCGCGCAGATGATCGGTCAGCTCTTTTTTGCAAACGGTAAGGATCGCGGCCAGCATCATGCGACCTCCGTCGTCGGCGATTGGGATTCGGACAACGCGATGAAGGCGTCCTCCAGATTCCGCGCGCCGCTCTGCGCGAGCAGCTCATTCGTGGCTCCCTGCGCGGTCACGCGACCGTGCGCGATGATGACGATCTCGTCGCACAAGGCCGCCACTTCCTGCATGACGTGGCTTGAAAACACCACCGTCCGACCCTCGGCCTTGAGACGCTGGATCAATTCACGCAACGCGCGCGTGCTCATCACGTCGAGTCCATTGGTCGGCTCGTCGAGAATCACGTTGGCGGGCTCGTGGATCAGCGCGCGCGTGATCGCGACCTTCATACGCTCGCCTTGCGAAAACCCGTCGGTGCGCCGGTCGAGGATGTCCTTCATGTCCAGCCACTCGGTGAATCGCGCCAGCACCCGCTCGGCACGGGTGGCGTCGATGCCGCGGAGTTCGGCGTAATAGCGGATGTTTTCGCGCGCCGTCAGTCGTGTATAGAGGCCGCGCGAATCCGTCAACAGTCCGCAGGCGCGGCGCGCGGCGTCGGGATCGGCCGCGACATCGGTGCCGTCGATTCGCGCGCGGCCGCCGTCGATGGCGATCAGTGTGCCGATCATGCGCAGTGTGGTCGTTTTGCCGGCACCGTTGGGGCCGAGCAGACCCGTGATCGCGCCGCTGTTTGCGTTGAACGACACCCCATCGAGCGCTTTCACCGCGCCGAACTGTTTTTTCAACTCAAAAACTTCGATCATTTGCCGGCCACTTTCTTGTCGCGCATTGGCTCATAAAACAGCGGGCGCGGCAGGCGCGCGAGGCAGGCGCCATCGATGTTCTCAACACTTGCCGACTCGATAAATTTTTTGATCAAGCGCGGCGCGCAGCCTTGTGCACTTACGCCGTGGCCAATGTTCGGCGCGATCAGATGGCGTGAACGCGGGAGCGACTTCGCCACCTCTTCGCCGTGGATCGGTGGCGTGACCGGATCGAGGGTGCCGCTCAAAATCAACACGGGCTTGTCCGATTGAACCGGTTGATCGAAGTCTTTTGCCATCGCGCCGCGCGGCCATTCGCCGCACGCCTTCGCCATTTCGCGCACGAACATGCCGCCGAATGGCGCGCGTTCGGTCCCGGCCGTCGATGCCGCGATTCGCGGCAGATCCTCGGCGCACACCACCGAAAATCGCATGCCGGCGAATATTTTTTCCTCGTCGAACACGCCAAAGGCGTCGCCAATCGCCAACAGCGGCGCGAAGTTTCCCCGTCCCGCGTGCGACAAGACCTCGGGCAACATCGCCGCGAATTGCGGCACGTACAAGGCCACGAACATGCTGGACAGCACGGCATCCCTGCTGATAACGATCTCGCGCGGCTCACCGGTGCGCGTGCCGGGCAGCAAAATCTTGCGCGGCGTTTTTTCGGCGCGCGCGAGCAATTCATCGATATCGGATTTTAGTTGGGGAAAACGCTTCGCGCAGCCCGCCTCGCGCGCGCACGCGTCGAGCATTTTGTCGTAGGCGGCTCCGGCGTCGCGGGCAAATGTCGCGGGCAAGGCCATCGAAGGCGGCGCGACCCCGTCCAGCACCACGCTACGCACGGCCGCTGGATGGCGGCGCAGGTATTCCATCGCTGCACGGGTGCCATACGAGCCGCCCCACAGATTGATTTTTTCGTAACCGAGCGCCACTCGCGCATCCTCGATGTCGGCCATCGCGATGGTGGTGGTGTAGCGCGTCAAATCGGCGCGCGCGGCGAGCGCGTCGCGGCAATCGACGACGCGCCGGCGGTCTTCCTGCGCGCGCACCGCCGGATCAATCGATTCGAGCGCGTCCGGGTCAACGAACTTGCAACCGAGGCCGTTCGACTTTCCGGTTCCACGTTGATCAATGAGCACAATGTCACGCCGCGTGTTGAGGCCGCCCAACATCGCGAGCGATTCGCGCGCCAGCTGGCTCGCCGCTTGCCCGGGGCCGCCGGCGAATACAAAGACCGGATCAGGCTCTTTGATGCGCGCGGTAGCCGGCAGCACGACGATGTGTAAGCCGATTTTGCGGCCTTGCCGCGTGTCGCGGTTTTCAAACACCTCAAGGGTCGCGCAGCGGACTTCATTTTCGACGTTGGCGACGCGGCAGGGTATAGGGAAAAGCGTGGCCTCAACCGCGCCGGTTTTCGCCTGATCGCCGCAGCCCGTTAGCGCAAGTGCCGCCGTCGCACAAATCCCCAATAATGTCGTGTTGCCAACGATGCGCATATGAAATCTATTTCGCCTTGGTCGATTCTTGGCGCACCTTAGCGGCATCGTTGCGCAATGTCAAAAACGGTGCGACGAAACTCGGTTTTTCGGGATTCAACGCCTATTTTCTGCGTTGCCTATAATCCGATCATGAGTTCGCCGACCCACATGCCAGAATTTCCCCGTCACGATCCCGCCACCCCGGCCTTCTGGGACGTGCGTTTCGAGGCGGATTTCATGCCCTGGGACCAAGGCGGCGTGCCGCAAAGCCTCGCCGACTATGTGGGCCGCCATCCCGCCCAACAACGGATATTGATACCGGGCTGCGGCACCGCCTACGAGGCACGCTTGTTTCTCGACCAGCACTGGCCGGTCACCGCCATCGACTTTTCAGCCAAGGCGGTCGCCCATGCGCGGAAAATTCTCGGCCCGCTCGGGGCAACGGTGCGCGAAGCAGATTTTTTCGCCGCCGAATCGGCAGATGAGCGATTCGATGTGATCTATGAGCGCGCATTCCTGTGCGCGCTGCCGATCAGCTTGCGAGCGGCGTGGGCCGCGCGCGTCGCGACATTGTTGCCATCGGGCGGCCATCTGATCGGCTTCTTCTATTTCGACGCTTCAACCCGAGGCCCGCCATTCGGCATCGACATGCATTCGCTGTCGGGTCTGTTGTCGAACGATTTCGACTTGATCGAGGACGCAGCCCCCACCGATTCCATTCCCGTCTTCGCGGGCAAGGAGCGCTGGCAGGTTTGGCGGCGGCGTTAGCGCGTTTGCAGGCGAGATTGCGAAATCGTCATCGGGCGCAATGCGCCGCCAACCACGCGAGGCATCGCTTCCAACCATCGTCGGCCTGCGTCTGTCGATAGCTGGGGCGATAATCCGCGTGGAATGCGTGCGGTGTGTCGGGATACAGATGGATTTGCGACCGGCTGCCGGCCGCTTTCAACGCGGCCTGCATTTTCTCAACTGTCTCGACCGGGATGCCGGTATCGTCGGCACCGTAGAGCCCCAACACCGGAACGCTTAATGTCGCCGCAACATCGATCGGATGCGTTGGCGTCAATGGCGTCACCGGTCTGACCAAGCCACCATACCAGGCGACACCGGCTTTCAACGCAATGTTGTGCGCGGCGTACATCCAGGTGATGCGCCCTCCCCAGCAAAATCCGGTGATGGAGACTTTTGTCGCGTCGCCACCTTTCTTCACCGCCCACGCGACGCTCGCATCCAGATCCGCCATCACTTGCGCGTCCGTTACTTTGCTCACGACGTGTTCGATCAAGGTCGGGACATCCGCGTATGTCGATGCATCGCCTTGGCGCACGTACAGCTCGGGGGCCACCGCAAGGTAACCTGCCTTGGCGAATCGACGGCAGACATCTTTGATGTGTTCATGCACGCCAAAAATTTCCTGCACGACGAGAATGATCGGCGGATGGGATTTGTCTGCGGGCATCGCCCAATAGGCGGGTATTTCGCTGCCGTGAACCGGAATCTTTGCGTCGCCGGCAATCAATCCGAGCGTGTCTGTCTTGATCAAGTTCGGTGGTGTTGTCGGCACGTTCGTGTTTGGCGCTGTCGTAATGATGAAATTTCCTCGTTCGCAATGCGATGGTGTTGCCTCGCAGCGCGGCAAAAATTGCAAACGGCCACAAAAGTGGCCGTTTGTTTTGATCTGTCGCAGCCGGTGGTGGATCTGCGTAATCCGACCGGCGCCGGTGGATTATTCGCCGTACATCTTTTGCTTCAACTCGCGACGCTCCTGGGCTTCGATGGTGAGCGTGGCGGTAGGCCGCGCCAGCAGGCGTTGCACACCAATCGGCTCGCCGGTTTCTTCGCAATATCCGTACGAGCCGTCTTCAATGCGCATCAATGCCGACTGCACTTTTTTCAACAATTTCCGCTCACGATCGCGGGTACGAAGCTCCAATGCGTGTTCTTCTTCAAGCGTGGCACGATCGGCCGGATCAGGTGCAACCGCAAGTTCGCGCAAATGCTCGGTGGTGGCACCGGCGTTATCACGCAATTCCGTCTGCAAAGCCAGCAAGCGCTGTTTGAAAAAATTCATTTGCGGCCGCGACATATAGTTGGTCTTGGCCAGTTTGATTACTTCCGCTTCGGATAATCCCCCTGCGACCTTCACGGTGCTGGGTTTTGCGAGCAGATTTGAAGGCGTGTCATGCATGGGTGGCGTGGTCTTTGCTGGTTTTGCAGGTGTTTTTGCGGTACGTGCCGCCGCAATTTTAGCGGTGACTTTGGGGGCGGCTTTGGCCGTCGATTTGGGAACCGCTTTGCCAGCAACTTTCGCCTTGACGGCGACTTTCGATGCGGACTTCGGGGTCGGCTTGGGTGGTGCCTTTTTCACGCGGGCCGCAGCCGATTTTGTCGTCGCCTTGCCCTTGGCGACTTTAGAGGTAGCGCCTTTTGCGCCTTTGATGACAGTCTTGGACTTCGATTTTGCTTTTGCGGTGGCCAACTTCCACTCTCCTAAGGCGACGTGCTAGATCGTCCTTTTTAGCCTGCGTATTGCCGTGCCGGGATCGCAACCGCAGAGTACGCGGGGAACCCTTTGCCGGAACTTGAAAAACGCGTAAGTGTACTGAAACCATGATGCAAATTCAATGTAATTATTTTTCACGATTCTCCCGGCAACATATCACGCGTCGCGCAGTGCCGTTCGTGCTCAAACAAGAATGATTCTTGTTACAATTTGGCTTTGCACCCACTTTCTCCGGGGATTTTCAATCTCATGCAGCGATTTTTTCACCGGGCATCGGTTGATGCCTTGCAAGCCGCGTGCCTCGGTATTGCGATCGTGCTGCTGGTTCCGATCGGTGGTGTGGTGCTGGGCTTATTCGATGGCGATGGCATCGCCTGGGCACACATCAGCCGCACCACATTGTCCGAACTCGTCGCCAATAGTTTGATGCTTGCATTGGCGGTCGCGGTGGGCGTTGCGGTGATCGGCACCAGCTGCGCATGGCTGACCACGCAATACGAATTTCCGGGTCGCAGCGCGTTCGAGTGGTTGCTGATATTGCCGCTCGCCATGCCCGCCTACGTGATGGCCTACGCCTATACCGATGCCCTGCAATATGCAGGCCCGGTTCAAAGTGCGTTGCGGGAGATGTTTGCCTGGCAAACAAAATCGGACTACTGGTTTCCGGAAATTCGTTCGTTGGGCGGCGCGGCGACGATGTTGACGTTCGTGCTTTATCCCTACGTCTATTTGCTGGCAAGGGTTGCGTTCAACGAACAGTCGACGCCGCTCACCGAGGCCGGTCGTACGTTTGGATTGAGTCGCATCGGGATCATGTGGCGGGTCTCGCTGCCTCTGGCGCGCCCGGCGATCGCGGCCGGTACGGCGCTCGCCGTGATGGAGACATTGGCCGACTTCGGCACCGTCTCATATTTCGGCGTAAATACTTTCACGACGGGAATTTTCAACGCCTGGTTTTCGCAAGGCGACCGAGCGTCGGCCAGCAAACTCGCCGTGATTCTGCTGTTGTTTGTCGCGCTCGCGATGGCGCTGGAACATGCGGCGCGGAGGCGCTCGAAATTTCATCAAGTCACGGGGCGCGCGCCGTCGCGTCACTTGCTTGCCGGCGTTAAGCGTTTCGGCGCAATGAGTGTATGCGGGCTGCCAATCCTGGTTGGGTTTGCGTTGCCAACTTTCATGCTCTTGCGCCTCGCGATGTCTAACGGCGATAGCGCGTTTGGCGCAAACTTTCTCACGTTGGTCGGCAATAGCGTCGCAGTATCGACGATGGCAGCGATCGCGGCGGTCGCACTCGCGTTGTTGCTTGCGTACGGCGCTCGGTTATCCCGACGAGGCTGGAGTCGCGCCATCAACCGCGCCACCGGCCTTGGCTATGCGATTCCAGGCACGGTGATCGCGGTCGGCGTACTTGTTCCCGTGGGCCGATTCGATCATGCGCTAGTCGACGTTCTGGAGCACATGTCGGGGCATGCCGTGCCATTGCTGCTGACCGGCGGTGTCGCGGTGCTGGTTTATGCCTACCTGATTCGCTTTCTGGGTGTCGCGCAGCAAAGCGTCGATGCCGGGCTCGCCAACATCACCCCCAGTATGGACGACGCAGCGCGCTCGCTCGGCGCGTCGACCGCGCGTGTTGCCATACGCGTGCATGCGCCGTTGCTGAAGGGCAGTCTGATCACTGCGGGGTTGCTGGTTTTTGTCGAAGTCATGAAGGAATTGCCCGCGACACTGGTGCTGCGGCCCTTCAATTTCGATACGCTGGCGGTACAGGCCTACCATCTCGCGATGGATGAACGACTCGCGGAGGCGTCCACCGCATCGCTTGCGATTGTCGCGGTGGGGTTGATACCGGTCATCGCCGCGTCGCGCGCCATCGCGCGCGCGACAACCGGTTCGCGCCGCCAGCGCGCCTGAATTATTTCCAGCCCACCCGGTCAAAAACCCGCGCCGCTTCCGCGTAGTTTTTGCCGACGATATCCATGCTCAAGGTATCGCGCTTGAATTCTCCCAGACGCTTCAACACCGGGTTGTCGACGGCTCCGGTGACGGGGTATTCATTGTTGCCGTTGGCGAAATAGTTTTGCGCCGCCGGGCTCGCGAGATATTCCAGAAACTGAATCGCGGCTTCACGGTTGGGTGCGTATTTTGCGACACCGGCACCGGAAATATTGATGTGCGCACCGCGCCCGGATTGATTGGGGAAAATAACGCCGATCTTTTCTACGATAGCTTGATCGGCGGGTTTGTCGGATTTCATCAAGCGGGCAAAGTAATACGTGTTCGCCAGTGCGATATCGCATTCTCCCGCCGCCACGGCGGTGATCTGGTCAGTGTCGCCGCCCTGCGGTTTCCTCGCGAAATTGGCGACCATTCCCGCCGCCCACGCTTCGGCTTTTTCCGCACCGTTGGCGGCGATGATCGAGGACATCAGCGACAAGTTGTACGGATGCATGCCGGAGCGCACGCAAATTTTTCCTTTCCATTTCGGATCGGCCAGCGATTCATAGTCCGGCAACAGCGTGGCTGAGATGCGCGCTTTGGCGTATAGAATGGGCCGCGCGCGGATTGAAAAACCGTACCATGAGCCATCGGCCGCGCGCAGTTCGCGCGGTATTTTTTCGTCGAGCAATGCCGACTTCACCGGTTGGAACAAGCCCTGCTGCTGCGCTTTCAACAGGCGCCCCATATCCACCGTCACCAACACATCTGCAGGGCTCTTGTCGCCCTCGATCTTCATGCGTTCGATCAACGGGTCTTCCGGGCCGTCGATGCGATTGATCTTGATGCCGGTGGATTTTTCAAAGTTGGCATATAGCGCTTCGTCGGTTTGGTAGTGCCGTGAGGAATAAAGATTCAGCACTTTTTGTTGCGCCATTGCGAGCGTCGTAATGGCCTGCAAGGCGAGTGTGAGCGCGACGAGAAGCAACTTGTTCATTTCAATTCCTAATCAAATTTTTGGGGAAACACCTGGGCCAGACACTGCGACGTTGCGAATAGCTAAAACCCGCAGACACCTTCGGATAGTCCACTGCGTTAATCTTAATGCGAATGATTCGTATTTGTCAAATCATTTTGCCGATAGTCGTTTCGCTTATACTGAAAACATGAGCAAGTTTCTTCAGATACAAGACGTTAGCTTCGCCTATGCGGACGGCACGCAGATATGCGAGCACCTTTCCTTTGCCGTTGACGATGGCGAAATTGGCTGTTTGCTCGGTGCGAGCGGGTGCGGAAAAACGACTATTTTGCGGTTGATCGCCGGCTTTGAAAATCCGGCGTCCGGCGAAATCCGTGTGCGCGACAAGTTGCTCGCCGATGCCCATCACGCCATGGCACCGGAGGCGCGGCGTATCGGTGTCGTGTTTCAGGATTACGCGTTGTTTCCGCATCTAACGGTAAAGAAAAATATCGCCTTCGGGCTGCAGGAGTTGTCGCGCGCCGCCGCCGATGCGCGAGTGGCAGAGTTGCTCGCACTGATTCGGCTCGCCCCGGAAGCCAACAAATATCCGCATGAACTTTCCGGAGGACAGCGGCAACGGGTGGCGCTCGCGCGCGCCCTCGCGCCGCGTCCGGATTTGCTGCTGATGGACGAGCCTTTTTCCAATCTGGATGTTGAGTTGCGCGAGAGCCTCGGCATCGAGGTGCGAGAATTATTGCGCACGCTCGAAACGCCCGCATTGCTGGTGACCCACGATCAGCACGAAGCGTTCGCCATCGCCGACAAGATCGGCGTAATGCACAGGGGAAAGATCGAGCAATGGGACACCGCATACAACCTGTATCACCGCCCTGTATCGCGGTTCGTCGCCGACTTTATCGGCCAGGGCGTATTGCTACGCGGTACGATGCAAGGCGATGGACAAATCGAAACCGAGCTCGGCGCGATGCGTCCCACCAATCTGCCGATCGGTTCGGTCGCGACGGGCAATTTTGCGGATGTGTTGATCCGGCCTGACGATATCCTGCATGACGACCACAGCGACGCCCAAGCCGAAGTGGTGCGCAAAGCGTTTCGCGGTGCGGAAATCCTCTATACCTTGAAACTGGCCAGCGGTGCCAACGTGTTCTCGCTGGTGCCGTCACATCACAATCACGAAATCGGCCAGAAAATCGGCATCACGCTCGAAATCGATCACGTCGTGGCGTTTCCGGCGCTTGCCCATTGAAAATGACTACACGCGATCCCATGACCCGGGTCTGATGGACTCCTGGTAAACCGCGCCAAAGTGCAATCTGCTCGCGCGAATTCCCGAGTCGCCGTTGTCGGTGCCCGCGCCGCTCACTCGAAGCGGCGGCTATCCTCAATCACCTTGCCGTCATTGGGCAAAGTACGCGGCGCAACCGCCTCAACCTCGCCGCGCAATTTGGTGACATCGCGGATCGTCTCCACGATTGGTGCCGCATTCAAGACTCCCATCGACTCGCAGCGCAAACACATTGAATCATTGCTCTCCACATGGCTCACGACCAGTCGCGCCTTGAGGATCTCGGGATGGCGCTTGACGATTTCCGCGATCTGCCCCGGATGGATAAACATGCCGCGCACTTTGGTGGTCTGATCGGCGCGCCCCATCCAGCCTTTGATGCGCATGTTCGTGCGGCCACAAGGAGAAACGCCAGGCAGCACCGCCGACAAATCGCCCGTCGCGAAGCGCAGCAAGGGGTAGTCGCGGTTGAACGTCGTCACCACGACTTCGCCGACATCGCCATCGGGCAGCGGATCGCCGGTGCCGGGGCGGACGATTTCGATGATCAGATTTTCATTCGCAATCAGGCCTTCGCGCGCCGCCGATTCATAGGCAATCACGCCCAGGTCGGCCGACGCGTAGGCCTGCACCGCATCGATGCCGCGCCCCGCGAACAACTGCCGATGCAGCGGAAGAAAAGCCTCACCGCCGACCATCGCGCGGCGGATCGACGACATATCGATTTTCAACTCGTCGGATTTCTCAATCAATAACTTCAAGAACGACGGCGTGCCCGCATAGCCGGTCGGCTGGATCGCCGCGATCGCGGCCAACTGCATTTCCGTCTGGCCCACGCCGGCTGGCACGACGGCGCAGCCCAATGCATGCGCACCGGTATCGAACATCGACCCGGCCGGGGTGAGATGGTAGGAAAACGAATTGTGGATGATATCGCCCGCACGAAAACCGGTCGCGAACAGCGCGCGTGCCGTGCCCCAATAATCGGCCGCATGCCCTTCCGGATCGCAAATCGGGCCAGGTGAAAAATAGATGCGGGCGAGACGCCCACTGGCAATCGCCGCCAATCCACCAAACGGTGGATTGGTTTTTTGCAACGTGGTTAGATCGGATTTTCGTGTCACCGGCAATTGCGCGAGTGCATTGCGCGAATCGATTGAGTCGGGATTAACGCCTGCCAACAGCGCCGCGAAATACGGCGCGTTGGCCTTCGCATGCGCGATCTGCGCCGGCATGGCCAAAAATAATGCCCGCTCGCGCAGGGCTGGGTCCCGCGTCTCCAGCGCGTCGTAGTGTTCGTTCACGCGAGCCAGCGCTTTCTGCGGCGATAGTGCTTCGCGTCGCGGTAGGACTTCCGGCCGGCTTTGGAAATGCCGAGATAGAACTCCTTGACGTCTTCGTTTTCCGCCAAATTTTTCGCCGTGCCTTCCATGACCACACGGCCGTTTTCGAGGATGTAGCCGAATTCAGCGTAGCGCAGCGCGACCATCGTGTTTTGCTCGGCCAGCAGAAAACTCACGCGCTCTTTCCGATTGAGATCGCGCACGATCCCGAAAATTTCCTCGACGACTTGCGGGGCCAATCCCATCGACGGCTCATCGAGCAGAATCATCGACGGCTTTGCCATCAGCGCGCGGCCCACGGCCGTCATTTGTTGTTCCCCGCCGGAGGTATAGCCGGCTTGCGAGCTGCGGCGTGTTTTGAGTCGCGGAAAATATGCGTAGACTTTTTCGAGGTCTGCAGCGATCGCGCCACGACCGTCACCGCGCGTGTAGGCGCCGGTGAGCAGATTTTCCTCGACCGTGAGATGGCCGAAACAATGCCGCCCCTCCATCACTTGCACCACGCCGCGCTTGACCAGATCGGACGGCGACAGCGTGTGCACTTTCTGGCCGCGAAATTCGACCGAGCCCTTGGTGACTTCGCCGCGCTCGCTTTTCAGCAGATTCGACACCGCGCGCAGGGTCGTGGTTTTGCCCGCGCCGTTGCCGCCGAGGATCGCCACGATGCCGCCATCGGGCACGTTGAGCGACACGCCTTTCAACACCAGAATAACGTGGTTGTAGATGACCTCAATGCCGTTGACGGCGAGGAGGGGTTTGGCGATGCCTTCAGTGTTTGAAACGATACTCACATTCGCGATATTCATTAGTGTGTCTCCCCGACGAAGGCCGGAGTCCAATTTATCGAACGTCAAATTAGGCCCCGGCCCGCCGCAACCCTTGTGGTTGTTCGCTGGGGAGACAGATCATCGGCTATCGAAATTAAAACAAAGTCCTTATCCAGCGCAGCTTTCAGGCATAAAACGCCTGAAACACCGCACCAGTGCTGGGCCTTTGCCTATTTCTCCTTCGAGCAATCGCGCGGCGTAATCTTTTTCTCTGCCGCGTACTTCGTGGACGCCGCTTTCACCATCGCACCCAGCAACTTCTGATCCGAGGAATAAAAATCGGACGTGTAGCTCCATGCTTTTCCATCCCAGGTGTGAATGCGTGCCGAGCGTGCGCCTTCATGGTCGCTGCACGAGGTCTTGATCGGTTGAATCATGCCCTCCATGCCCAACGCTTTCACGCGCACCGCGTCGATGTTCAAATTCTCCGCACCCCAACGCACTTCTTCCGCCGTGACCACACGATTGCCGTATTTCTTTTGCGCGACACGAATGGCCTCGACGACCAGCGCGGCTGAGATCATGCCGCGGTTATAGAGCACCTGGCCGATTTCTTCTTTCTTGCCGGTGCCGGTGTTTTTGTCATAGACAAACTTGGCGATGTCCTTGTGCACCGGACGGTCAGACTCCGAACTGTGCGCGAGTGCTAAACCGTTGTAGCCTTTGGCGCTGTTTTCCGACGAGACCACATCCGGTTCCGCTGCGGCCCACCACACTGCGTACATTTGCAAGCGGGGATACGAAACCGCGATCGCTTCCTTGACGGCCGTCGAATTCATCACGCCCCAGCCCCACAGAAAAACGTAGTCGGGCCGTGCCTGACGGACTTGCAGCCACTGGGATTTCTGCTCCACGCCCGGATGCGTGACGGGCAGCTTCATGAGTTCAAAGCCGTGCTTTTTCGCATGCTCTTCCAGCACCGGGATCGGTTCTTTTCCATACGGCGAATCGTGATACACCAGCGCGATCTTTTTGCCCTTCAGGCTGCCTTTCTTCGATACGTGCTGCACCAGGATATCGGCCGCCGTCCAGTAGGTGCCCATCAACGGAAAGTTCCACGCGAAGACGCTGCCATCGACGGATTCCGAACGGCCATAGCCGGTAGTGAACAGCGGAATCTTGTCGGCCACTACCTTTTCGGTGAGCGCAAATGTGATCCCGGTGGATAGCGGATTGAAGCCGATCGGTTTCTTCGCCTTCAAGCGCTCGTAACACTCGACGCCGCGGTCGGTCGCATAACCGGTTTCGCATTCTTCATACGCGAGCTTGACCTTGTTGACGCCGCCATCGCGCTCGTTGACCAGCTTCAGATAATCGACGAAGCCATTTGCCCACGGCGTGCCGTTGGGCGCATACGCGCCCGTACGGTACACCAGCACCGGCACAAAAATTTCATTTGCCGATTGCGCCGCCGCAGGCAGCGTCCCTATTCCGCCCAGCGCCGCCGCCATCGATCCCGCCAACATTGCTGCCTTGATCCATTGTTTCATGTGAGCCTCCTCGTTTTAAAAGAAATCCCGTCAATCATTCAACGCCTTCAAAAAACACATTCTGCCCTGACTCAACGCCAAGTCAATGCGGAAACGGCCACAACCGTAACTTCTCCTTGCCGATCGCCCACAATCTCGCCAACCCGTGCGGCTCAGCGATAAGGAAAAACACGATCAGCGAACCGAACACCATCAACTCCACATGCGAGACCAACGCCGTATCGACATGGAATCCCAGCGTGGTGCCGATCAGCGGCAACATGCGGCTCAGGAAGATCGGCATCAGCACGATGAACGCCGCGCCGAGAAAGGAGCCCAAAATCGAACCCATGCCGCCGATGATAATCATGAACAGCAAATTGAACGAAAGATTGATGTTGAACGCCAACGGCTCCCACGCACCGAGATAAATGAAGCCCCACAAGGCCCCTGCGACGCCGGCGAAAAAGGAACTCACACCGAATGCCGTCAGCTTGGCGTAGACCGGGCGGATGCCGATCACTTCGGCCGCCACGTCCATGTCGCGCGTGGCCATCCAGGCGCGGCCGATGTGGCTGCGTGTGAGGTTTCGCGCAGCCAACGCGAATACGGCAACGATAGACAATACGAACAGGTATTTTTCCACCGGGGAATCAATGGTCCAGCCGAACATCTCCACGGTTGCCGGCGCGACCGACCCCGAGGGATTGTTGTTGGTGAACCACTTGACCCGCGCAAACAACCAGTCCATGAAAAACTGCGCGGCCAATGTCGCCACTGCCAGATATAGCCCTTTGATGCGCAGGCTGGGAATGCCGAACAACATCCCCACGAGTGCGGCGACAAACCCGGCCAGCACCAGCACCACGACAAAATTCAAACCGGGTATGCGCACGGAAAAGTTGTACGCCGCATAGGCCCCCACCGCCATGAAAGCGGCCGTGCCAAGCGAAATCTGCCCGCAGTAGCCGACCAGAATGTTGAGGCCAATGGCCGCGAGCGCCAGGATCAGCCACGGAATCAGCAGCGCGCGGAACACGTAATCGCTCGTCACAAACGGCACCACCACGAACGCAAACGCCATCAAGACCCACATGAAAATGCGGTCTTGCCGGATCGGGAAAAGCTGCTGATCTTCCCGGTAGGTCGATTTGAATTGGCCGTTTTCGCGATAGAACATTTTCTATACCCGGTCGATGTGACGCTCGCCGAACAATCCTTCCGGCCTCACCAGCAAGAACAAAAGTGCGACCACATACGCGAACCAATTCTCGATGCCGCCACCGGCAAGATCGAACGTTTTGACCAGCCACGGACTCAGAAAAACCTCGGCGACTTTCTCGCCGAGACCAATGATGAGGCCGCCGATGATCGCGCCCGGCACTGAGGTCAGCCCGCCGAGAATCACCACCGGTAGCGCCTTGAGTGCGATCAACGAAAGCGAAAACTGCACGCCCAGTTTCGAGCCCCAGATCATGCCGGCCACCATCGCCACCACGCCTGCCACCGCCCAGACGATGACCCAGATGTGATTCAACGGAATGCCGATCGATTGCGCCGCCTGATGATCGTCGGCCACCGCGCGCAAGGCGCGACCGGTCGGCGTTTTTTGAAAGAAAAGTGCCAGCACAATCACCAACGTCGCCGCCATGATGGTTGCGATCACATCTTCTTTCGACAACAACACACCGCCCTGGAATACGGTCTCGAAGAGCATCATCGGCTCCTTCGGGATGCCCAGGTCGATTTTGTAAATATCCGATCCCCAAATCGTCTGGCCGAAACCATCGAGAAAATACGCCACGCCGAGCGTCGCCATCAACAACACCACGCCCTCCTGATTCACCAACGGCCGCAGCACCCAGCGCTCGATGATCTTCGCGAGCACAATCATAATGCCGACGGTGATCAACATCGCGAGAGAAAGCGCCGGCCAACCGGCGGGAATGCCGATCCACCCCGGCAGCCACTCGGCAAGTCGCGCCATCGACAGTGCGGCGAATAGCACCATCGCGCCCTGCGCGAAATTGAATACGCCGGAGGCCTTGTAGATGAGCACGAAACCGAGTGCCACCAGCGAATAGAGCACGCCCGCCATCAGCCCGCCAAGCAGCACCTCGACATAGAACCCCGGCGGCGAGGCGCCGGTCGCCAGCGGCAGCGCGAGGCCGATCAGCAGAACCGCTCCCAACACGATGACGGGGATGTGCTTTTTCATCGCCTCAGTGGCTTACCCCGAGATAGGCGTCGATGACCGCCTTGTTCGCGCGCACCTCTTCGGGCGTGCCGTCGCCGATCTTCTTGCCGTAGTCGAGAACAACTACCCGGTCGGAAATGTCCATCACCACGCCCATGTCGTGCTCGATCAGCACGATGGTGGTGCCGAACTGGTCGTTGACGTCGAGGATGAAGCGGCACATGTCCTGCTTCTCCTCCATGTTCATGCCGGCCATGGGTTCATCCAACAGCAGGATGCGGGGCTCCATCGCCAGCGCGCGCGCCAGGTCGACGCGCTTCTGCAGCCCGTAGGGCAGGCGTCCGACCTGCGTCTTGCGATAAGCCTGGATCTCGAGGAAGTCGATGATGCGCTCCACTGCTTCGCGGTGCTGCATTTCCTCGCGCAGCGCGGGTCCGATACGCAGCGCCTGCAGCAGGATGTTGGAGTGCATCTTC
>JANPBQ010000258.1:0-2907 GCA_031430555.1 Betaproteobacteria bacterium
GGTGCCGGACTCGCAATGGCGACCATGGACGTGATCAAGCTCTACGGCGGCTCGCCCGCCAACTTCCTCGATGTCGGCGGCGGTGCGACGACTGAAAAAGTCACCGAAGCCTTCAAGATCATGCTGAAGAACCCGAATCTCCAAGCCATCCTCGTCAATATTTTCGGCGGCATCATGAAATGCGACGTGATTGCGAATGGCGTAGTCGCCGCCGCGCGCGAGGTGAATTTGTCGGTGCCGCTGGTCGTGCGCATGAAAGGCACCAATGAAGATTTGGGCAAACAGATTCTGAAAGATTCCGGATTGCCGATCATCGCGGCGAACAACATGGCGGAGGCGGCTGAGCGGGTGGTGGCGGCGGCGGCGAATTTCAAGGCGGGAAAATAATCATGTCGATACTCATCAACAAAAACACCCGCGTCATCACCCAGGGCATCACCGGCAAGACCGGCATGTTTCACACCAAGATGGGCAAGGAATACGCCAATGGTGCCAACTGCTACGTGGCCGGCGTGACGCCGAAAAAAGGCGGGCAGAATTACGAAGGCATTCCGATTTTCGACACTGTGAAAGAAGCGAAAGCGCAGACCGGCGCGAATGTGTCTGTCATTTATGTGCCGCCGCCGTACGCGGCCGCCGCGATCGACGAAGCCGTCGAAGCCGATCTGGATTTGGTGATTTGTATCACCGAAGGCATCCCGGTGCGCGACATGATTCGCACGCGCCAAAAAATGGAGGGCCGGCGCACGCTTTTGGTCGGGCCGAATTGTCCGGGCGTGATCACTCCCGACGAAATCAAGATCGGCATCATGCCCGGCCACATTCACAAGAAAGGCCGCATCGGTGTGGTCTCGCGTTCGGGTACGTTGACGTACGAAGCGGTCGGCCAGTTGATGGATTTGGGCTTGGGGCAATCGACATGCGTCGGCATTGGCGGGGATCCTGTGAATGGACTCAAGCACATCGACATCATGAAACTCTTCAACGATGATCCCGACACCGATGCCGTGATCATGGTGGGCGAGATCGGCGGCGACGCGGAAGAAACCTGTGCGCGCTGGATCAAGGCCAACATGAAAAAGCCGGTGGTCGGTTTTATCGCCGGCGTCACCGCGCCGCCCGGCAAACGTATGGGCCACGCCGGTGCCATCATCTCCGGCGGCAAAGGTACCGCGCAGGAAAAATTGGCGGTGATGGAGGAGTGCGGTATCAAGGTCACCAAGAACCCGGCGAAGATGGGCGAGCTGTTGAAGTCCGTGTTGTAATTGCCGATTCGTGCGGGCAAAAAAAGAGCCGCCGTGTGCGGCTCTTTTTCGTTGGCGCGGGTTACTTGTTGCAAAATGGGTACTGCCATTTACCCCCATTCTTGTCTCCCCGGACTTGTTCCGGGGCCCAATTTTATTTGCAACTCAACGATTTACAAAAATTGGGTACCGGCATTCGCCGGTACGACAAGGGTAAATAGAAGTACACAAATGGTAAACCCAAGCACTGGCGCGCCGCTCCGGACGAAAGTGTCTGGAAGTGCACGCCAATAAAGGAGTTTGTCGTTTGCCACGCTCGACATACGCGGACATGACCCTAACCTTGCACACCCTCAACGCAGCCCGCACAAGCGAATTTGCCGCGTGTCTCGAAGGCGTCTACGAGCATTCGCCCTGGATCGCCGAACGCGCCGCATCTCGGCGGCCGTTCGCAAGTCTTGCGCAACTGAAGCGCGCGCTGGTCGAGGTGGTGCACGAGGCGGGACGCGATGCGCAGCTCGCGTTGATCCGCGCACACCCGGAACTCGCCGGCAAGGCGATGGTGGTCAATGCATTGACAGCGGAATCAAACAACGAGCAGAACCTCGCAAGCCTCGCCGCCTGCACGCCCCAAGAATTCGCCGTGCTGAAAAAACTGAACACGGATTACGACGCGAAGTTCGGCTTTCCCTTTATCCTCTCGGTGCGCGGCCCGCGTGGCACGGGATTGAACCGCACCGAAATCATCAAGACGTTTGAACGCCGGCTTGAAAACCATGCCGATTTTGAATTCGCCGAGTGCCTGCGAAACATCCATCGCATCGCGGAACTTCGTCTCGACGACAAGTTCGGCTACGCACCGCGCCTCGGCAATCAAGTGCTCGACTGGGCCGAAGATCTCGCCACGCATAGCGACCCCGGCTACAAAGAGTCCGGCCAACTCACCGTCACGTACTTGACCGACGCGCATCGGGCAGTCGCGAGCCACCTCTCGCAATGGATGCGCGAATGCGGCTTCGATCGCGTCGAGACCGATGCGGTCGGTAACATTGTGGGCATTTATTTCGGCCACAATGAACACGCGAAACGCCTCCTCACCGGCAGCCATTTCGATACGGTGAGAAATGGTGGCAAATACGATGGGCGCCTCGGCATCCTGGTGCCGATGCTGTGCGTACGCGAGCTTCACCGCGCGAATCGGCGACTACCCTTCGGATTTGAAGTCGTCGCGTTTGCCGAAGAAGAAGGGCAACGCTACAAGACCGGCTTTCTCGCGTCGAGCTCACTGGTGGGTGGCTTCAATACGACGTGGCTCGAACAAAAAGATGCCGATGGTGTGACGATGCGCGATGCGATGTTGCAGGCGACATTGAATCCTGATGACATTTCAGACATTAAGCGCGATCCCGACAAATATCTTGGCTTCGTCGAAGTGCATATTGAGCAAGGCCCCGTGTTGAACGAACTCGATTTGCCGCTCGGCGTGGTGACATCGATCAACGGCAGTGTGCGCTATGCGGCAGAGATTATCGGGATGGCGAGTCACGCGGGAACCACGCCGATGGATCGCCGACGTGATGCCGCCGCCGCCGCCGCGGAACTGATCCTGTTCATGGAATCGCGCGCACGCCGCGAAGCGAATCTGGTCGCCACCGTCGGCATG
>JANPBQ010000259.1:0-7378 GCA_031430555.1 Betaproteobacteria bacterium
CGGATGGCACCAGCAGTGTCGCGGGCTTCGCGGTCGCGGCGGCGGCGATGGTGGCGAACATGCCCGGTGCCAGGCGGTGGCCGGGGTTGGCGACCTCGATGCGCGCTCTGAGCGTGCGTGTGGTGGAATTCACTTCGGGCAGCAACGCTGTCACGCGTCCTTTGAAAATTTCGCCCGGATACGCGGGTACATTGGCCTCAATGGCGCTGCCGGGCTTCAGCCACGCCGCTTGAGTTTCGGGCACATCGGCGTTGACCCACACGTTCGCGAGTCCGTTAAGCCGGAACAACATCGCGCCCGGTTGCACGGTCATGCCTTCGCGCACCAGCAGTTCACCGACCACACCGGAAATCGGCGACACGAGTGTGATGCGCGGGCGCGATTTGCCGTCGGCATCAATCGCGGCAATGGTGGCATCCGACATGCCGAGTACCTGCAACCGTTGGCGCGCCGCCTGCCGCAATGCGTCGTTGGCGTTCGCACTTTTTTTCAGTGCCAAATATTCTTCCTGTGCCGCGATCCAGTCCGGCGCAAAAATCTCCACCAACGGCTGGCCCTTGGCAACCGTATCGAGCGGCGCGCGCACAAACAGTTTTTCGATATAGCCGTTCACGCGCGCCTGCACCACCACCACCGCGCGCTCGTCGAAGGCCACCGTGCCGACCACTTGCAGTTTCCGGTCGATCGATCCCTCAGTCACTTCCGCGGTGCGGATGCCCAGGTTTTGCGCCACGCGCGGGCTGATTTTCACGGTGCTACTGTCGGCATCATTGCTATCGCCATAAACCGGCACCAGCATCATGTCCATGTAGGGCGATTTGCCGGGCTTGTCGAATTTTTGCTGCGGCACCATTGGGTCTTGATAGTAGAGCGGCTTTTTTTCGGGCACGGATGCGTTGGCCGCTGCCGATACCGTGGATGCGTTGTGCGACATGCGGGCGTTCGCGTACCAGAACCCGGTACCGACGCCGAGGCCCGTCAGGCCGAGTGCCGCGAGAATCAAAATGAGCGTTTTATTCATGACGGATCCTTGTTATCGGGTAGCAGGAAATTGAGTTGCGCCCACGCGCGCGCCAGTTCGGCTTCGGCCTGCAATTGATTCATGCGAATGTCGATTTCACCTTTGCGCGCATCGAGTACCGGGGCAAGATCGCCGCGTCCGCCGCGATAGGCCGCCAACGCCACTTCGGACCGTTCACCGGCGAGTGGCAGCAATGTCGTTCGGTAACGTTGCAGGCGCGACTTGGCGGCGTTCCAATCGACGAGCATGTTTTCAATCTCGGCCGCGTGCGCGCGCCTCGCGTCTTCGGCTTGTGCGCGCACCTGTTCGACGAGGGCAACTTTCGACGCCATTGCAGGATCCTGCCGGCGGCTCTGAAAAATCGGCAAGTCAATCCGCACACCCACCGACAGCATGTTTGAGTACGCCGGGCCGCGCTGCGCGAACGCGACTTCGAGCGTCCAGTCCGGACGTTTGGCCGCATCCGCGAGCTTCATTTCGCTGTTCGCAATCGCCTGAAGGGGCGCATACATGCCGAGGCTCGGATGGGTTTCAAGATTGCCGGTCAATTCCTGATGGGGACGCGCGAGCTGATCGAATGCGGGTGCGGTATCAAGCGCTTGTCCCGCTGCCGCAACGCCGATCCAGCGCGCCAGATTTGCCCGCGCGCGCGCAATATTCCGCTCAGCATCAATCATGCGATCCGCCAATTGCGCCACCGCAAGACGCGCGGCGAAGGGATCTGCCGCCTGACCTTTACCACCCGCGAGTGTGGCGTCGGCCGTCGCGACCTGCAATTCGCTTTCGCCCATAAGCGCCTTTAACACTTCAAGTTGACGTTCGGCAAAGTAGCGCTCGATCCATGCCAGCGCGACATCGCGGCGAAGATTGAATTTGCTCAGGGCGAGGATGGCGGTTTCCTTTTGCACCTCGGCCGCGGCGCGGTCGCCGCGCAATTGCAGTTTCTCCGCGCGCGTGAAATCCTGCATGAAACCGATTTTGCGCATGGTCATGAATTCACGCGTGAGATTGAAGCGGTCGGCGCCATCGGTCGGAATATTGTCGATGCCGATGATCAGTTTTGGGTCAGCGAGTTCTCCCGCGCCAAGGCTCGCCTGTTGTACCGCACGCAAGGTGGCCGCCTGCGCGTCGATTTGCGGCGCGTCACCGGCGGCGATGCGCTGCGCCTCGGCAAGTGAGAGCAAAGGAGCAGCGTGGCTGGCGATACTTGTCAGCATCAACACCATAGGGAAAAATACGGAACGAAAATTCATGGCCACCTCCAGCAGGAACGAGCGTGCCCGGCTCCGGCGGAGTCAGGCGTTCACGTGAGGTGGGGACTTAAATGCGAAAACAGCAGTTACGAATGGAGTGCGGCGGAGACGTTGCGTGCGACAAAAATGCGGGCGATGCCGATGAAAGTATTGGCAAAATCATTGTCGTCGATTGCGCGACCGCTCGGCCCGTTTCAACGGCGAAGAATACCGGCACCTGCGGCAAATCATTGACGTTTTGCGGGCCGTTTTCGCAATGCTGCTGGCAGAGTGCCGGAGACTCAACGTCGCGTTGACTTGCGTTTTTTTCACACGCAGCATCCATCGAAGCCGCCTCATCGGCCCCTGCAGATCGCATCGGGCACGCATAGGCGGCAACCGCGAGTTGCGCGACCAGCAACGCGCCGATGGCAAGCAAACTAAATAGTTTTCGGGATAGACGATTCATGCAACCTGATCAATTTCAAATCGATGAGACCTGCGCATCAATGCTAACCGGCGTTGGCCAAGTCTGTTTGACCTTTGTCAAAATGGCGGCATGGAAGTTCCCGCGCGAGTTCGTTGACCGGAGCGTATTGATGCGGCAATTAAACATGTTGAAACCACGCCCTTCCCCGCGAAGGCGGGGATCCACGTTTTTATGCAGATCCACTGTCGAACTTGGGCCATGCCGCTGCATCGGCATGGCGTTCAGCGTGCGCGGCGCATGCGCCGCGAATTCCCCGCTTCACCCCCCGCCTTCGCGAGGGAAGGGAAATTATTGAGTCCCGTTCAACATGTTTAGTTGCCGGATCAATTGCATTGCCTGAATACGTAGATCGCCATTTGGCGAGCCGTTCCGGGCGTAAAACGGCGGAACGCCGCGCCAGTGCTGGAGTCTTCACTTTTTCACCTTTGCCTGGCGGTTGCCTGCTTCCACATATCCAGGAACTTGGCGCGTTTGGTTGCATCCAGATAGAACAACAATCCCTGACCGACATTGATCGGCTTGATGCTCTTGCCGTGCAACTTCGTCAGCGCGGAGGCGGTGAATTCCCCTTCCACATCGGCGCGAATGGCGTGGAGATTGGACTTCGTGGCCATCACCGTTTGGCCACGCTGGGACAGTAAGTAGTCCAGAAACAATCGCGCCGCATTTGCGTTCTTGGCCGCATTCGAGATGAAGGCGATTCGTGAAATGACCAGCGTGTAGTCCTTCGGCAATACATACCCCAAAGCAGGGTCTGTTTTGGCGCTTACCGCTACATAGGACCCCAACAAGTTGTATCCGATGAGGCTCTCGCCCGAGGCAATCTTCTCAAGCATGACGGCCGTGGAGGTAACCTGCTGAAGGTTGACGGCACCCATTGCTTTGACGAGGTCCCACGACCCGTGCATGGACTTGTTGTCCTGTGTCGCGAGCGTGAAGCCAATACCGTATTCGGCGTCGTAGGTGATCACTTTGTCCTTGAACCTTGCCGGCTGGCTGGTCAGCAATTTTTCAAGTCCCGCATGCGTTTGCGGAATGTCATTGCCGGTGACCAGCCGCTTGTTGTAAACAAAGACAATGGGTTCGTAGGTTGTCCCGTAGGCTTCGTCGCGCCAGGTTGCCCAGGACGGCAACTTGTTGGATTCGGGCGATTTGTAGACCTGTGCAAAGCCGTCGTTTACGAGCTTGATCATGAGGTCCATAGCGGATCCCCACAGCAGGTCAGCTGACGGTTGCGAGGTCCTCATTTCCCCGGTGTAGCGATTGTAGAGTTCGGTGCTTCTGATCTCGTTGTATTCGACTTTGATCCCGGGGTATAGCGCTTCGAAATCCTTGATGAGATAGATCGACGCCTTGAGATCGGTTGCCGCGTAAATGACGACTCTGCCTTCCTTCTTTGCGGCCGCCACGATATCTGCATACGACGACGGATACCCGACCGGAACCTGCGCTGTCGCATCCGTCATCAACAGAAACAGTGTGCATGCAACGATCGCGGCGCATCCGGCTCTGAACGTAATTTTCATTTACTCCTCCGCTTCTTCAACAATCCGGTCTGGTCCCTTCACTATGTCAAGGTGCCATCCATAATAGTAAACTCTCCTGCATACCTCCTCCCAGTCCAACGATGCGCCTCCTGTTAGTTGAAGACAACACCGAACTAACCCGATGGTTGGCAACGGCACTCACCCAAGCTGGATATGCGGTGGATTGTGTTGCCGACGGTCAGTCGGCCGACAATATTTTGATTACGACGCAATACGACGTTGTGGTGTTGGATCGGCTGCTGCCGCGCATGGACGGGCTGACGGTGCTCAAGCGCTTGCGGCAGCGTCGATCCACCGTGCCGGTGCTGATGCTCACCGCGCTCGCCGAGATGACCGACCGCGTGACTGGCATGAACGACGGTGCCGACGACTACCTCGCCAAACCATTCGCGCTGCTCGAATTGGAAGCGCGCCTGCGTTCATTGGTGCGCCGTGCGCACGGCTACCACAGCCCCGTCATTCAATGCGGGCCGCTCGCGTTCGATAGCGTCAGTCGTGTCTTCAACCTGAACGAATCGCCGCTCGCGCTCACGCCGCGCGAGCATTCGGTGCTCGAAGCGCTGATCCTCCGCGCTGGCAAAACGGTCAGCAAAGAGGCGCTGTTCGAAAAAGTATTTAATTTCGATGCGAATGTTGGCGTTGAGTCGATCGAAATCTACATCCATCGGCTGCGCAAGAAAATCGACGTGCCGGGAATCCGCATAGTCACCTTGCGCGGACTGGGCTATCTGCTGGAGGCCGAAAGCGCCCATGGCTGACAGCTTGCGCGGCCAATTGATGCAGTGGCTACTGCTGCCGTTATTCGTATTGTTGGCGGGCGATACTTATTTGGCGTATCAAACGGCGCGCGACGCCGTCAATGCCGCCTATGACCGCTCGCTGCTCGGTGCCGCGCGCGCGATTGCCGATGGCGTCGTCGAGCGCGACGGCGTGACCGAAGTAGATTTGCCTTACTCCGCATTCGAAATCTTTGAGTCTCAGGTCAAGGAACGCATTTACTACAACGTCGTCACTGATCAGGGCAGCGTGATCGCTGGCTATGCCGATTTGCCGCGGATCGCCGGAACGCCGCAAAAGCCGGGCGAGCCCGCGTTCCACGAAACCGACTATCGCGGCGAGCGCATTCGAATTGTCGCGCTGCCCAAGCAACTCTATGGTTCGCGTGCGGTGTCAACGCTGACGGTGCAAGTCGCCGAAACACTGGGTTCGCGCGCGTTGTTGGTGCGCGGCGTACTGACCGATTCGATCCGCCGGCAACTGTTGCAGGTGGCGGTCACGGTACTGCTGGTGTGGCTGGGCATTTCGCGCGGCTTGCGTCCCTTGCGGCGGCTGCGCGATCGCATCCTCGCCCGCGCATCGACCGACTTGAGCCCGGTGGAAACAACTGCGGTGCAAAGCGAAGTGCGTCCGCTGATTGAAGCGTTCAATCAGCACACCACACGGGTGGCGGGCGTACTGGCCGCGCAGGGACAATTCATCAGCGACGCGTCGCACCAGCTGCGAACACCGCTCACCGTTCTGAAAACCCAGGCGGAACTTCTCCAGCGCACCGCTGACCCTGCCGCACAGCGCGAGATTATCGATGCCATGGTGCAGACCACGGATCAAACGGTGCGTCTCTCACGCCAATTGCTCGCGATGGCGCGATCCGAACGCGCCGGCACGGATGCCGAATGGCGGGAAGTTCGACTGGACAGGATCGTGGCGGACGCCATGCGCGAATTCATCGATGCCGCGCGCGCCAAGAACATGGAGATCGCGTTTGAATGTGCGCCGGGAAATTTCAGCATGTTCGGCAATCCCACGCTGCTGCATGAAATGATTGCCAACCTGATCGACAACGCGGTTCGCTATGGCCCTACGGGCGGCCCCATCACCGCCAGCGTGGCCAGCGATGCGAGTGAAATCGTCATGCGGATTCAGGACGCCGGCCCCGGCATTCCACCGGGCGAACGCGATCGTGTGTTTGAACGGTTCTATCGGCTGCCCGGTTCAGCAGTCGAAGGCAGCGGACTCGGCTTATCGATTGCGCGTCAGGTGTGCGTTCTGCATCAAGCGAAAATTGAATTGCTCGACGTTCAGGATGGACATGGCCTGATGGTAGAGGTCAGATTTTCACGATTGGTGCGCGCGCAGGATTCTGCATCGGAACGATTGGCTTGATTCGACCTCCGCGCAGAATCACGCGGAATTCAGATGTACATCACGATTTGCCGGCAGGGTTGCCGCCCGGATCTTTGTCGCGTCGCCGCCCGCCACGACCGGATGACAGCAGGAAATCTTCCGTGTCTTCCATGTTGAAGCCTTTCGCGGTCAAGAACCGTTGCGTATCCTTGAAGCGAGCCGCGACTTGCGCCCCGGTGACTGGCATGCGGCAGATATCCCGAATCGGACGCACCCAGCCGCCGCTCGCCGCCGGATTGACCGGTGCTTCGCCATAGAGCCGCGCGAGAAATTCCTGAATCTCCTTCGACAATATGAAATCGATGAAATTGCGGGCCGCTTCAGGATTTCGTCCGCCGCGAACAACGCCGGCGGTATGCGTTTCGACGTAGGTGCCGATGCCACCGGGCTCCTGATCGAGCCATGCCTCGCCGACCGCGTTTCCATCGAGAAAAAACACGTGTGAATTCGAGCTGTTGACGAGCGCGATTCCGTAGCCTTCGCGGATCAATGCATTGCGCGTTTGCGCATGCGATTTGTAGATGCGAGCACCATTGTCCAAAATGCGATCGATGGTTTTGCCGGTCCAATCGTCACCCTTTGCCGATCGCATGGCGCTGAAGTAACTGGTGACGATCGATTCCTGAATCGAAGACAGTGCGACCTTGTCTTTGAATTCGGGGGCCGCCAGATCTTCGAATTTCCTCGGCCATTTGCTTGCGTCGCGGCCCATCGTCGCCCAATTGACCATCGCGGTTCTCGGCCACGCGGAAATCGCCATCCAACCGTAATCAGGTGCGCGCAACCAGCTTTCATAGCTTTGCGCAACACTCGCCTTGTACGGCTCAAAGATGCCCTCGGGACGGGCGATTTCCGGTTCCACCATCGTGTTCGTGATCATCAGGTCGAACTGCGGATCAGACTT
>JANPBQ010000260.1:0-2285 GCA_031430555.1 Betaproteobacteria bacterium
GCCGTAGGCAGATAAACCAACTCGGTTTCATAACAGGCACGCGGATTGACCAGGCACGAAGCGCGCTTTTGTTTGAACACGTGGTCCAGGCAGGCTTGATTGCAGCCGATGCAGGTGTTGATTTCGTCAGCACGTCCCGCAGCAGCCTTGAGCACGAATTCAGGATCGGCCAACAATGGCCGCGCCATCGACACCATGTCTGCACAACCATCAGCGATGATTTTCTCGGCGACATCCGGCGCGTTGATGCGATTGGTGGTGACGAGTGGAATCCCGACTTCGCCTTTGAGCTTTTTGGTAACCCATGCAAATGCGCCGCGCGGGACCGAGGTGGCAATGGTTGGCACGCGCGCCTCATGCCAGCCGATACCGGTATTGATAATGGTGGCACCAGCTTTTTCGATGGCTTTCGCGAGCATCACGACTTCATCCCACGATTGACCGTCGGGGATGAGATCGAGCATCGACAGCCGATAGATGATGATGAAATCCTTGCCGACGGCTTCGCGCATGCGCGTAACGATTTCGACCGGCAGGCGCATGCGGTTCTCATAGCTGCCGCCCCAGCCGTCGGTGCGCTGGTTGGTATGCGAGACCAGGAATTCATTGATGAAATAGCCTTCAGAGCCCATCACCTCAACGCCGTCGTAACCACCCTCGCGTGCCAGCTTGCCGGCGCGTACGAAGCATTTGATCTGGCGCTCGATCCCGCGTGCGGAGAGTTCGCGCGGTGTGAACGGTGTGATCGGCGAGCGGATTTTCGAGGGGGCGACCGAGAAGGGCGTGTAGCTGTAACGACCGCCGTGCAGGATTTGCAGCGCGATCTTGCCGCCTTCGGCGTGAACGGCGTTGGTGACGATCAGGTGTTTTTTTGCGGCACCGGAAGAGGCCAAGCGCGAGCCGAACGGCGACAACCAGCCTTCGATGTTCGGTGCGTAGCCGCCGGTGACGATCAACCCCACGCCACCGCGCGCGCGTTCGGCGAAATAGGCGGCGAGCCGGGGAAAATCTTTCGCGCTGTCTTCAAGACCGGTGTGCATGGAGCCCATCAGCACACGGTTTTTGAGGGTGGTGAAACCGAGGTCGAGGGGCGCGAGAAGGTGGGGATAAGGAGAGGACAAGTTGGGCTCCGAGGTCTGGCTCCTTCCCCTTTTGAGGGGGAAGGTTGGGATGGGGGTGGTTACGTCATCAATGGAATTTTTACGAGCATTCGACCCCCATCCCGACCTTCCCCCTGCCCGGGGGAAGGAGACAATCGGCGGAAGACGCGAACACTATCGCGAAACTATGCCACAGTAATTCAGGACACCTGCGGCATCCTTACTTCACCGCTTACTTCACCGTAAAGGCGATCATCTCCTGCGTTTCCTTGATGAACACGCGGCCTTCGCCGGTGGTGTTGCTGCGTTCCAGGCGCACGGGCATCTTCGTGTGCGCGACGTACCAGTATGTCCAGCGTGACGTGCCGGCCTTGCCGGACGTGCGATTTTTCCACTCGCCTACGCGCTCGACTTTGATCGCGCGCAGTCGTCCCATCGGGGTATCGATCTCCTCTTCGCCGCGCACGGTGATTTTCGCGTTGATATCGGAGGCGTACTCGTCGCCCACCTGCTCGGTCGTTACACCGCTCCAACTGAGCCCCGGGGTCAGCGGAAATACGTAGAACAGCGCCGAGGGCGTATAGGTATGCGTTTTGCCGCCAATTTTTTCCACCAGCGTGTTGCCTAATAAATCGCGAATCACCCCGTTGTCGTAGGTCACGCTGTCAGCGTTGATGGCAACAACTTTTCGCTTGTTGTTGCGCACGTCTCCCGTCAATTCGTTGGTGATGCGCCAATCCCAGGTGTCGCCGATTTCAAATCGCGGCGCGGCCCCCGGATTGGTGGATTTGGCACGCGGCGCGGACGACTTTTCGGCAGCGGCTGTGGACGATGCCAATTTCGCTGCGGGCGTTGGTGCCGGCTTCGGGGGCAATCGCTTCAACACCAATTCGGTTTCCAGTGAGGTACTTTCCCACGGTGTCTGCGCGCCGTTTGAATCGGCGCGCACCGCGACGCGCACTTGCTTGAACGCATCCTCGATGCGCGCGCCGGGTTTGCCGAGATTCGCGAGCAGATGTTTGGTGTACAGCCCATTTCGCCCCGAACCATCGGCCGCCGTGGAACCGGGTGCGGTCGCAAACGCGACCACGGTGCCCGGCGGCGCATCGATTTGCGCGAGGCCGGAATTGGCGAGTTTGAATTTGGAGGCGAAGGGATTATTGCGGCAGGCGTCGAGAATGATCA
>JANPBQ010000261.1:0-3094 GCA_031430555.1 Betaproteobacteria bacterium
CGGCATGAACGAAGCGCTCGGCCCGCAAGGCTTGTTGAATGGCTTGATTCAAGCAGATCGGTTCGGATTCCTGAAGCAAGTCGGCTTCACCTGGGACGCGTTGAACAACCAGTGGAATCAATGGGTGGTCGGCTTCAACGATGAGCGGCAACGCTACGCGTTTGAAAAATTCCTCGGCATTGGCAACATGGATTGGCGACAGTTGGCGATTTGGTTGATCGGCGCGATTCTTGCCACCGGCGGCATCGTCTCGCTGGTGCTGCTGAGGAAGGTTTATGTCAATCGAAAGACGCCGGTGATCGCTGCGTACGACCGCTTCTGCGTGAAGCTGGCAAGAGCCGGCATCGTGCGCGCGCCGAATGAGGGCCCGATGGACCTACTGGACCGCATCGCGCGTGAACGCCCTGCCCTCGCCGATTCCGCGCGGCCCGTATTGGAAGCCTATGCCGCCGCCCGCTATTCGCCGCCGGAAGATGGCGCCAATCTGGCACGATTCATGGCGATGGTGCGGGGTTTCAAGATTGCGTAACACGATTTACGCGCTTACAAACTCTATATTCGGCGCGCCTTCCGGGGCACTATCGCCCCAAACGCCCCATCCATGCTTGAGTAAGTAGGTCAGGTTGCCGCAGGCTACCTGACAATTCAGGTGCCAAAGTGTCGTCAGGTTGCCTGCGGCTACCTGACCTACGGTTGAAGTGCAACTTGCGCCATCGCTTGCGTCGCAATGTTTGAGAGCCCGTCGTCCCCGCCCTTCGTCGCGCTCAGGATAGACCGGGCTTTGCATGGGCGGGGACCCAGTGACTTTGCGATGTGTGTCACTAGTGTCGCGTCATGCAAGAATCGTCGCAAGGAAAACGGTTGGATTTTTTCGCAGGGCAAGGCGCGAGGAGACCGCCCCGGCTTACGGCCTGCCGGGGCAGGCTTCGCACCGCTATGGCAACAACGAACAACGCTGCCATGCGGAAAAAGACACCGTTTTACGCGACGATTCTTGCGTGACGCGACACTAGGGTGATCAACTCGCGCGCGACACGCCTCAAGGCACTTGATGGTGAAGGCTCGGGCGGGATGAGTGTTGCCGTAGGGCGGATTTATCCGCCACCGCTTCCCCTCACCCGGCGCGGTGCGCCGACCGCTGCTTCGCTTCAAGTGTGCCCTTGTCCCGATGAAGTGGTAAAAAAGTCAAGTACTGGCGCGGCGCTTAGCGGCTTTTCGGTCGGAAAGGCTCACCAGTTCTGGCGTTTCGTGTTTTCCACGAGTAAACGCCCCTTCCCCATATTCCCAAATGTGTAATATTCCACATTGACAAACCCGCCTCCCGCTGGCTAACTGGAAACGCACGAGATTCGGCCAGCGACTGCCGCATCACTGCCACCAATACGCCCACCTAGAGACGCAGGAGACAAAGGCTCGTGGTCAATCGTCGGAACCTTTGCCTGACGCGTCGGCTCATCGCCATTGGTTGTTTGTTCGCGTCCCTTTGCGCGCAGGCCGCACCCAGCGCGCGCGAAATCGACATCGCCTCGACATCACCACCGCGCGTTGAATACACGATGACGGATCGCTTGATCGTCCGCCTTAAAAGTGGCCACACGGCAAGCGCCGCAACGTCGACGGCGCAATCCTCAACAGCGAGTAAATCGCCAGCGGAAACCGCGATCGCCGCCCGCGCCACGCGCGATGCCTACGCCGAGCAGCGACAGAAAATCACCGCGCGGCTGCAATTGCTAACGAGTGAATCGCTCACCCCGCTACGCACCATGGGCGACGGCTCGCACATCATTCGTCTCTCCCGCCGCATGCCGCCCGATGAAGTGCAAGCCATCGCCCGACGCATTGCACAAGACCCGGACGTCCTCGATGTCCTCCCTGATCGCTTGTTCTTCCCGCAACTCACACCGACCGATCCGCAGTACATCAACCAATGGAACCTCACCCAGGCCAGCGGCATCAACATGCCCGCCGCATGGGACATCACCACCGGCTCCAGCAGCATGGTCATCGCCATCCTCGATACCGGCAAGCTGCTGCACAACGACCTCGCGGGGAGATGGGTGGGCGGCCACGATTTCGTATCGCTGGCCGAACGCAGCAACGACACTGACCTGCGCGATACTGACCCGATTGACCCCGGCGATTGGGTGACGATGGCCGAATCAACCCAGGTGGGCGGGCTTCTGTTTGGTTGCCCCGTCACCGACAGCCGCTGGCACGGCACCGCCATGGCCGGCATCATCGCTGCGAACGCCAACAACGCCACCGGCATCACTGGCATCAACTGGAATTCAAAGATCCTGCCGGTGAGAGTCGTCGGCAAGTGCGGTGGGTATGAATCCGACATTGTCGACGGCATGCGCTGGTCGGCGGGCTTGTCCGTACCGGGCGTGCCGGCCAACCCGAACCAAGCGAAGCTCCTCAACATCAGCCTCGCGGCCGGGGGCAGTTGCAGTCCGCTAATGCAAGGCGCGATTGACGAACTGACCAACAGGTCGATCCCGATCATCGTCGCGGCGGGCAACAGTGGCGCGTTGGCCAGCAATTACTCGCCGGGGAATTGCAACAGTGTCATCACGGTCGGGGCGGTGGACAAGAATGGCGGACTACCCGCGTATGCGAATACGGGGGCGGCAATTGCTGTCTCCGCACCCGGCGGCGTTGGATCCGGGGCGACGGCCATCCTGACAACGCTTGACAGCGGGATGACGGTGCCCGCAAACGACAGCAGCTATGCGCAAAGCACCGGCACAAGTATTTCTGCGGCGCACGCGACTGGTGTAGCGAGCTTGTTGCTTACGGTCAATCCGACTCTGAAACCAATTCAGGTGCAAACATTTCTGAAGTACACGGCAAAAGCGTTTCCTGATGCTGTCGCGTTAGGAAGTACGACAAATTGCAATATCGCTCTGTGTGGTGGCGGAATACTAGATGCTTTTAGGGCAACATTTTCCGCGAAGGTGTTTCTGGGGAATACCCCGCAAATGGTGGCGAACCGCGAATCGAAGGGCCTGCGTTCGGACGGGCGGGTGTTTGAGTGGGGTACCTACCCGGTGCTGCGCACCGACATCAGCGGGGTGACGAGGCTGGCGGTGGG
>JANPBQ010000262.1:0-4682 GCA_031430555.1 Betaproteobacteria bacterium
ATACAACGTCAGCGCATCAGGCTCCTGCTCCCACGACCACATGCCGGCCAGCTCGTCGCCGCGCTTGAATACGCCGACGAAAATATCCTTCTGCGCCTCACCGTCGAGAAACACTTTGTCGGTGTAGAAAGATTCGCTGAGATAACAACTGCCGCCGCCGACTGCGATATCCGGGTGCCATTGTTTGATGCCATCAATCAGCGCCGGAATATCGGCGCGTCTCAGGCTTTCATAGCGGTAGCCATCCGGCAGCGGTGCCCATGCGGACATTTGTTTGATGGTGGGCCAATTCATTGCTGGGTCTCGTTGGTGACTCGCCGCTGGCAGCGTGCCGGGTTTGGCAATTGCGTGCGCCCTGCCTACTTGATGGCAATCGGGTTGATGATCGCCTGCACGGCACCGGTGATGCGCGAGGGCCCGAGCGTGAACAGGAACTCCCAGGCCTGATCCTTGACCATCTCCTCAGTATTGATGTTTTCCAGAATGTGGATGCCGTTGAGCGGAAGCAGGATCTGATGCACCTCGAACACCCCCGCATCCTTCTCGAATGGAATGACTTCGACGCTCGGGTTATCGGCACCGACCATGGCCACTTCCAAGGAGGCAAGATATTTTGCGCCCTCAATGCCGAGGCCGGGACCGACCGAGCCAAAGCGTTTGTTGTCCTTGCCAAGCAGCTTCATCCAGCCGGTATTGAACAGCACCACATCGCCCTTGTCGATCGACTTGATACCCTGGCGCTTCATGGCCCCTTCAATTTCGGCGCGGTTGAATGGCGTGCCTTCTTTGACAATATCGGTTTTGAAGTAACCAGCCATGTCGAGCAACACGCCGCGCGTGGCGACGGCGGGTACGTTTTCAATACCGAGCTTCGTCAGGCCATCGGCCATCGCAAAGTCGGCGGCCTTGTTGCAATTGAAGTAGAGGTTATCGATCCCGACATGACCGAAGCCGTCAATGCCTGAACCGACACCGGCCCAGCCGGCAATGATGTCGTCGTTGTAAGTGGTCTTGGTTGGCCCGAGCGTGACGCCACCCGCCTGACCCGGCTGGACGATGGTGATTGCGAACGTACGCGGCGGGAAAGCGGGTGTGTCCTTGTTGGTTTCGATGCCGAGGCGATAGGCCTTGCCGCGCGTCACCAGCTTCGTTGCGGCAAGGGTTTTCGCCGGCGTTATATGGTTGACATTGCCGACCTGGTCGGTCGGTCCGAACTTGGAAGCAGTCAGGCAACGTGGAGGCTGCGCTTGGGCGCTGCCGACGGCAAGTACGACGGCCACCATGCTCATTGCCCGCCATGCGGCGTTGAAGTTGCGCGCAATTTTCATAGGATGAACTTTTTCAGTGGCGGCATTTAAAGGCGATGCCGCGTGCGCCGGAATCGACGAACTATCGCAATCAACCTGATGCTAACACCACATCCCAAATTGCCACCAGCGCGTCGCGCTCCTGTTTGCCGGATGGCGCATCGACACGGGCGAGCAGTGATTTTCTGCCGTCTGCACTGGAGCTGGTAAACAGTTTGTCCTTCTCGTTCAACGCTTCACCTGCGAAATACATCTGCGTCACCAGCCGGCTGGCGCGTCCCTTGATTTCGAAGTGAATGTGCGGTGGTCGCGACCAGCCATCGATTCCGGTCGGGTAGGCGGCCGGCTTCACGGTTTTGAAACGGTAGTTGCCATCGGCACCGGTGCGGATTTTTGCGTAGCCCTCGAAATTGGGATCGAGCAAAGCCGGGCCTTGATCACCGGGGTGGCTGTAGCGACCGACAGAATTGGCTTGCCAAATGTCCAGTTCCGCATTCGCAATCGGCTCGCCACGAACGTTGGTGACGCGGCCACTGACGTAGAGAATCTGCCCAAGCGCGCGCCCGCTCTTGCCAGCGATGACCGTAAGATCGGCGTCCTGATCGGCGGGGAGCGTCATGGGATAGAACGGCCCCATCACTTGCTCGCTGGTCGGCTGGAATCGCGCCTTCTGCGCGAAAGCGGAGAACATAACACCGCCCATTGCTGCGCCGGTAAACGCCGCGGACGCAGTCAGCATGCCGCGGCGGGTGATGCCGATGTGTTGGCTGTGGGTGGGCACATGCATGTGGCGGTGATCTTCTTCGGTTGGCGCGGTTGGCGTAAGTGATTTTGGCATGTCATCTCCTCAAGTAAATGGATTTGTGGCGCGGATGAAATTCATTGCATCGGACGCCGATGCACGACGGTGTCGGTGTGTTGCTGAAACGAAATAACTTTGCCGTCCAGAAATTTCCATACATGCACAAAGGGCGCCGTAAAACTCTTCCCCGTGGCTTTGTATTTGCCACTGTATTTGCCGAGTGCGACGACGGTACTATCGTTGGCGATAAATTCATCAGGGACGGCCGCGTAGCCGTCCCACTCGCCACCAATTTTCATGAAGACATTTTCAAGTACCGCATTGGGGCCAACAAATGTGCCGCCATAGGGGCCACCTTCGGCCTCGATCCAGATCGCGTTTGGCGCAAGCGCGCCAAGCACCGTTGGGATGTCGCCTTTCGCGAATGCGGCGTACAGGCTGCGAACGATTTCAGTGTTGCGACTCATGATTCATCTCCATTGTCAGTGCGTGAAAATTTCGTTAGCGCTACATGTTACGCCGCCGTAAAACCACCATCGATCATGTGAATCCCGCCGGTGCAGTAAGAGGCGTCGTCGCTTGCTAAAAACAACGCAAGCTGCGCGACTTCTTCGCTGGTGCCGTAGCGTTGAAGTGCGATCTTGGTGTTGAGGAAGTCACGCACGGCGTCTGGATTGTCAGGCGAGAGTTGCGTTTCGATCGAACGGATCATCCGGTTGTCGATGGGCCCGGGCCCGATCGCATTGACGCGAATTTTCGCGGCACCCAATTCCAGCGCGACCGTTTTGACCAGGCCATAGACCGCGTGCTTGCTGGCGATGTAAGGGGCGAGTCCCGGAGAGCCGATCATTCCCGCGATGGATGACATTGCAATCATCGACCCGCCACCGCGTGCTTTCATCGGCTCGACACAGTATTTCATCGACAACCATACGCCGATGACGTTGGTGCGCAGGACCTGCTCGAAGTCCGCAAGACTTTGTGCTTCGATCGGCTTGACTGGACCTTCCGTGCCGGCATTGGCCAGCAGGATCTCCACGCCGCCAAAGGTCTTGACGGTCGCTGCGACCGCAGCTTTCGTGGCCGCTTCGTCGGTGGCATCGGCAATGCAGCTTGCGAGATTTTTTCCGCTGCCCAGTCGATCACAGGTTTCTTTCATTTTGTCCGCCGAGCGCGCGACCAGCATGACGCTCGCACCTTCTTGCAGAAACAATTTCGCGGTCGCTTCACCGATGCCGCCGGTCGCGCCGGTGATGATGGCCACTTTTCCTTGAAGTCTTTTCTTGAACTCGGATGGCTGATTCATTTGCTTCCCCTTTGGTTAAATGATGATGCCTCTACAGCCCGGATCAGGCGCGCACCTAATCCAGGCTAGCAGCCTGTCGAACTTAAGGAATCGGTGCGAAAACGAAGTTTCAGAGAAGGCTAACCTTTAGGTTATGCCGTAACTAAAAATGAGCTGGGCGTGGGCAGATTTTCACGCTTTTCAAGCCAATGGTTGTTCCATTGGCGATGGAAAGCGGGGAAATATGCACCGGTCAGGTCATTTTGCAGCCGATTTCCCTTAAGTCCGGCAGGCTGCTTGGCTGCTACTCCTTAGAGGTGCGCCCGCCGTGATCGCCAATCAATACCCATTTGTCCCCTTGCTTCATCAGGATGTCAGTCCAGCGGCCGGAGCTTTCCTTTTCTTTTCCGGCTTCATCCTTGGTAATTTGCACGAAGTGATAGTGCGCGAACGCGATATTGCCGTGGATCTTGATGCCAACCGGCTGGATGTCGTATACCAGCGTTTTTGTAGTCTTGTGGCCGTGGGTGATGAATTTCCTTGCCGCGTCCTTGCCGCCCGGCACCGCACGTAGGTGATCCCAGCCCATGTAGTCGGCGTGAAAGTACGCGAGGAAGCCTTCGCTATTGCCTGCCGCATCCAGTGCCCAATACGCCTCAACGTTTTTCCATATCTCCTTCTGCGGCGCAGACCACTCTTGTGCAAGTAATGGGTTGGATGCAAACATCATCAGGCCCGCTGCACAAAATACGGCGAATTTTCTGGTTAAATTTTTCAACATGGTTATCCCTTTGAATGTTGTGGAAGTGAACATCTTTTTCGTTTTGCTGACGCCTTTGGTTGATGGCGGTTTGTCAAGTAGCCTGCCAGCACTTACTTCTAGCATCACTAGCACTGGCGAGGAATTTCAGGCATTTATGCTCTGCAACCCGCGCCAGTGCTTGAGTAAGTCGGCTGCGCAGTGCGCCCCCCAAACAGGCTAATTGGTTTCGTAGCTGCGACGGGCGACCAACGTCGAACAAGCTGCAAAGCGTGCCCCCAGTTTTCCCCGGGACGAATTTGCATCGGCTTGCGCGCTGCGGTACACATCCCAGGCCTTGCCAAACGACTCGGCGTTCTTGGTGCGGCCAACCCAAACTCTCGACTCAAGATTGTTATGCTGGAGTGGCGACAGGATCTCTGCCTTGTAGCCGTTCTCGGCCGCGACGACGTTGAATTCCTTCACGATCTCCATATACTTCGCCATGTTGCAGCCGTCCTTGAGTTTGAACTCGATCACGTCCATGTA
>JANPBQ010000263.1:0-68527 GCA_031430555.1 Betaproteobacteria bacterium
CCGCCTGACCTTGGTAGTATCCATTTGGGCTGATCCTCCTTCGTTTTCATTCTCGGATTCGACAACCAAATGATAACGATTCGAGGCTCTCAGCCCAACTGCCTCACTCTCACAAATTCCTTAAGGTAGTGCCATTGGAGCGCGGCCCCTTTAGTTGCTTCCCTTTAATTGCTTCCAGGCCGGAATCCAGTCCATCCGTACCCTCATCAAGCCGAGCGTAGACGAGTGCGTCCTGCCGCGAGTAATATCCACACATGCACATACATGTTGATACCGGTAGTGGTGAGTGCAAGTTTTGGCTAGATCCGGTGTTGTTGGCACGTAGCTTAAATGTCGCCCCCGTCGAAGTTCGGAAAATTGAAAGACTGGTCTTCGAGAATCGCACGTTCCTGATGGAGAAATACCATGAGTTCCACCGCCGCTGAAATGGAAGTCCTCGCCTCTCGGGTGTGGGTGGATCGCCGCACTGTTTTCGTGGAGCTGACCGACGGTCGCCAATTGGGCTTTCCCGCAGATCGTTTTGATCGTCTAGCCGCCGCGACCAATGAACAGCTGCAAAAAGTGACCTTGCGCCTTAATGGCTACGCGTTGCGTTGGGAAGAGCTTGACGAAGACATTACCGTTAGAGGTATCGTTGCGGGACGGTTTCAGCGCGCATTGCCGGCGGCGGCTTGATCGGCAATAATTTTTGTCTGTGGAAAGCCCGGCTTGTGCCTCACTATTCGTGTTTTCGGTGCCGAAAAATCGAGCGCACTCACACATTCAGTCTTAAATAGTCGTGGACAAGAAATTTCTCACGACGTTAGAGCGCGCTGCCAAGAACCTCAACATCGGCACCGATTTGGTTTTTGAAGACCCACCAATGAAGCGCGCGTTGCTCAATGACATATTGGTGCCGGTCCCGGAGATTCCGCTATTTCACTACACGTCGCAAGCAGGATTGCTGGGCATTGTTAAGAATCAGGAAATTTGGGCAACCCATACTCAGTATCTGAATGATCGCCAAGAGTATCGATACGCAAGAGAACTAGCGATTTCGGAAATATCAGTGATGATGGATGAGTACCAAGGCAAAAAGGAATTTGCTCAACTTGATTCGATGCGAAGGAATTTAGACAGCAGTTTGGAGAGTATTAATGTTTGCGTTTGTTCATTTTCAGAGGTAGCAGATTCGCTCTCGCAGTGGCGCGCCTATGGCTCGCCGACAGGCGGTTACGCGATCGGATTTACTGGTCAACATTTAAGAAAGATTTGCAACCAGCACAATTATTATTTGGTGAAGTGTATTTACGACGAATCCGAACAACATAGATGTATTCGCGCCCTACTTGAGGAAGTGCTGGAACAACGCATGCAAAGCATGCAGCCAGAAAATACTCTCCCGTTCGGCGGCAGTCTTGGCATATATTTGCATCGATACGCGCCGATTCTGAAGCACTCCGCTTTCCGAGAAGAACGAGAATGGCGAATCATTACAAGGCCGCTTATGTGCAGCGTTGGAATTGATGGATTCGACTATCGCGAAGGGAAATCGATGATCGTTCCCTTTTATCGACTGCCACTAAGATCGCAAAGCGTTGTATTTGATATATCAGAGATCGTCGTTGGTCCAACACCGAATGCTGAACAAGCCTGCCGATCTGTACAGAGTTTGCTTGTTGCTGCCGGGCTTTCGGGTCAAGCGAAAAATCAAGTAAGGCCCTCTGCGATACCGTTTCGAAATTGGTAGCTGTCAGGCATCGCAATTTGCATGTAGCTTTCATCGCTCACCGCGCGCTGAGGAACCTCCCAATATGCAGGCAGATTTCCTCAACACAAACAAAGAGCATTCTCGGAATTACAAACCAAAGTTGCTTGCCGCCGTTGGTGCTCTCACACTGTGTATAGCCTGCACGGCCCAGGCACAAGATGCCGAATGGAAGAAACTTGATCGGGAGGCCGAGGCGCTCTACACTCAGAGATATCACGCCCAAGCCGCAGTTGTTGCGAAACAGGCACTTGACGCCCTAGAGAGGTCGCTCGGCCAAGATCATCCCGACTTGGCCCAAGGTTTGAACAACCTTGCGCTGCTCTTTTCCAGCCAAGCCCAATACGAACAAGCTGAATCGCTTTTCAAGCGCGCAATCGCAATACGCGAGACGACCCTCGGCACCACTCATCCCGGCGTTGCCGAGATCCTGGGAAACCTCTCTGATTTGTATAAATCCCAACGACTGTACATACAGGCTGAATTGCTAGACAAGCGCGTTGTATCGATTCGCGAACGAGCCGTTGGGCCGGATCATCCGGACGTTGCCTGGAGCCTGACAACTCTCGCATCGTTGTACAAATCCCAAGGTATGTACAGTCAGGCCGTGCCGCTATACCTGCGTGCATTGACGATTATAGAGAATACCCTTGGCCCGGATCATCCCGACGTTGCCTTGAGCTTGGGCCTCCTCGCGTTGCTCTTCACCGAACAAGGCGAGTATGGACTGGCCGAACCGCTCTACAAGCGCGCGCTTGCGATCAAGGAAAAGGCTCTCGGCGCTGATCATCCGGACGTTGCCATGAGCATAAACATGCTCGCGATGACGTATATGAAAACACAAGGGAAGCACGCGCTGGCTGCGCCTCTTTACCAGCGCCTGTTAGCAATCAACGAAAAGGCCCTCGGCCAAGATCACCCTAGGTTGGCGAATAGCCTAATTAGTCTTGCCGGACTACATGACGATCAAGGACAGTATGCGCTGGCCGAGCCACTCTGGAAGCGCCTGCTGGCAATCAATGAAAAGGCCCACGGCCCGAACAATCATGAAGTGGCACTGAGTCTGAACAGCCTTGCTTTCCACTATTCCAACCGAGGCCAGAACGCGCAGGCCAAGCCGCTCTATAAACGTGCGCTGGCAACCATGGAAAAGGCCCTCGGATCGGACCATCTTGATGTTGCATTGATTCTGAATAACCTCTCGCAGCTATACAGCGACGAAGGCTACTACACGCTGGCCGAGCCGCTCCTAAATCGTTCGCTTGCAATTTGGGAGAAAGCCTTCGGCCCGGAACACTCCAATGTAGCCACGAACCTAAATAACCTTGCAGAACTATATCGCAGACAGGGCTGGCTCGCGCGGGCTGAGCCGCTCTTTAAACGAGCACTGATGATCGTGGAGAAGAGTTTTGGCGCTGACCATCCCAATGTAGCTAAGACCCTGAACAATCTTGCTTTGATATATGCGAGCCAAAAGCAGTACGTGCAGGCGGAGTCGTCATTTAAGCGTGCCCTCGCGGTGAATGAAAGAGCGTTTCGATCAGATCATCCTGATGTCGCGCTAGGCCTGAATCAACTTGCGGCCATGTATGAAGATCAAGGCCGGTACGACCACGCGCTCCCTCTCGCGCGCCGAGCTAGCGCCATTTATCGGCAACGGATCGTAGCCGACGGCACAGGTGATGCAGCGATTCGCGAGGCCGCACAGAATCGGCTGGGATTCTTAAATCACCTGTCGTTACTTTCCCGCAATCCATTCAAGGAACCTGCCGACAAGATCACCGATGAATCCGTTCAGATCGTGCAACTCGAACAAGCCTCCGGTACTGCTTCCGCCATCGCCAAAATGGCCGCACGCTTCGCCACGGGCGACGACGCGCTGGCTAGCCTGATCAAGCGCAAGCAGGATGCCGGCGAGCGTCGATCGAGGAACGAGACGCAACTGGTCAGTGCCGCCAGCAAGCCACCGCAACAGCGCAATGCCGAGAACGAACAACGAGTGCGCGACGACATCAACAGTGCCGCAAAAGAAATCGAAATTATCGATGCGGAACTGACGCGCCGCTTTCCCGAATATCAGGAACTCACCCGTCCTGAACCCGTTTCCGTCAGCCAGATTCGTGCGTTGTTGAAGCCAGACGAAGCGATGCTGGTCTATGCGCTTGGCAGCTCCAGTTTTATCTGGGTGGTGAAACCGGACGGCGCAGTCTTTCAGGCGCTCCAAGTCGATGCGAAGGACATCGCAAAGAAGGTCGCCACGATCCGCGCCGAGATGGAGTTCGATGGGAATGACCGACTCAAACGGGTCAGCGTTGGCGTGCTGCATGATCTGTACCAAAGCATATTCGCGCCCGCCTTACCGTACCTTGCGGGAGTAAAGCATGTGATGGTGGTGCCGACCGGCCCGTTGCAGAGTCTGCCGTTCAGCATGCTGGTCGCGTCGCCCCCGCCGGAGATCAAGAGCGACGCCGACTACCGGAGGGTGGATTGGCTCGTCAAGCACTACGCGTTGTCGGTGCTGCCGTCGGTGAGTTCGATTCAGGCCTTTCGGCAATTCACCAAAACGAACACGGCGCAGGAACCGTTTGCCGGATTCGGCGATCCACTCATCGGCGGAACAAGCGGCACCACGCGCGGCAATCGCAGCAAGATGAATATCGCCGCAGTATTTCGCAATGCGCGGGTGAAGAACGCCGCGAATGCAACGCAGGCCACCGAAATTGCCGATGTCGAGGTGATCCGCAACGCACCGCGATTGCCGGAAACCGCTGATGAGCTGCGCGCGATGGCAAAGGCGTTCAAGTCTGATCAACATTCGCTGTGGCTACAGGAGAATGCGACCGAGACGAAGATCAAGCAACTCGACTTGTCGAAGTACCGGACCCTTGCCTTCGCCACTCACGGCCTGATGGCCGGCGAGATCAAAGGAATCGGTGAAGCTGGCCTGATCCTGACGCCACCGCGAGAAGGATCGCTGGAGGACGACGGCTATCTTTCGGCGAGCGAAATCGCGAAGCTGAAACTCAACGCGGACTTGGTCGTCTTGTCCGCGTGCAATACCGCCGCCGCAGACGGCACACCGGGCGCGGAGGGATTATCGGGACTGGCCAAAGCGTTCTTCTATGCGGGCGCCCGCTCGCTGCTGGTATCGCACTGGCCAGTGGCCTCGGATGCGACGGTGCCGCTTACCACCGGCATGTTGAAAGAATACGAAGTCAATCCCGCGCAAGGTAAAGCGGAGGCGCATCGCAAGGCAATGCTGGCGGTGATCGACACGCCTGACCATCCGGGATACGCGCATCCGCTGTTTTGGGCACCGTTTGTGGTGGTGGGCGAAGGCGGTGCGGGAAAGCAGATTGGGGCCGATAAAAACAAATGACGCCTGGCTCTCCTGACAGCAATTCTCGAAACGTCAAAAATTCGTCACTCGCGGGAATGACGGTCTTTTGGAAATTCCCCAAACAAAAAAACACAAGCACTGGTGCGGCGCTGAAGCCGAAATGCTCTGAACGCCGCGCCAAATAGCCTGCCCCGGACTTGATCCGGGGGCGATCTACGTCTACAAAACCCGCGCATCACCCAAAACAATCTCCGGCGTCGTGCGACGAAAGTCACTGGGTTCCCGCGTGCGCGGGAACGACGGGGTTTCTAGGATGCTCCAAACTTGCGTGGTAAAACCTAATCGCGAAAATTGCTGAACTGCAACGGCACTTCATCGACCTTCAATTTGCACAACGCTATCGCCGCCTGCAAATCATCACGTTTGCCACCCGAAACACGCACGGATTCGCCTTGAATGGACGCAGTGACTTTCAGCTTCGCGTCCTTCAAATACTTGACGATTTTTTTTGCGAGTTCAATTTCGATGCCGTTCTTCACATTGATAATTTGCTTGACCTTGTCGCCGCCGATTTTGGTGCGATCTTTTTCATCGAGCAGACGCACATCCACGCCGCGTTTGGCCATCTTGTTGAGCATCACGTCCTTGACCTGACCGAGCTTGAAATCGTCGTCGGCAAAAAGTGTGAGTTCGAGTTCTTTTTGTTCGACACGCGCGTCGGAACCTTTGAAATCGAATCGCGTCGACACTTCCTTGTTGGTTTGCTCGATCGCATTTTTCAGTTCGACTTTGTTGACTTCGGATTCGATATCAAATGAGGGCATACATCACCTGCGTGCGTTGACCTGCGGTTGGATGGGTTATTCTATTTCTCAATCTTTGGTGCTTTCATCCTGACCCCAGACTTGATCAGGGGGAAGGATCTTGTCATGACGAGATCCTTCGCTACGCTCAGGATGACATTACACTTTTGAAACAGAAGTGGGATTGCTACTTCTTGGCGGCGTTCGACTTCGCGCGCTTCGCGGCCTGATTGCCCGCAATGCGCATGCGAAGCGCGTTCAATTTGATAAATCCGCCCGCATCCGCCTGATTGTACGCGCCGCCGTCATCATCAAAAGTGGAGATGGTTTGATCGAACAGCGAATCGGTTTTCGATTCGCGGCTGACGACCAGGATGGTGCCTTTGTAGAGCTTCAATTTCACCGTGCCATTCACCGTCGTTTGCGATTCGTCGATCAAGCCTTGCAGCAAAACCCGCTCGGGCGAAAACCAGTAGCCGTTGTAAATCATCCGACCGTAGCGCGGCATCAGATCATCTTTCAACGCGAGCACTTCGCGATCCATCGTGATCGATTCCATCGCGCGATGGCCGCGCAACATGATCGTACCGCCGGGGGTTTCATAGCAACCGCGCGACTTCATCCCGACGTATCGGTTTTCCACCATGTCGAGGCGACCGATGCCGTGCTTGCCGCCGATGCGGTTCAATTCCGTCAACACACTCGCGGGCGAGAACTTCTTGCCGTTGATGCCGACAATGTCGCCTTGTTTATAAGTGAGCTCGATGATCTCGGGTTTGTTCGGCGCTTTTTCGGGGGAAACGGTGATGCGCCACATGCTGTCTTCCGGTTGAAACGCCGGATCTTCGAGAATGCCGCCTTCGTAAGAAATATGCAGAAGATTCGCATCCATCGAATAAGGCGCACCGCCGCCTTTGCGTTTCTTGAAGTCGACCGGGATTTTGTGTTGGTCTGCGTACTTCAACAGTTTTTCGCGCGACAACAGATCCCACTCGCGCCACGGCGCGATGATTTTCACGTTGGGCATCAGCGCGTAGGCACCGAGTTCGAAGCGCACCTGATCGTTGCCCTTGCCGGTGGCACCGTGCGAGATTGCGTCGGCGCCGGTTTTCCTTGCGATCTCGATCATTTGTTTCGCAATCAACGGGCGTGCAATCGAGGTGCCGAGCAGATATTCACCCTCGTACACCGTGTTGGCGCGAAACATCGGGAACACGTAATCGCGCACAAATTCTTCGCGCAAATCTTCGATGAAAATGTTCGATTTCTTGATGCCCATTTTCAGCGCCTTGGCGCGCGCGGGCTCGACTTCTTCACCCTGGCCGATATCGGCGGTAAAGGTCACGACTTCGCATTGATAGACATCCTGCAACCACTTGAGGATGACCGAAGTATCCAGGCCGCCCGAATAGGCCAGCACCACCTTTTTTACGTCACTCATAATCACTTTCAATAGCAAAAAATTGTTGTCGCACGAAAATCAGGAATCGATGCGCCCCAACAGCAAGAACTCCATCAGCGCCTTCTGCGCATGCAATCGATTTTCGGCCTCTTCCCAAACGACGCTCTGCGGCCCTTCCAGCACTTCTTCACTGACCTCTTCACCGCGATGCGCGGGCAGACAGTGCATGAACAGCGCGTCGCGATCCGCGTTCGCCATCACCTTGGCGTCGACGATGAAATCGGCGAATGCGGTTTTGCGCGCTGCCGTCTCGGCCTCATATCCCATGCTCGTCCAGACGTCGGTGGTAACGATATGCGCACCTTTGGCGGCATCCATCGGATCGTTGAATGTCTCCAGATGTTTGGTATCGAGTTTCTCGCCGCGCTGTGATTTCATCTCGTATCCAATTGGCGTGGCGACATGCAATTTGAAATCGAGCACTCGCGCGGCGTCGAGCCAGGTATAGCTCATATTGTTGGCGTCACCGATCCACGCGACGGTCTTTCCGGTGATCGATCCGCGCTGCTCCACAAACGTGAAAATATCCGCGAGTACCTGGCACGGGTGATATTCGTTGGTCAAGCCGTTGATCACTGGTACGCGTGAATGCGCGGCGAAACGCTCGACTTTTTCCTGCTCGAAAGTGCGGATCATGACCAGATCGACCATGCGTGAAATGACGCGCGCGGTGTCTTCAATTGGCTCGGCGCGGCCGAGCTGCGTGGACTGCGAATCAAGATTGATCGCCTGCCCGCCGAGTTGATAAATGCCTGCCTCGAACGACACGCGGGTGCGGGTCGAACTCTTCTCGAACTCCATCGCCAGCATGCGGTCAGTCAGCGGCTGATACGGCACGTAATTCTTGAAACGATGCTTGAGGATTTTCGCGCGCGCGAACAGATGTTCGTGTTCGTCGCGAGTGAAATCCTTGAATTGCAGAAAATGTCTCATGTATTTCCCGAAACTACGCCGCAGCCTTGTTGGCTTGCGACAAGAATGACGCGATTACCGGCACTAGTCTCGCAACGATTTCGCGCGCTTCGGTTTCGTTGATGATCAGCGGTGGCAACAATCGGATCACACTGTCCTGCGTCACGTTGGTCATGAGGCCGGACTCGAGCGCCATGTTGACGATATCGCCACATGGGCGGTCGAGCTCGATGCCCATCATCAATCCCATGCCGCGAATTTCTTTGACGCCGGCAACGCCGGCGAGCGCTTTCCGAAATTCCGTTTTCATGATCTCGCCCAACTTGATGGCGTTCGCGATCAAGCCTTCTTCCTCCATGATCTCCAATGTACGCAACGCGGCCACCGACACCAACGGCCCTCCGCCAAAGGTGGTGCCATGATTGCCCGGCTTGAACAACTGCGCGGCAACCCCTTTCGCGAGGCACGCACCGATCGGCACGCCCGAGCCCAGCCCCTTCGCAAGTGGCATCACATCCGGCGTGATGCCGGCCCATTGATGCGCGAACCACTTTCCGGTGCGACCGATGCCGGATTGCACTTCATCGATCATCAAGAGCCATTGTTTTTGCGTAGTCAGTTCACGAAGTTCGCGCAGATATTCGGCACGAGCCTGCACGATGCCACCTTCGCCTTGCACCACTTCGGTCAATACCGCCACCACGTCTTTGTTGTGCTGCGCGATGGCGCGGATCGCTTCGATATCGTCGTAGGGCACGCGGATGAATCCGGTTACCAGCGGCTCGAAACCGGCCTGCGCTTTGCGCGAACCCGTCGCTGCCAGCGTGGCCAGCGTGCGGCCATGCCAGGCGCGTTCCATGACAATGATTTGCGGGTTCGCGATACCGCGCTGATGGCCGTAAAAACGCGCGAGTTTGATCGCGCATTCATTGGCTTCGGCTCCCGAGTTGCCGAAGAACACGTTGTCCATGTCGGCCAATGCGCAGAGCTTGTCGGCCAATGCAGCCTGCTCGGGAACATTCACCAGATTCGACGTATGAATAATTTTTGCGGCTTGCTCGGCGATGGCTTTGACGAGCTTGGGATGCGCGTGTCCCAATCCGGAAACGGCGATGCCTGCCAGTGCGTCGAGCAGCTTGCGGCCATCGGTGGTATAGAGCCACGCGCCTTGGCCGTGCGTGAAGGCGACGGGAGCCGGTTTGTACGTGTTCATTTGATGCGGGGACTGCATATTCGCCTCCATTCCAATGCGTCGGCGCGCACACTCAGCGCCAAAAATGACAACGGCGGCCCGAAATGGTCGTCGGGGGCCGCCGCATCATGTCTATAGGCACAAATATAGGCCAAACGACGTTGCAGTGCAACATCGCGGACGGCGGATAATCATGCGAAAAATCAATCAACGAATTGCCGCGCGCGGAATGCAAAGCGGGATTTTTGCGTGAAGATCGGCAATATTCTGACCAAATATTCGAACTGAGCATCGGCTGTGTCGATATAATTTCACTCTCGTCGATCGCTAGTTCCTTTCCCTTCAAGCGCACGAGCCGACGAGGATGAGCCGATTTATTGCCGCCACCGCGCGTGGCATTTTCGATACAACAATTTCGTCGCTCAATGCGCTCACTTTCGCCCCCCGTCCATCCTCCCGCACCGCAGCGCATTGTCATCCAAGGCATGACCATAAGCGGTCGGGCGTTTCGCCCCAGCGATTGGGCGGAGCGGCTTTGCGGCATCATGTCGACCTTCGGCGGCGACCATCAAATGCGCTATTCGCCGTATGTACGGCCAGTGTTGCTTGATGGGGTGCGTTGTGTGGTGGTCGCACTCACGTTGATCGAAATTGAGCCCCGCGCGCACCGTTTCTTGCTCGATTTCGCGAAGGACAATGAATTGGTGGTCATCGATCCATCCCAGCCGGCATCGGAGGATTACTGCCCCGTGCCGGGCAGTGCGCTGGAACGAATCGTGGCCACCGGCTGAGGGGATAACCGGACGCCACCCAAAAGAAAACCGCCAATCTTGATCTTTCGATCACGCCCCGGAGAACTCCGGGACTCGATTGGCGGTATGTCGTAGGCGGGCAACTGCGTTGCCCTCTAGATCATGTACGGGTGACTTACGCTTGCGCGGCGGTCTGGCCTTTGGAGCCGAGTGCTTTGATCGCAGCGGAAAGACGGCTCTTGTGACGAGCAGCCTTGTTTTTGTGAATGATGTTCTTGTCGGCGATCGAATCGATCGTGGACGTGGACGATTTGAAAACCGCCTCGGCTTTGACTTTGTCGCCGGCAGCGACGGCAGCGGCGACTTTCTTGATGGCCGTACGCAATTCGGTGCGCTGCGACATGTTATGCGCGCGCTGCTTGACTGCTTGACGGGCGCGTTTAGCTGCTTGTTTGGTATTTGCCATGATTTTTCCAGATTCTTGCAATGAATTTTGCGCGAAGCCTTGTATTATAGCGCACCGCAATAAAAAAGCAAACCCGCTGATTTTGCAGGGCTTTTTGCCACGGGCCTGCCTCATACCCGCCTGTCACCGCCGACCCAACATGAATTTGCTGAAAGCCGCCGCTTCCGTCTCCGCGATGACCTTGCTGTCGCGCGTGACGGGGCTCGCGCGCGAAATCATCGGCTTCAGCTTGTTCGGTGCCGGGGCCGCGATGGACGCGTTCCAGGTTGCATGGCGGATTCCCAATCTGCTTCGGCGTTTGTTCGCGGAAGGTGCGTTTTCGCAAGCGTTTGTCCCGGTTTTTGCCGATTTCAAAGCGAGAGGCAATGACGCCGACGTAAAACTGCTTGCAGATCGCATCGCGAGCCTGCTTACGATTGTCTTGTTCGTGGTGACCGTGATCGGCGTAGTCGCCGCGCCATTGCTGGTCTATCTGACCGCCTCTGGTTTTTCGGCCGATGCGGGCAAATTCGACCTGACCACGCAAATGGTGCGGATCACCTTCCCGTACATTTTTTTCATTTCGCTGGTCGCCCTGTCGGCCGGCATTCTCAATAGTTACAGCGCCTTCAAAACGCCCGCGTTCACACCGGTATTGCTGAATCTTTCGGTGATTGCGGCGGCGGTCTGGCTGGCACCGCAGGTGAATCCACCGATATTGGCATTGGCCATCGGCACCTTGATCGGCGGCGTCGTGCAACTGGCTTTTCAGATACCGGCTTTGCGCCGGATCGGCATGCTGCCGCGAATATCCTTTGCCGCATGGCGCTTTCGCAAAGACGAGGGTGTGGTGCGCATTTTGAAATTGATGGCACCGGCGATCCTCGGCGTATCGGTCGCTCAGATTTCCCTGCTGCTCAATACGCAAATTGCATCTTTCTTGCAGGATGGTTCGGTCTCGTGGCTGACGGCGGCAGATCGACTGATGGAATTTCCGTCCGCGTTGCTCGGTGTTGCATTGGGCACGGTGCTGCTGCCGTCGTTGGTTCGCAGCCACGCCGCCGCCGATCCGCGGGAATTTTCGCGATTGCTGGATTGGGGACTCCGTCTCACACTGCTGCTGACGTTTCCCGCAGCACTGGGGTTGGCCCTGCTCGCGGCACCGTTGATTTCAACGCTTTTGCAACACGGCCATTTCACCGCAAATGATGTTTTGATGTCGCGCACCGCGCTCATCGCTTATTCGGTCGGGCTCACCGGAATCATTCTGATCAAAATATTGGCACCGGGATATTACGCACGGCAGAACGTGAAAACACCGGTGAAAATCGCGATCTTCACACTCGCCGTTACGCAGCTTTTCAACCTTATTTTCGTGCCGCTGTTTGCGCATGCAGGGCTGGCGCTCTCCATTGGCGTAGGCGCGACGGTTAATGCCGGTCTGCTGTTTTTTTTCATGCGCCGTGAGGGAATTTTCACGCCGGAACCCGGGTGGCTTGCGTATCTGCTTAAGTTGACGGTGGCGCTGTACCTGATGGGCGGCGCGCTGTGGTGGGTGGCGGGTGCGGAACGCGAATGGCTGGCACTGGGGACGGGTGCCAAGTGCGTTCGGCTCGCGTGGGTCATCACGGTCGGCGCGGCGGTGTATTTCGCGTCACTTTGGGCAATGGGATTGCGCGCACGCGAATTTTTGAAGCGCGGCCAATCGTGATCGGCTTCCGCTTGAATCGCGCGCTCGTCGCCGGGTCTCGGCCAATGGCGCTCGCGATCGGCAATTTTGACGGCATTCACCTTGGCCATCAGGCGATTCTCAATGCCGTTGTGACCGCCGCGCGCAACAACGACCTCACTCCTGCGGCGATGAGTTTCGAGCCAATGCCGCGTGAGTTTTTCGCGCGGTTGAAAAACGATGTGACTTCTGCGCCACCGAGATTGATGAGCGTCACCGAGAAGTTGGCCGCATTCGTCGTCGCCGGTATCCAGTGCGCATTCGTTCCGCGATTCGACGCGGCATTCGCCGGGCAATCGCCCGAACAATTCGTCGACGCATTGACCCGCATGAACGTCCGCTGGCTTATCGTCGGCGATGATTTCCGGTTTGGCGCCAAACGCGGTGGCGATGTCGCGATGCTGCGCGCCGCCGGCCACGCGCATGGCTTTCACGTCGAAACCATGAATGACGTTTTCGCCAACCAGGTGCGGGTCTCTTCCACTGCGGTTCGCGAAGCACTTGCGCGGGGCGATCTCGATTCCGCGCGGCGCATGCTCGGTGCGCCCTACAAAATCGTTGGTCGCGTGATTCATGGCAAACGACTCGGGCGCACGTTGGGATTTCCGACCGCGAATGTGTCGTTGGGCGCATCGGCGCGCCGGCAAAGGCCGGCGTTGGGGGGCGTGTTTGCGGTAAAATGCCGACTAGTAACTCGCGGGCTCGAGGGAGTGGCGGGCAAGTCTGGAATGATCCTCAATGGGGTCGCCAATCTTGGTACCAATCCGGTGGTTTCATCTGAAAACCACCGCCATTTGGAAGTCTTCCTCTTCGATTTCTCAGGCGATCTTTACGGCCAACGGCTGGAAGTCGCCTTCATCGAAAAAATCCGCGATGAACTGAAGTTTGCGAGCCTCGATGCGCTCGTCGTGCAAATGCATGATGACGCGCGAAGAGCGAAAAACATTTTGCGGATGATGGATGATGGATCAAAAAGTTGACTACAAGAAAACGCTAAACCTCCCCGATACGCCGTTCCCGATGCGCGGCGATCTCGCAAAACGCGAGCCGGTTTGGGTCGCGGAATGGCACCAGCGAAAGCTCTACGACAAGATTCGCGCGGCCTCGAAAGGCAAGCCGAAATTTATCCTTCACGACGGCCCGCCTTATGCGAACGCGGCGATTCACATCGGCCACGCGGTTAACAAGATTCTGAAAGACATCGTCGTCAAATCGAAGCAAATGGCCGGCTTTGACGCGGCGTACGTTCCCGGATGGGATTGCCACGGCATGCCGATCGAGATCTTCGTCGAGAAGCAGCACGGCAAAAATTTGCCCACCGAAAAACTCATGACACTCGCGCGCGCGCATGCCGAATCGCAAGTCGAATTGCAGATGGCCGATTTCATTCGCCTTGGTGTGCTGGGCGATTGGGATCATCCCTACAAGACCATGAATTTCGGCACCGAAGCGGCGGAAATTCGCACCCTGGGCACAATGTTTGAACGCGGCTTCGTTTATCGCGGATTGAAGCCAGTGAATTGGTGTTTCGACTGCCAATCGGCGCTCGCGGAAGCGGAAGTGGAGTATGAAGAAAAAACGTCGATCACTATCGATGTCGGGTTTCCGATTGTGGATAGCGAGCGGGAAAAATTGGCGAAGGCGTTCGGATTGAATGCATTGCCCGAAGGCCCGGTATATGCGGTGATCTGGACGACAACGCCCTGGACGATTCCCGCCAATCAGGCGTTGAATGTGCATCCGGAATTTGAGTACGCGTTGGTTGAAACGCCTCGCGGCACGTTGGTACTCGCGTCGGCGCGCGTGAGCACATGTCTTGAGACCTATGGCTTGACGGGAAAAACTATTGCCACCGCCAACGGCCAGGCAATGGAACGGATCGAATTCAAGCACCCGTTCTATGATCGCGTGTCTCCCGTTTTTCTGGGCGACTACGTCACCCTCGATACCGGCACGGGCATTGTTCATTCTTCGCCCGCTTATGGCGTGGACGATTTCGCATCATGCAAACGCTATGGCATGACCAATGATGAAATTCTCAACCCGGTGATGGGCAATGGTCAATACGCGGTGTCGTTGCCGCTGTTCGGCGGAATGAATATCTGGAAAGCGCAACCGGAAATTGTCAAAGCAATCGACGCGGCGGGCTGCCTGTTTCATCAGAATCCGAAATATCAGCACCCATATCCGCATTGCTGGCGCCACAAAACGCCCACCGTTTTCCGCGCGACCTCGCAGTGGTTCATCGGCATGGATATCAAGGGCAATGGCGACGACATGACCTTGCGCGAACTGGCCTTGGCGGCGATCGATGCGACGGCTTTTTTCCCCGATTGGGGCAAGGCGCGTTTGCACGGCATGATCAAAAACCGTCCCGACTGGTGCATCTCTCGTCAGCGGAAATGGGGCACGCCGATTCCGTTTTTCCTGCACAAGGAAACGCAGCAGCCGCATCCCCGAACGCTTGAATTGCTGGGCAAAGTTGCCGACCGAGTGGAACAAGAAGGCATCGAAGTGTGGCAGCGCATCACTGCCGAAGAACTGCTCGGTGCCGACGCGCATAACTACGACAAGAGCAATGACACGCTCGATGTCTGGCTCGATTCCGGAGCCACCTTCAATACCGTTCTGGCCACCACACCTTCGTTGGCGCTGCCTGATACCGATGGCAAACCGGGGCAGGCGGACATGTATCTGGAAGGCTCGGATCAGCATCGCGGCTGGTTTCATTCATCGTTGCTGGTGTCGTGCGCGATCAATGGCCGCGCCCCGTACAAGAATTTGTTGACGCACGGTTTCACGGTCGATGGGCAAGGGCGGAAAATGTCCAAGTCATTGGGCAACACCGTGGTGCCGCAGAAAGTATCGGATGCGCTCGGCGCGGAAATTCTGCGCATGTGGACGGGCCTAAGTGACTATTCCGGCGAGCAATCGATTTCCGACGAAATTCTGAAGCGGGTCGTTGAAAGCTACCGCCGCATCCGCAATACATTGCGATTCCTATTGGCGAACACGGCCGATTTCGATTTCGCGCAGGATGCGTTGCCAGTCGAGGAATGGCTGGAGATTGATCGCTACGCGCTGGCGCTCACGTCGGAGTTGCAGACCAAGGTGCTCGCGCACTTCGCCAAATTCGAATTCCAGCCGGCCATGCAGGCGATACAAAATTTTTGCTCCGAGGACCTGGGTGGCTTTTATCTCGATATTCTCAAAGATCGACTCTATACGACGCACGCAAAGTCCCGGCCCCGGCGCGGCGCGCAAACCGCGCTGCATCACATCCTGCACGCATTGACGCGGTTGATTGCGCCAGTGCTTTCTTTCACGGCTGAGGAAATCTGGGCGATGCTTCACAATGATGTCGATGAAAGTGTATTCCTTCATCAATATCACCGATTGCCCGATGTCGCGGGCGCGGCGGAACTTGTTGATAGGTGGTCGGATATTCGAGCATTGCGCGGCGAAGTAATGAAGAAAATCGAAGAACAGCGCGCCGCAGGATTGATTGGCTCTTCGCTTCAGGCGGAAATCCGAGCCAGCGTCAGCATGAAGAATAAAGCGTTGCTGAATTCATTGAAAGACGATTTGCGTTTTGTGATGATCACATCGGCCGCCTTGGTCAACGAAGAAACTGACGAAAGCAAGAATGAAATCGTGGTGACTCCCAGCCCGTATCCAAAATGTGAACGCTGCTGGCACTACCGCGCGGATGTCGGATCGGACACCGCTCACGCGACAATCTGTGCCCGCTGCGTAAGCAATCTCTTTGGCGACGGTGAGACGCGGTTCTATGCATAACGAAGACATGAAACACCATTGGATGCATTGGCTTTGGATCAGCCTCGTTGTCGTCATTCTCGACCAGGCGACCAAATTCGCCATTGCCGCCAATTTTCAGTACGGCGAATCCAAGTACATTTTTTCCTGGTTCAATCTGGTGCTGGCCTATAACAAAGGTGCCGCATTCAGCTTTCTCGCCGATGCCGGCGGTTGGCAGCGCGGATTCTTTATCGTGTTGACGCTCGCCATTTCCTCCGTACTTATTTGGATGTTGCGCAACAATCGGGGCAATCGCCTTTTGTCGATTGCATTGGCGTTGGTAATCGGTGGCGCGTTCGGCAATTTGTATGACCGTGTCGCGTACGGACACGTGGTGGATTTCATTCAGTGGCATGTCGCCGGGTATTATTGGCCCGCGTTCAATGTCGCTGACTCGTGCATTTGCATCGGCGCGGGGCTGCTGATTTTCGACTCGTTTCGCACGCCAAGTGATTCGACGGCGACGAGGGTATCGGCTTCCAAGAAAACTGGCGCTTGAGCAAATCGGCATTCACCATTGTTCGCAAGATTGCTCTTTCCAAATTTCGGCGGGCAAAATGCACGTCATCCACCATCCCTCAGCCTGAGTACTTCTATAATCCACTTAGCTTAGTCTTACTGTGTTACTAAATTATCCCTTCGCATCCCGCAGCAAGGACATCGCGGCAGGCGGGCGATCAGCGCGGCGGCGAGTTCGAGGCGGAGCGTGGTGATCGAATCCGGGACGTGTCTCTGGCCGCGCAGGGGAGCCGCGCGGGCGGAAGTCTCCGGGTACGGCAGCGATTTGGCCAGGAAACGAATGTCGCAGCGTTTTTTTTGGATGCGCGAGGCGCTCGGCGAGCAGAAAGCCGTAGGCCGCGATGCAGAGCGTGGCGTGGTGATGGAAACCGCGCCAGCCGCGCCCTTCAAAGTGATCGAGCCCGAACTCCTGCTTGAGTTCCTGATAGTCGCGCTCGATGCGCCAGCGCAGCTTCGCCACCCGCACCAACTCCTTCATCGGCGTACGCGCCGGCAGCGTCGACAGAAAGTACTTGGTCGGCTCCGCCGCGCCTTTCGGCCATTCGATGAGCAGCCATTCCTCCGCGCGCAATTCGCTCCGCCAGTGGTCGCGGTACGCGCAGCGCACGCGCACAGCGGCAAAGCGCGAACTCAACGCCTGATTCGTGCCCTCCCGCCAGGTGACATTTTTCCATTGTTGGGCGGGGAGCGTCAGCGCCAGCGCCTTGACCGACACCGGTTGGTGTTGCGCGTCGCGCCGCAGCAACGAGGGCTTGCGTCCCCGACCGGACCAGCGGGCCGGCGGCAGGGGAGCGCTGCCTTCGGGCCACACGCTGACCGCTTTCGTCACGCCGACGACATAGGGCAGTTGGCGCGCGCTGAGTTGATCCCGAAAGGCGGTGTCGATGCCGTAACCGGCGTCGGCGATGACGGTGGCCGAACCGGCTCCCGCTTGTCGCGCCTGATCAATCAGTTGCAACGCGATCTGCGGCTTGGTTGCAAATGCGATGGCGTCCGGGACTTTGACTTGCCGGCGTCGCGTCATATCCCCGCTCCAGTCCTTCGGCAAGTAAAGCTGCCAACCGACCGGCACGCTGTAGTGTTCGTTGGCCAGCGACAGGCTCACCGCCACTTGGCAGTTGTCCTGCTTGCCCAACTGTCCGCAATATTGCCGTGCCACCCCCACCGAGTGGTTGCCCTTCTTGGGAAAGCCGGTGTCGTCGATGATCAGCACCTCGGGGGCACCGACGCGTTTGCCGACCGCGCCGAGCACGTGCTCCCGCACCGCGCCCAGCACCGCCGCGTCCGACCAGGCGGCATCGGCGACAAAATGATGCAGTCGCTGATGCGCCGAGCAAACCGACTTCGGCGCGATCCGCGCCGCCATCGGCTCGACGCTCTTGCGCTCGCCCGGCAGCATCAATCCGGCGCAGTAGCCGCGAAACGGTTCCACTCGATCCGCATGCCCAAGCTGACCCGCAATCATCGACACGTACTCCTCGAACCTTTCCATTCTCGCGTCCATCTTCGCCTTGACAGGTTGGTTGAAGATGCGCGCATAATAGCTTGTTTTTTATAACACAGTAAGATTAGTTTAGTGATTCCCCTGAAAGCCGGGTTTGGCCGTTGAATAGAAGTCTCCAGTGGAATTTTCTGTTTACCCTGTCATTCTCGCGAACGCGGGAATCCATTTTTTGTAAACACCTGAGTGGCAACGAAAAATGGATCCCCGCGTTCGCGAGGATGACAAGAATTGAGGGCAAATATTGATCCGGCAATTAAACATGTTGAACTGACTTCAATTATTTCCTTCCCCCGCGTAGGCGGGGGGCCAAGTTTCGTAGCGGAATGGCAGAAAACTTGGATCCCCGCCTACGCGGGAAAGGGCGCGCTTCAACATATTTAATTGCCGGTTCAATAGTAGCGCCCCAGTGGGTACTTCTATTTACCTCACATCTCTGTCTCCCCGGCGTAGGCCGGGGCCCAATTTTGTCAATGTGTCAATGGCTTACGAAAATTGGGTACCGGCCTTCGCCGGTACGACAGGGTAAATAGAAGTACCCCAGTGATTGTCTCTAGCACTGGCGGGGCGTTTCAGGCAAAAGTTCCTGAAACACCGCACCAGTGCTAGAGTTTTACCTCCCGAATATCGACAAAGACGAAATACCTCAAGATGATCGACACTGACATTCTGCTAGCCAATCCGCGCGGTTTTTGCGCAGGCGTTGATCGCGCCATCGAGATCGTCGAGCGCGCGCTGAAACTTCGCGGCGCACCGATCTATGTGCGCCACGAAATCGTCCACAACAAGTTTGTCGTGGACGACCTCCGCAACAAAGGCGCGATCTTCATTGAAGATCTCGCCGATGTGCCGCCGGGTGCGACGCTGGTGTTCAGTGCGCACGGCGTTTCCAAAGCGGTGCGCATCGAAGCCGCCAAACGCGGCTTCAGCGTGTTCGATGCAACCTGTCCGCTGGTCAAAAAGGTTCACGTCGAAGTGATGAAACGCCGCAACGAGGGCTTTGAGATCATCATGATTGGCCACGATGGCCATCCCGAAGTGGAAGGTACGATGGGTCAATCCGAAGCGGGAATGTATCTGGTCGAAACTGCGGACGATGTCGCTAAGTTGGGCATTCCTGAGGGAACGCGTTTGACGTACGTTTCGCAAACGACGTTGTCGGTGGATGACTGCCAAATCGTCATCGACGCGCTGAAGAAAAAATTTCCGCAAATCGTCGGGCCGAAACAGGACGATATTTGCTACGCAACGCAGAATCGGCAAGACGCCGTCAAATTCATGGCGCCGCAGGTGGATCTGGTGATCGTGGTCGGCTCGCGCTCAAGCTCGAACACCAACCGGCTTCGGGAACTGGCGAGCCTGTTGGGCTGCGAGACACATCAAGTGGATTGCGCAGACGAAATTCAACTCGACTGGATCAAGGGAAAAAAGCGCATCGGCGTCACCTCGGGCGCGTCGGCCCCCGAGGTGTTGGTGCGCGACGTCATCGGCCATTTGAAAACGCTCGGCGCGGCAAGCGTGCGTGAACTCGACGGAATCACCGAGAACATTACATTTCCATTGCCGTCGGGATTGAGCCGGGCAAAAGTTTAGTTTTCGCATCGAGTCGCCACATAAAATCGGGGCCGCATATGCGGCCCCGATTCATTGCTGCGAAGTATCCTGATGACGATCACTCGTCCTTGACTTCATACCAGTAAGTCCGGTAACGGGCATCAAACGCGCTGCCACCGGGATTCTTAACGCGCGTGCCCAAAAGAATACCAGCGCCGGGTCTTAGCGTGCCGCCCCCCGCCGTGGTGGTGTCAACGACGACAAACACTGGGGAGGGTATGAAGCCGCCGCCCGTCAGCACTGTGCTGCGCTCTTCACCTTTTGGCGGTTCGCCGCTGACGTAGTTGATGAAGTACGAACGCGCATCACCCAAATTGTTGCATTCGGTATCAAGATTGTTGCGCGGCGTATGCGTATTGATCGCGGTAAAGCCGGCCGCGGTGGTCGCGGTACCGACCACTTTTTCGCCTGTGTTCTCCAGCCGCAATACCCAGCCGCGCGCATCGGCGATCTTCGACGCATCCGTGGTCGCGTAATTGCTGCCATTGGCGGCTTCACCACTAAGAATGTCGTAGAGCATCTTCGGCGAGCTCGTGTCCTGCGCCGGGTCCTTGATCACGGCAAGCCCGCCCAGTGCACTGCCGTCCAGGCCGACTGAACGATCCTTGAACATGTACACGCGGTTTTTCACGTTATAGGCTGCATACGTGTCCGTTGGCTTTTCGCGGTCACCGCTGCCGATGATGATGGCGTAGAACTCGCCGTTCTTGTCCTTGCCGCGCACCACGCTCGGCGCAAACAGGAATTTGCGCGCATCGACGCCGGTTGCGGCGATGGAGGCAATTTGCCAGATCTTCCATTTGTTCTTGTCTGGATCCGACACATCCACCCGCCAAACATTGCCGCCGGTATCGGCCGCGTAAATCCAGTCAGTGGTTCCGTCCGCGTTCGCGTCCACCGGATAGATGTCGGCGACGACGCTATTGGAAATGAGCCTGTCGAGATTACCGGCGACATTCCCCGCGCCAAACTCCCGAAGCACGTCCCCCGTCACCGCATCGACCACGTAAATGCGGTTGCCGATCGTTGCCGCAACCTGTGGTTCGACATCATCCGCGGCGGTGCTGTAGCCACCGCCGAAAATCAGCACCGGATTCGCATTCCCAGGGACTTTCGCCGATGTCGGTTGCGACCAGGTTTGTCCAAGATTTCCATATCCGGTATCGCATCCCGTTGAGCCCGTGGGATTGGGACAGCCCTTCTTCCACATCAACAGCGGAGTTGTCTTGTTGGTAACATTGAACGCGTAAATATAGCGTCCACCGCGCCGCATCGTCGGATAAATGTAGGCCTTCTCAAGTATTCCGTCTTTGTTGGCGTCCTCGGTGTAAAAGCCGATGGGGCCGTCAAAGAAATAGCTGCGCGGCGTGAACGGCGCGACGGTACCGTAGGAGGGATCCTGGGTGATCAATCGGCCGAGTTTTGGCAGGAATTCTTTTGCAACGAACGACCATATTTCCTGCCCATCGGAGGCAGCCCCGCTCTTGTTACCCGACACGGCATGAAATGCGCCATCGTTGGAGCCGTAATACACAACCACGTCGTCGGCACTGCCCGTGAAGTAATTGATAACGAGAGGGCGCGAATGCAGCACGTCGCCGTGAATTGAGGAACGCACGTCGGTTGAAACACCATTGCCGTTCTCGTCTTCGTAATTATCCGCACCTCGCATCCAGTTGACCAAGGTCGTCTTGTCAAACGCTGCGCTCGTGGCCACAATGGTCCCGGTTGCCGGTGTGACAGGACCGACCGTGACCGTGAATGTAAATTTGTCGGCCGCCGTTACCGTGACCATCTTGGTGCCGTTGTATCCGGCTTCGTTGGCACCAGAGAGCGTTGCCGAAAATGTGCCTGTAAGGCCGTGATTGACCAACGTTGTCGCCGTCGCGAGCGTACCGACCCGGGTGATTGAGGTCACCGCCTTGGTAGAGCCGCCGCCATCGGCCTTGATGATTCCGGTCGCGGGCGATGCAGGAGTCTCGACCATCGTAAAGCAGAAATAACGCCCGACCGGGCTGCCCGCGCCGGCGCAAGCGGCACCCAGGCCGGTGATCACGTATGCGCCGTTGTAACCCGCCGTCGTGACGCCACTGATGGTGACCGCGGCGCCAACGATGAATGCCGCCGGCGTATTGGCGCTCAACCGAACCAGCGCAGTGGTGCCACTACGTGTCAAGGTTGAAATCACGGTCGTGGTCACGCCGACTTTGGCCGCCGGCGACGCGCCTAGCACAGCGGGGCTTGTTGGCCCGACAATCACTGAATACGAAAAGGTTGTGGCCGTTAGCAGCGTAATGGCATAGGTTCCGTTGTATTCCGCCTGGGTGGCACCGGTCATGCTGACCATTTGTCCATTGGTAAAGCCGTGCGCGGCAGCAGTAGTGACCGTGGCAATACTGCCCACACGGGTAATCGACGTCACGTTTATTGGAGCACCCGGCAAGGCAACATTGATCAAGCCGGAAGCAGGCGTCAGCGGGGTTTCTGCAACGGTAATGAAGAAAGAAGTGGCGTTAATCAATCCCAGCGAAAATGTGCCGTTGTATTCCGGCTGAGTTGCACCGGAGATCACCACATTCTGCCCGTCAGTAAATCCGTGCGCGGCGGCGGTTGTTGCGGTGGCCACGTTGCCTACGCGGGTCAGCGAGGTGACGGACGCTGTCAACCCACCGCCCAACGCCGCGTCGGTAATCCCCGCATTGGCGTTGTCGAAATTCTCCAACGTCGTGGTGCACGACATGCAGGTGTACATTTTTCGGGTAGTCTGCGAGGTCGCAAAAGTCTGGCGCAATTTCTGCGCAGCGCCGCCTTTTTCGACGAACTCACCATCGGGCAGGTCAAACGCGCCACCCGAACCATCAGGAGAGAAGCTCCAGAAACCGGTGTCTGTCGCGGGTTTGTTTGTCCAAAAACTCACCGCATCGGGAATCACGAACCCGGTGACATCGTTCTCCACTTTCTGGTTCAACGCGTCGGCCAGGAACAAATTGTTGCTGCTGTCGAACAACAGCTTGTATTGTTTGAGATTGCCCTGCCAGCGTGGCGAACGGAACGCGTCAGGCCGGAATACGCCCATGAATACCTGGTTCAGGTAGGTGCCGCGGGTGGTAACCGACACTGGCAGCGACGCCGACGCGAACTGGCTATTGACCGATTGGATCTGATTGAAAATGCGCTCCAGCGCGGCTTTCAAGCGGGCGATGGTATCGGCGCGAATATAGAGCCCCTTGCCCTGCAGAGCCATACTTTCAAGAAGCGATGAAAACCCCGGACCTTGCCCGGTGCTGCTGGGGCCTACGTCGACGGTAAAGGTCGTCACGCATTGCTTGCCTTTTAGCGTAGCGTTCAAATCTTTGCCATAGAGAAATCGCGCCCACTCGTCGGCGATGTTGTCTTGTGAGCTGCTCGGTGACAGGGGAATGGTCGTCGTATTGCCCCCCAATCCCGACAGGAAATTAGTAGAGGTTGTGGTGTCGCTGTTGTTGTCCTGCACCGGGCCATTGCCAATCATTATCAGAAAATTCTTGGCGCAACCGTTGCCACCGATTGGCGATGTATAAGGCCCCGCCGCCGGATCCTGCTTAACCTTGCCGGTGCCCGCGTACGCGGCGGCACCCTTGAAATACTGGTGAACCTCGTACATCGACAGCCCCAACTTGCCGCCATTGCTTTTATCGTTGTTGCTGTCGAGCGACAGGATCAGATTCGACAATGCGGTCCGGTTGGTCAGGTTCATGTTCTTCACCGCCGAGCGAACATAACCGCCGTCGGGGCCGGAGTTGCCTGCGCCGGTCTCAGAGTACATCATCATGCCTACATTGAATCGGTCATCCAAGCCCAAAAAAGTTGCGGCCAGCGCGGCTTTTTCGGCGGCGAATTTGGTACTGCCGTCGAAGCTCTGACTCCAGTTGGCGGTGTTGTCGAGCAGAATCAGCACATTCGGACGCTCGGCCGGCGTATCGATCTTGGTGCTGTACAACTCGATATCCTCGGCCAATCCGAGCCCCGTCCAGGATGCCAACGCGAGCGCGGCGACGCAGCCGGCGGCGCGCCGCAATGGCAACTTTGAAATCAATTTGTGAATCATGATTACTCCTTCAGAAATTCTGTTGTCGGCCGTGTAGATCAAACAATTCTCGGCGGCAGATCTAAATCAATTTGAAATATGGCGCATCACAATCAAGCGCAACCCGTGCCCTTTTTCATGATCATCTTTACACCTTGCCGCAACGCAACTTTCGCGCCGGTAACGGTATCCGTGACCGATGCACCGATCTCCCAGCGCGTGTCGTCGGGACTCACGGGGCTGTTTACATCGTAGCCATCGGCGGTCGCGGCACCGGCACACTGCGGCGCGGTCACAGAGACACTTTGACCCTGTATGGTTATCGTTGCGGCGGCAGGTGTATAGAACGAGGCCGACGAAGAAATCTTTTGCTCGATTGCCGCTTGCGCAAGACTGACGGCAAAATTACGGCTTTGCATGTTGCCTACCGCGCGAAACGATAGCGAGGTCCCGTTGACCGCCGCGATGCCGAGAATGGTCAGAATGACCAGAAACATGAGCGCCATCACCAACACGGTGCCGGATTGCCGGTACCTCATTGGGTAAGGCGGATGTGAATGCGAAATCACGATGGAATCTCCCGGCGCATCGCCAAATTTTCTATGCGGATCAACGTATTGAATACGTGACGTTTGTAGCCGTCATTCTTAGCGGCAATATTGCGCGTGCCCAGCACATAAGACTTTGCATCGACTTGGCCCGGAGAAACATCGACACTTCGAGAAAGGACAAAAATGCGCGCCGCGACGACGTTTGCCCACTCACCCATATCTGCTGGTATGTCGACAAATTTGTCCGGCGAGCCATAACCGACCACATCGCTGCTCGGCGAGGTATCGACGCCCATTTGGATCGCGAGATTCTCAATGCCTTCCACCAGCGGCTCAAGCACAAAGCCGCCGACACCCAACGACAGTCGCTTCAGCGTTGGCAGCGTATCCGCCTTCGAGCCGGAACAGACATTGCACGGGCTGATGAAGAACACCGAAATATGCAATTGATTGATCGCGCCCGCCGTAAAACCCGCGCAGGTCCCGGTGGCGTTCTTGGCGATCGTTGCGGTGGGACACAAGCGATCGGCAGATGCCGCCGGTTTCACCGCACGGCACATCTGCGTCGGTGTGCCGTCCGCCTTGGTTACGCCAAACGTGAAACCTCCCGCACCGGTTTGCACTTCGTACTCGCTCGGCTTGGGCCGGGTCTGCACGTAAAACGCACCCACCGTCGGGCTGGGATGGGGCGAGCCGGCACCGCAAACAGGAATCGTATCTGTTCGGCGCACGACGATAATGTCGGTTCCGGTCAGTACCAGTGGCCCTGAACCACACCCCGCCAATGCCGTCGACGACGCGCCGCTTACGGTCTGAATGGGCATTGACATGGCGGTCTGCAAATCCGCAGGAACAACGGTGTTGCATAACGGCGGCGCGGCGGCAGGCGTACCCAGGACATCGCCGTAGTCCCCGTAAAAACCGGCCAGTTTGATTTCATCACGCAATATTGAGACGGCGATGCGGCCATTCTCAATCTGCGCATTCGCTCGTTCAACTTCGCGGTTGGCCGCGCTGGTGTTGAAAAGCAATGTGCTTAGCGACGCCATCACGATCAATCCCAGCGTCATGGCGATCATGAATTCGATGATCGAGAATCCGCGCTCATCGCGACCAGCGTATATTTGATTCATGCGTTGTCCGGTTTGCATTTTCTTGACCTACGTAAGCTTGCCGACGCGAAACTGCGTGAATACAAACCGCCGCTGCGATTCATCGGGATACAGCCCCGCTCCGCAGGGCACGCTGATAGGCGGAGAAAAGCCCCCTGATTGCGATTGCCACACCACGGAAACGGTATAGATGCCAGTGTCGGCGGCACTCGGTAATTCGGTCGCTGCATCGTAAGATATGCATCCGCGCGCGCCAATCATGGCGCCGACATTCGCGGCACCGCTTTTTTCCGCAGCACCAAGTAACGACTGCGCCCATGCCTGGCAATCGGCATCAGCTGAAAGTCCACACGTGGCCGAACTTCCGGTGCCCAGATAACCGCTGCCAAGGTCGTAGGAGCGCGCACTCTTGCGATTGACATTTATCCGGTCAACCATGTCTTGCATCAACAATATTGCCTGCGAACGTTGGAAGGACTCCTGAACAGAACGGGTTGCCACCAATTGCAAGGCGGCCATACCCAACAATCCGATCGCCAATATCATCACCGCGACCAATATTTCAAGCAATGAAAAGCCGCGCGACTTGGCTGGCGCAGGTTTTACACTTCTTCTCAACGTATGCATCAGCATGCCCCTTTCTTGCTGCTCGCGATTCCCGTGAGGCCGAGCGTGATGCAGCTTCTTTCCGGCGAAGTTCCGGTTGGGTCTGCGACCTCCAGCGTCACCGGCGCATTGGCGACGCGGCCCGTTTGCGTGAAAGAAATCGAAAAAGTACCGCCGGGAACCGGTGTTACTCCCACGCGTTTTACGGCACTTTGCGTGCGCAGGACGGTCGCACCAAACGCGACTTGCGAGCCTTTGTTCCAATCGCCCGCAACCGCGTTCACTTGTACAGTAGCGTTGCGTTTCAAGGCCTCGCTTCGAGCAAAAATCATTTGCGAAACGAGTTCAAACGAAACGCTTCGCACCTCCATATTCACCAGCAGGAATTGAAAGCTTGGCACTGCTAGTCCCGCAAGCACCGCGCCAATCGCGACGGTGATAAGGAGTTCGACCAGCGTAAACCCGCGGGCACGCCGGAATGATCGCTTCTTGGCGGCAGGCTTTAGGGTCATTTCCATTTGTTTGCAGGTGCTTTCACGCCTTGATAATCAAGCGTTAAATTGCCGTCGCTTGCCTGTGGACCGATCGCAGTAGCGGTAATCGTGTACGTTGGGGGTGCCGCATTGGTGGCGATGGTGATCGTGTACCAGGCGTCCGTCTCCGTGGTGCCGACCTTCAATGCCGGCACCGTCGCCGCATAAACTCTCGCTTCCAACAAATACTGTTCCTGTTTGGTCGCGATCGACTGCATGATCGCCTGAACGCTCGCTCGGCGGCCTTTCTTAACCTGATCTTGGTACGATGGATAAGCGATCGCCGCGAGCACCCCAATAATGGCAACCACGATCATTAATTCAATGAGCGTAAAGCCCCGTTGAATGCAATTGTTGAACTGAAGTTGCGCAGTTAGCGCAGGGAGTGAATTTGTTCGCATTTTTTTTGCCTCTCAAACGATTATTGTGCATGCAATGCTGCGCCCACAATCTACCCCGACCGGCGGCGAAAGCAGACCGACACACGGCAGCGGAACGGGAAAGTCAACTGCTACCATTGCCGCCATGACAGCCGTGTTCACGAATATCCTCGAAGCCGCCCAAATTGGCAAGCGGCGGCATTTGCATGGATTCCTGATCGCACTTGCCGCCTCCCTGGTCGCCCATTGCATCATTTTGATCCAAACTGCGGGTTCCGCCCGGATGCAGGGCCCGCCTGAAGTGGCCACAGCGCGGGCTGTGCAAAAAATTTTCGCCTATGTCAATTTGGCATCGCCCGCGAATTCGCCTGTTTCGCCATCCACATCGATAGTTTCGCCAACATTGGTATTCGCGCCGCGGGAACAAAAAACGGCGTCCGGCGATGCAATTTTTATCCCCATCGCAACGCCCGATGAGCACTACCTTCGCGCCAAAGCGCTCGATACGCGGCCGACGCCAGTCGGTAGCCTCGCGTTCAAGCCGCCAAAGCTCGGCGTCGGCGCCAAGCCTATTGAAGTAAGGTTGCGAATTTTTGTTAATGAGTACGGTGCAGTTGATTTTGTGCGGATCGAGGGTGAAGCGCCCGATTCTGAATTCACCGAACCGATCATTGCAACCCTGAAAAAATCACGGTTTTCTCCGGGACAGGTCAATGGTGAAAATGTGAAGAGTCAATTAGTTCTGGGGTGGAAATTCGAGACTGAATCCAACGATTGAGACTTCTTTCTTCGCCTGTTGCGAGATCACTTACTTGGCGAGCATGCCCCGTCTCGGCTATAATTTCAGGCTGTCTTTTCCGCATGCTGTTGTAGCTCAGTTGGTAGAGCAACTGATTCGTAATCAGTAGGTCGGAGGTTCGATTCCTCTCAACAGCACCAAAACTTCTGCGGGACTTGCCGATTCTCCGCGAATCAATGACACGAATCACCATGCCCGCATAGCTCAGGGGTAGAGCAACCGCCTTGTAAGCGGTAGGTCGTCAGTTCGAATCCGACTGTGGGCACCAATAGCGTTTCCCGGATTTATTTGCCGCGTTTGGGAACGTCGCGCGGGCAAGCATTTCTAAACAAGGGTCTATACAACAATTCGGCACATGGCCAAATACCCGATCCTGATCCTAAGCGTATTGCTACGCGCAGTCTTGCCGGTCGCGTTCGCGGGCGCGTGCCTCGCTGCACCCGTCAAGACGCCGCACGTCGAGGCCGAACTCATCTCCCGCTACGCCGCGTTTCAGCCAGGCAAGCCGATCGAGCTCGCACTGCGGCTGAAAATCATCGATCACTGGCACACCTATTGGCAAAATCCGGGCGATTCCGGATTGCCGACGCGGCTCGATTGGACGTTGCCCGGCGGATTCACGGCGGGCAGCATCGAATGGCCGCACCCAAAAAGACTGCCGCTTGGCCCGCTCATGAATTTTGGCTACGAGGGCGAAGTGCTGCATTTGGTCAATGTGCAGACGCCGAAAAATTTCAAAATCGGCGATCCCGTCAAATTCGCGGCGAAAGCCGATTGGCTGGTTTGCAGCGATGTTTGCATCCCCGAAAGCGCGAATTTATCGATTACCTTGCAAAGTGTAGACGCGGCACCCTTGCCGGACGTGCGCTGGATCGATGCATTCGCCAAGGCGCGGGCCGCACTTCCCGCCAAAATGACAAATTGGCGGATGTCGGCCAAGGTTGCCGATGGCAAGATTTCGATCGAATTTTCGCCGCCTTCCGGCGTCGCCGTACCGCTGACGGATGTCGCATTTTTCCCATTACGTGAAGAGCTCATCGCCAACGCGGCGCCGCAGATCCTGACCAAGACCGACGCTGGCTACCGCATTGAAACCTCCGCGGCGGATCCGATCCATGCAGACCTCAAAAGTGCCGATGGAGTGCTGGTCTCGTCAAACGGTTGGGGCGCGGCGCATTCTGGAAATGCGATTACCTTTTTCGCGCCACTCGCCATTGCAACTGCCCCGGGCAAATCGTTGCCGCGCCCGGTTGCGGCCACCTCCCCGCCCCCTTCTCCGCCCGCTGAATCGTTGGGTCTCTTCGCCGCGCTGCTGTTTGCATTCGGCGGTGGATTACTGCTGAATCTGATGCCCTGCGTGTTCCCGGTGCTAGGCATCAAAGTTATGGGGTTCGCGCGTCACTCGCAAAGCGATGCCGCGAAAATGCGCAAGCAAGGTTTCGCATTCCTGGGCGGCGTGATTGTCTCTTTCTGGTTGCTGGCGGGCGCGCTGATCGCGTTGCGTGCTGCCGGTGAATCGGTCGGCTGGGGATTTCAGCTTCAGTCGCCGATGTTCGTCAGCTTTCTCGCCGCCCTTTTCATGTTGATGGCGTTGAACTTGAGCGGCGTATTCGAAATGGGGCTCGGCGTCCAATCCGCTGCGGGCGGGCTTGCGCCACCGGGTCGCGGCGCATTGATCGACGCATTCTTTTCCGGCGTGCTCGCTACCGTGGTGGCGACCCCCTGCACCGCGCCAATGATGGGTGCGGCGCTCGGCTTCACGCTTTCGCAGCCCGCCGCCACGTCGCTACTGGTATTCACGGCCATCGCGTTCGGCATGGCGACGCCGGTGTTCATGCTCTCGTTGATGCCGAAGTGGCTGCGGTACCTGCCGAGGCCGGGCGCATGGATGGATACATTGAAACAAGTCCTCGCGTTTCCCCTATATGCCACCGTCGTGTGGCTGGTCTGGGTTCTTGGTGCCCAAATCGGCAATGATGGTGTCGCGCGACTGTTATTCGGGTTGACCTTGCTCTCGCTCGCAGCTTGGCTATATGGACATTGGCAGCTTGCCCGACCGAGAAGTGCCGTTATCGCAGCACTACTGGTCGTAATCATGGGTCTCGCCATCGCTTGGCCGGATACCAAGAATGTTGGATCGACTGTTGCGCGGGCCGAGGAGGGATGGGTACCTTTTTCCGCGAAGAAGATCGCCGAGTTGCGCGCCGAGAAAAAGCCGATATTTGTCGATTTCACTGCCACTTGGTGCATCACCTGCCAGGTGAACAAACGCGTTGCGTTGAATCGGGAAGATGTGATTCAGCGATTCAAAGAACTCGGCGTCGTACGCATGAAGGCTGACTGGACCGTCCAGGATCCGGAAATCACTCGGGCACTGGCGAAATTCGGGCGCAATGGCGTGCCGCTCTATGTTTTCTATCCCGCCGGCGGGGAAGCGGTGATTCTCCCCGAAGTATTGACGCCGGCAATCGTACTCGCGGCAATTTCGCCGGGTACGCCTTCTCTTGCGGCCCAATAGTCGTTTGTTTCCCTGCGACAGCCGCGTTAATATCAGTCTTGGCAATCGAGCTTCCCAACCATTCACATTTTGGCCGCCTTGAACTCAAGACCGATTCCCCTGCTGCCATTGAGCGTATTGATCCTGCTGGGCGCGATGACGTTCTGGTTGTCGCGTTTTGTCCAATTGGATGAAACTCGCGCGAATGGCGCAATTCGGCATGATCCGGATTTGATCATCGAGAATTTTTCCGCCCTCAAACTGGGGGAAAGCGGCACCGTTGAATACACTATTCGCGCTGAAAAAATGACGCATTTTCGCGACGACGATTTGTCGACGCTCGATAAAATCGTGTTCACCGCATTGCAACCCAACAAACCGAAGGTGACCGCAACTGCACCCCGCGGCCAACTCGTCAAGCACGCGGATGGTGCCGACGAAGTCATGATGGACGGCGGCGTTCGCGTTGAAACCGAGGCCGATGCAAAGCATTCGGCAATGCTTTTGACGACCCCGACAATGAAGGTCATTCCGGATCAGAATATTGCGCGCTCAAATGATGGTGTCGTCATGGAAAGTCTGTCGGGCAAATTAACCGCAAAGACATTTGTATTGAACACCGATACTCGCCGACTTGAATTGGAAGGCGTCAATCTCAAGTACACGCCCAGGAGCAAACGATGACGTTGCCGAAACGAGTGTTGACCCATGCGGTGATCTTCGTATCACTTTTGCCCAGCGTCGCATCAAGCGAAAAAGCCGACCGCGAAAAGGAAATGGACATTTCATCGAAGTATGGTTTGTATGAAGGCTCGAAGGAAACCAACGTCAAGAAACTCGAGGGCGATGTGCTGATCGAGCGCGGCACGATGCGCATCACTGCCGAACGTGCGATCGTCAAAGAGACCGCCGAAGGCACATTTGCGGAGTTGTTCGGCAAATCGTCCGGGCCGATCACCTTCAGGCAAAAGCGCGAAGGTGAAAATGAATTTGTTGAGGCATCCGCCGACCGCGCCGAATACGACGATAGCACCGGCACTATCAAACTCTATTCCAAAGTCCGTTTCAAAAGCGGCGGCGACCTCATGGAAAGTGAATACATGGTCTACAACACGTACACCGAAAAAATGGAACTGCGCAATCAGATTCCCGGTGCAAAACCTACACCGGGTGTCGACGAGGGCAGAGTGACGTTCAAGGTGCAGCCGCGCACGCAATCGACAGCACCGGCGTCCGATGGCAAAACGCCGCCCGCCGCCAAAAAATAACGCTCGCAAAGACTGATTGATGAATCAAATCGCCGAATCCGGGTCTATGCCGGATGCACTCAGCACCAAGAGCACCCTGCGCGCCGATCGGCTCAAGAAGTCCTACAAGAAACGCGTTGTTGTAAGCGATGTCTCGCTTTCCGTTGAAAGCGGTGAAGTGGTTGGATTGTTGGGGCCCAACGGTGCCGGAAAGACCACTTGCTTTTACATGATTGTCGGCCTCGTGCCGCTGGATAGTGGCGGCATTTTGCTGGATGAAAAGGAGGTGTCTCGTCTGCCGATCTATCGACGTTCGCGATTGGGGCTCGCATATCTTCCCCAAGAAGCGTCGATTTTCCGCAAACTGACGGTTGCCGAGAATATTCAGGCTGTACTGGAATTGCGCGACTTATCGCCGGACGAAATCGACAACAAGCGCGATTCGCTGATGGATGAATTGCACATTACGCATTTGCGCAACAATCCCGCAATCAGTTTGTCGGGTGGCGAACGCCGCCGCGTCGAAATTGCCCGCGCGCTGGCGGTCGATCCGCGATTCATCCTGCTCGACGAACCCTTCGCCGGCGTCGATCCGATCGCCGTCATTGATATTCAGGAAATCATTAAGTTTCTGAAAAATCGCGGCATAGGTGTACTGATCACCGATCACAATGTACGGGAGACATTGGGTATCTGCGACCGCGCCTACATCATCAATCAGGGATCGGTTTTGGCCTCCGGCAAGCCCGACGAAATAATTTATAATGAATCTGTTCGCAAAGTCTATCTGGGTGAAAACTTCCGCCTATGATTTCCCGGCAGTATGTTGAAAAACAACTGCGTGGCGGCGATGCATCTCCAGCATGAAACATAGCCTCCAGCTCAAGCTCTCACAGCACCTCACGCTGACCCCGCAACTGCAACTTTCGATAAAGTTGTTGCAGCTGTCGACAGTTGAACTCAATACCGAACTTGAGCGGTACTTGCTCGAAAACCCTTTGCTTGAACGCATCGATGCGGAAAGCGCCTCGAACGACGCGGCCGTTGCCTTCAACGGCGTGTCCGCTCACGAAGGTGAATCCCGGGAACGCGAAGACGGTGCGGCATCCTCTGAGACAGCACCGAGCGACAGTGGTGCCACCGACACCAGCGCGGATTTTGGCGCGTCGATGGAAGATGGCGGCACCTATTCAAGCACCACGCGTCGGCAATCGGATGACGACGAAGACAGCGACTATTCACAGTTGCCGGCCGCTGAGGCCACCCTACAGGAACACCTGATTCAACAACTGACGTTGTCGCAGCTCTCCGAGCACGACCGGCGATTGGTACTCATGGTGATCGCCCATTTGGATGACGACGGCTACTTGAGCACCGATCTAGATGAGCTTGCCGCGTCGATCGGCGAGCACATGGAAATCGAACCAGAGGAGTTGGGTATCGCGCTGACGCATGTTCAACAAATGGATCCCACCGGCGTCGGTGCGCGCTCGCTTGGCGAATGCCTCGCGTTGCAACTTCGCAGCCTGCCGAGCGATACGCCGCAACTTGATCGCGCGCTTCAGATTGCGGATCATCATCTCGATGCGCTCGGCGCGCGCGACTTCGCCAAATTGAAAAGAATTCTCCGCTGCGACGACGGCGAGTTGAAAGTGGCGCGCGAACTGATCGTTTCGCTCGATCCGAAGCCGGGCCGTGGATTTGGCGGCGGCGATACGCGCTACGTGATTCCGGATGTGGTCGTTAAGAAAATTAGCGGCGCGTGGACGGCGCAACTCAATCAAGAAGCCATGCCGAAGTTGCGTGTCAACAAGCTATATGCCGATTTGCTGCACCGCAGCCGAGACAGTGCCGGCAAAAATCTCGCCGGGCAACTGCAGGAAGCGCGTTGGCTGATCAAGAACGTACAGCAACGCTTTGACACCATATTGCGCGTGACGCAGGCAATCGTCGAGCGCCAACGGCATTTTTTCGATCATGGCGAAGTCGCGATGCGCCCGTTGGTGTTGCGTGAAATTGCAGACCAGGTGGGCCTGCACGAATCGACCATTTCGCGCGTCACAACGCAGAAGTACATGCTCACCCCCAAAGGTATTTTTGAGCTCAAGTATTTTTTCGGCTCCAGCGTTTCTACCGACACCGGCGGCGCTTGCTCGGCGACCGCAATCCGCGCATTGATCAAGCAATTGGTGCAAGCGGAAGACAACAAGAAGCCTTTGTCCGACAATCGCATCTCGGATATTCTGGCTCAACAGGGTATTGTGGTGGCGAGACGAACTGTGGCCAAGTACCGGGAAGGCCTGCAAATTCAGGCGGCCAGTTTGCGAAAGGCATTTTAGGGATTTCAGGGATGTGCAGTGGTTGTGATTGTTGTGGTTGTTGAAAAGTGTATTGCAGAAGCGGTAGCCTTATTGAGTAGTCAAACAAGCGGCGCACGCAACGATTGCGGTGCCCCTCGCAAAGGAGATTGGCAAATGAACTTGAACATGACTGGCCATCACCTCGAAATCACGCCGTCCATGCGTGATTACGTCTCTTCAAAGATGACTCGAATCAACCGTCATTTCGATCATGTGATCGATGTGAGCATGATTCTGAGCGTCGAAAAGCTGCGACAGAAGATCGAAGCGAACGTGCATTTGTCGGGAAAGGATATTTTCGCCGAGAGCGAAGATTCGGACATGTATGCCGCCATCGATTTGCTGGTGGACAAGCTCGACCGGCAGATCATCAAACACAAAGAACGCGTCAAGAACAAGCACGACATTTCGGCGCTGAAACGCATTCCCACGGAGTGATGCACACGGCGGCCGGCGCAAGCCGGCCGCCGACTTTGCGCAATGTCGTTCGGGTGCAAATAAAACGCTTCGCCGTCGGTCATTCAACTGAACGTCTGTGGCGCAAACGTCGTAGACCTCACCATCGGTTCCACTTTCCGTTCCAATCATCCTTCGTCGCGCATGAATCTCATCGGTAAAACACTATCCATTCCGCGCATCGCGCTGGATATGGACATCACCAGCAAGAAGCGATTGTTTGAGCAGATCGGTCTGATGATCGAGAACGAAAATCGCATTGCCCGCGCGACCGTGTTCGACGCGTTGTTCGCGCGCGAAAAGCTCGGCTCTACTGGTCTTGGAATGGGTGTCGCCATTCCGCATGGCAGGCTCAAACAACTTCGCGATACGGTTGCCGTATTTGTGCGCGCCAAAGAAGGTATTCCGTTCGAAGCGCCGGACGACGCACCGGTAAGATTGGTGTTCGCGATGCTGGTTCCCGAACACGCGACCGAACAGCACTTGAATATGCTTTCCGAGCTCACGCAAATATTCAGCAACCCCGAGCTGCGCGAAGTACTCATGACGGCGGACGACCCGCAGTTCATCCATCAACTGCTCACGGAGTGGTCACCGTATGCCGCGATTAAGCGTACAGCAGCTGTTTGACGACCGTCGGGAGAAGCTCCAGCTCACCTGGATAGGCGGGCGCAAAGGTGCGTCGCGCGAGCTGACCCACGATGCGCTCAACCGGGCCGGCGTAGGGTTGGTCGGTCATCTGAATTTGATACATCCGATCCTCATCCAGGCGTTGGGCATGAGCGATCTCGATTACCTGGGGAACCAGCCGACTGCCGCGCGCGCCGAAAGCTTCGCCACGCTTTGCAAGGGTGAGACGACGTGTATCTTTGTCTGCGATGGTGCCGATGCACCGCGCGATCTCATCGCCGCATGTGATCAGCACGGTGTACCGCTTTTCCTTTCGCAAAAGATGAGCCGGGTATTTGTCAATCTATTGCGGCCTTATTTGCAACGCGAGCTTTCCGAGGTAACCACCAGCCATGGCGTGTTTCTCGACGTGCTGGGCTTCGGCATTCTGATCACCGGCGATTCGCAGATCGGCAAGAGCGAACTCGCCCTCGAGCTGATTTCTCGCGGTGCTGGCCTGGTCGCCGACGATGCGGTCGAGCTCTACCAGATCGGCCCGGAAACGATACAAGGCCGCTGCCCGCCGTTGCTGCGTGATTTTCTGGAGGTACGCGGCATCGGCGTCATCAACATCAAGGCGATATTCGGCGAGACGGCCGTGCGCCCGCGCAAGACGTTGCGCTTGATCGTGCATCTCGAGCGCCCGACCGAAGAATATTTTCGCGGTCTTGACCGGCTGCAAACTAAATCCAGCTCGACCTTTATTCTGGGCGTGGAAATTCCCACGGTGACGCTCGCGGTCGTGGCGGGACGCAACCTTGCAGTGCTGGTCGAGGCGGCCGTGCGCCACTATATTTTGCAAACCCGCGGCTACGATTCCACCAAGGATTTTCTTGAACGCCATGAAGTAGTGATGCGCGAGCAGGATGATGCCGCTCAAGCCGCGACCGACGCGGATTCATCGGCGGCGACACGCCAAATCCGCGCATACGGCACCGACTAAATAGACTGGCCTGATTTCATGCAACTTGTATTGATTAGTGGATTATCCGGTTCCGGCAAGAGTGTGGCGCTGCATGCACTTGAAGACTCCGGCTATTTCGCTGTCGACAATTTGCCGGCAATATTGATTCCAGCGCTTCTGGAATCGCAACGCAGCAACCCGCGCAGCATGGACAAAATCGCCATCAGCATCGATGCGCGCACCAGTCATACACTCGACGCGTTGCCGCGGATCATCGAAGATCTCACCGAAAAGGGTATCGATTGCCGCACTGTTTATCTTGAAGCCAACGATGAAGCATTGACGCGGCGTTTTTCGGAAACCCGGCGGCCCCATCCGATGTCGCCGCGCATTGCCGGAGGTATCGCCAATTGCATTGCCGAAGAGCGGCGAATTCTCTCGCCGGTCGCGAGTTTGGCGCACCGCATGGATACGTCCGGCGTGAATACGAACACGCTGCGCGGCTGGATCAAGGAATGGCTCAAGCTCGACCAATCGCGGATCACGCTGGCGTTTCAATCTTTTGGGTTCAAGCGCGGGCTGCCGATCGATGCGGATCTTGTTTTTGACACACGCTTCCTGCCGAATCCGTTTTACGATCCTGCCCTCCGTCCGCTTACCGGCAAGGATCGCGCGGTGAAAGAATTCCTCGAAGCGGATTTGAACGTCGCCCGATTGATTGACGATATCGCATCGTTTCTGATGCGTTGGCTGCCGTTTTATGTGCGCGACAACCGGGCCGCGCTGACCATCGCCATCGGTTGTACGGGAGGGCAGCATCGCTCTGTTTACATCGTTGAGGAGCTTGCGCAGCGCTTTGGCACCGATCAGCAGATTCTCATCCGACACCGCGATTTGTAGCGTCGACCGGTAGATGCAGCGGTTGTGTCGATGATCAAATCCATTCTCGGCGTCGTGGCGGATACTGTGTTACCGCAACAGGAAGCGGCGGTCCACATGCCGATATTTCCGCTTGGCTCGGTGTTGTTTCCCGGCGGCGGGTTGGCACTCAAAATATTCGAGCGGCGCTACATGGACATGGCCACCGCCTGTCTAAAATCCGGATCATCGTTCGGCATCGTGTTGATTCGCTCCGGCGCGGAAGTCGGCACCGCCGCTGAGCCGGAATCCATTGGCACCGTCGCAAGGATCGCCGATTGGGATATGCAAGACCTCGGCATCCTGCAAGTTCGTGTGCAAGGCAAAGAGCGATTTCGGCTGGTCGATCACACGATTGCGGATTCCGGATTGATTGTCGGTGGGATCACGGCAATCGCCAATGATGCACATGAGGATTGCCCGGAGTTCGCGCCATGCGTGCAGTTTTTGCAAAAAGTACATTTGCGAACCGGCACACGTGCCATCGACGCCGATCACTTCGATGACGCCGCGTGGGTGAGTTATCGCATCACGGAGCTATTGCCGCTGGGCAATGCGGTCAAGCAAAAGATGCTGGAGCTCACCAGTGCACGCATGCGCCTTGAAATATTGCACCGGATACTCGCCGAGCAACACCTCATCGCGTGATGTTTTCGTCGCCTGCAGTCCTGTTTAGATGCGCGCGCGCAAAATACGTTTTACGGGTGCTGGAATCGCGGCGCCCATTGCGTCTTCCAGGTTGATCCACATGAGGCCCGGCTCCATCGCGCGCGCCTCGACGTGCGCGACGGAAATTTCGACCGGAAAAATCGACAGCGAGTAGTGCGTGAAGCCGTGCTCAACGCGCGCCAGTTCGCGAACGGTTCGCCCTTTCATGCCGTAACTCTTGTGGAGGACTTCAAACATGTCTTTCTCCACCGGCAATTCCGGCAAGCTCCACAGCCCGCCCCAGATGCCGGTGGGCGGTCGTTTTTCGAGCAGCAATTCGCCATTGGAAATAATCACCAGCATGCGCGTTTGACGGTGCGGCGTCTCGCGATGGATGCGTTTGCCAGGCAACTCGTCAATCCGTCCTTCGACGAATGCAACACAGGTACTTCTCACCGGACACAGCAGACAAACCGGCTGAGTGCGCGTGCAAACGGTGGCACCCAGATCCATCAACCCTTGTGTGTACGATTCGATATCCGTCTTCGGCAGTTTTTTGTCCGCGATCGCCCACATCGCTTCCTCAACCGGTCGCATGCGGGTGTCTCCCTCGATTCCAAATTGCCGGGCAAATACGCGCTTCACATTGCCATCGAGGATTGCGCGCCGCTCACTGAACGCGAACGCGCTGACTGCGGCGGCGGTTGATCGGCCGATGCCGGGCAGCGCGAGAATGTCGTCGAACGCGCGTGGAAATACACCGCCGTGCATGTCAACGATTGCTTCGGCGGCGCGATGCAAATTGCGCGCGCGCGCATAGTAGCCAAGGCCCGCCCACAATTGCATGACGTCGTCCAAATTTGCCGCAGCAAGTGCCGCTACATCGGGAAACCGCGCGACGAATTTCTCGTAATACGGGATGACGGTTGCCACCTGAGTCTGCTGAAGCATGATTTCGGACAGCCAAATCCGATATGCGTCGCGCGTTCCTTGCCAAGGCAAGCCGTGCCGCCCTTCGCGCCGTTGCCAGATGATTATTTTTTTTGCGAATGCGCTCATTTGATGCAAAGGACGATCAAGAAAAGGCGATCAATAGGGAAAATCTCTCGGCACAACACACGGTAATCCTGGAAGGCATGGAAAGCGTTTCAATTAATTTCTTACGGCGCAGACAAGTCAAAACGATTGCGACAAATACGCCGGATGTTCATCGCGCATAATACGCCCATGAATTCCGCGCTAAAGATCGGCCTGTCCGCGCGCTTGATGCATCCCGAACCGGGGCGCGCGTGGTTGCCGACCAAGACACTGCAATACGTCGAACAATGCATCGCCAATTGGGTCATGTCGGCGGATGTGTTGACCTTCATGATCCCGGCGATCAGCAAGGAAACGCCGCACGGCCCGGATCGGCTGAAAGTCGATCACTACGCAGAGCATCTTGACGGCTTGGTGTTGCAGGGCGGCGCAGATGTGGCACCCGAGAGCTATGGTGAGGTGCCGCTGCGTCCGGAATGGGCGGGAGACCGCATCCGCGACCTGTATGAGCTCGAATTGATCCGCGCCTTCATTGCCCGCAAGAAACCAGTGTTGGGGATTTGCCGGGGGATGCAATTGATGAATGTGGCTTTCGGCGGAACGCTGTATCAGGATATCGCGCAGCAAACCGGTTCGAATATCACGCATCAATGCCGCGCACGGTACGAAGACAATTTTCATGAAATGCGCATCCTCGAAGGCACCGGCCTCGCGCGGCTCTATCCGGATATCCGCGAAGCGACGATCAACACGATTCACCATCAGGCGGTGAAAGATGTCGGACGCGATCTGGTGATTGAAGCGCGCTCAATGGACGACGATATTGTCGAAGCAATCCGCTGGACCGGATCGGGTTATGTGATGGGCGTGCAGTGGCACCCGGAATTCATGTCGCCCGACAACCCGAATCTGCTCGACGGCAAGCCTCTTCTGAACGAATTCCTCGCGGCCGCGCGCCGCTGATCCAACGTCACACGTTTATTGCGCGATTGGTTGAGCCAATTTTGATAGGCGTTGACTATCGTCAAAATGCAATCAATCAATTGGAACGATCATGACAAACATCCTATCCTGTACGTCTGCAATTTGTGCAGACAGCCTGTTTGTATTTTCCAGAGGAGATTCACCATGAAGCTCAAAGGCACCAAAACCCACGACAATCTGAAAGCCGCATTCGCGGGCGAATCGCAAGCCAATCGCCGCTATCTGTATTTCGCAAACAAAGCCGACGTCGAGGGCCACACCGAAGTCGCATCGCTGTTCCGCAACACGGCGGAAGGCGAAACCGGCCACGCGCACGGCCATCTTGATTACCTCGCGCACGTTGGCGATCCCGCGACCGATTTGCCGATCGGCTCTTCCGAGCTGAACCTGAAAGCGGCCGTCGCCGGCGAAACGCACGAATATACCGATATGTATCCCGGTATGGCCAAATCCGCGCGCGATGAAGGCTTCGACGAAATCGCCGACTGGTTTGAAACACTGGCAAAGGCGGAACGTTCGCACGCCAACAAGTTCCAGAAAGCGTTGGACGCACTCGTCGCTGCGTAATGCGGTAACGGTAAAACAGTGACTGATGAAGCGTGACAGGTGAGGCGTGACGGGTAACGAACCATCGTCACGCGTCACCAGTCACCGCTTTCTCCGTCACGCTACATCCGTCACCCGACACGCACCATCAGTCACCGCTTTGCCGTCACGCCCACCTGTCACCCATCACGAGAACACGATGCAAGAAGGCTCACTCCAGGCACCCACGCGCCATCCCATCGATTGGCGGAATCCCGATTTCTATTCGGTCGAGTCCGCGCTAAAGGAGATGGAACGTGTATTCGATATTTGCCACGGGTGCCGTCGCTGTGTGAGTCTGTGCAATGCATTCCCGGTGCTGTTCGATCTGGTGGATGCGAGCCCGACACTGGAAGTCGATGGCGTCGAAAAAAAGATGTACTGGAAGGTGGTCGATCAGTGCTACCTCTGCGACGTCTGCTACATGACCAAATGCCCGTATGTGCCGCCACATCCGTGGAATGTCGATTTTCCGCACCTGATGTTGCGTGCGAAAGCCATTCAATTCAAGCAAGGCGGCGCCCACAGTTTCCGCGACAACAACCTCTCCGCAACTGACCGCAACGGCAAATTGGCGACGATTCCGGTGGTGGTGCAATTCGTCAATGCAACGGCGAAAATGCCGGTCGTCCGCACTTTGATGCAAAGCACCATCGGCGTTCACAAAGACGCGTGGTTGCCCGAATTCGCGGCGAAAACTTTTCGCCCCACCGCCGCGCCAAGTGCCGTGCTGCCGATACAAGATGGCCAACGCACCAAAGGCAAGGTCGCGATTTTCTCGACCTGTTACGTGAATTACAACGAGCCTGGCATTGGCTTTGATCTCATCAAGATCCTTGCGCATAACAACGTGCCGTATGTGCTCGTCGAAAAAGAAGCCTGCTGCGGCATGCCGAAACTCGAATTGGGCGATCTTGAGTCGGTGGCGCAATTGAAGGAAAAAAATATTCCCCCGCTTGCGAAACTGGCGCGGGAAGGCTATGTGATCTTGACGCCGATCCCGAGTTGCACCTTGATGTTCAAGCAGGAATTGCCGCTGATGTTCCCCGACGACACCGATGTGCAGGCGGTGAAAGCGGCAATGATGGATCCGTTCGAGTATTTGATCGCGCGGCAGAAAGACGGATTGCTCAAGACCGATTTCAGAGCATCGCTGGGCAAGGTCTCGTATCACATCCCCTGCCATTCACGCGTGCAGAACGTCGGGCAGAAAACCCGCGAAATGCTGGAACTGGTGCCCGACACAGAAGTCACCACGGTCGAGCGCTGCTCTGGGCACGCCGGCACCTGGGGCGTGAAAGAAGAATTTCACGAAACCGCGATGAAAATCGGCAAGCCCGTATTCCGGCAAATGGCGGAAGCCGAACCCGATTACATCAGCTCGGATTGCCAACTCGCGGGGCACCACATTGAGCAAGGCATCGCGCAATTGAAAAAAGATTCGCCGCATCGCGCAAAACTCGCGCACCCAATCACCCTCATCCGTAAAGCCTACGGACTTCCCGAGTAAGAAAATGACCATGACCAAAGAACGCATCACCCCTGAAAGCCTGATGAGCCTTGAGGCCTACGCCAAGGCGCGCCCGGAATTCCGCGCGAAAGCGATGGCGCACAAACGCCTGCGCTCTGTGCATATCGGCGATCACGTCACGTTGCTGTTCGAGGACGAATTGACGTTGCGCTACCAAATTCAGGAAATGCTTCGCATCGAAAAGACATTCGAAGAAGCCGGCATTCAGGATGAACTTGACGCCTACAACCCGCTGATCCCGACTGGTCGAGAATTCAAGGCAACCATGATGATCGAGTACGCCGACGAAGCCGAGCGCCGTGTGGCCCTCACGCAACTTAAAGGTATCGAGGACAAGACCTGGGTGCAGGTCGAAGGCTGCAAGAAAGTCTACGCGATTGCCGATGAAGATCTTGAGCGTGAGAATGACGTGAAGACGTCAGCGGTACACTTCGTGCGCTTTCCCTTGAGCGAGGAAATGGCGGCCGCGTTGAAATATGGCGTGTCGTTGTCGATGGGTGTGGATCATGCGCGGTATATGGCAGCGATGCAGGTGGGCAATGAAACCCGGATTGCGCTGGTGGCGGATCTGCGCTGACGGCTGCTCGCGCTTCGCAGAAAAACTTGGCCTCGCAACGAGGCCATTTTTTGGAGCGGGCGAAGGGAGTCGAACCCTCGTCACTAGCTTGGGAAGCTAGGGTAATGCCGTTATACGACGCCCGCAACTTGCCGTCGAATCTCAATTCTAGCCGTGAACCAATCGCTGCAATCGACCAATTACTCCCGCCGCAGCCTGCGGATCGTTCAGCGGCTCGGCGCACGCGCCTCGAAACCCTGCTCACCCCTCCTCACTAGCTTGGGAAGCCGGGGTAATGCCGTTATAAGACGCCCGCAAAAACGATAGGTACTGCAACCAATGTCGCAAATTCTATCCGCGTTCCGGATCGTCCGCAATTTTGTTCCCGCTTGAAGTCAAGAATCCGACGTGCCTGCGTACGGTGCCATCCATTGCGATTGATCGCCAACGGGCAACCCGGAAGGGGTGTTCATTGGGAATTCCGGAAGGGAGCGCGCAGCGCGGATGGGTGGGCCTACGATTCGCGCCGCCTGCGCGCGATCGGCGACGCATCCTGAGCCCTTCGTCGCAACGCCACGCTGCGGGTCAGCGGACAGGTGCAAAATAGCCTCTGTTTCCCTCCTGACACCGCCCCATGCACACCGCTGTCCAGCACAAAGATGACGAAGCGCGCCGCGAAATCGAGCAGACCGTTCGCGCACGCGCGCAGCACTTTCATCCCCTCGAGGTATTTCCCTGGTTCCGGCGGTTTCCCTATTCCGTCGGGCGCGATTTTCTCTACACTTTCATCTGGAACGCGGGTTTTGGCGCGCTGGCCGTACTGTTTGCCGCGACCTTCTCCGGTCGCGTTTCCTGGAGCATGGTCGGCACCAATTTCCTGATCGCGAATTTCGTCGGCTACAGCATCCATTTGATGTTCATGGCGCTCGGTCGCACGCCGGTTGAACGCTACATGCTCTCGCGCGGACTGTGGGGGCCTGTGGTCTATTACACCGGCGTATCGTCGGTCGGCGTGGTGGCCGGGCTAGGCATCGCCTCGCTCGTGTTTGGCTGGAAATTTGCACCCTGGATAGTTCGCCCGGGCGTCCTAATCGCGATCGCGTTCAATTGCCTGCTGATCTCTCTCATCATCGGCGCGATTTATTTTTGGCGTGAGCGCAGCCTCGTCACGGAAATGCGCCTCGCCCGCGAACGCGAGCGTGTGGCGTCAATCGAGCGCGAAGCAACACTCGCGAATCTGCGTGCGTTGCAAGCGCAGATCGAGCCGCACTTTCTTTTCAACACATTGGCCAATGTGGTCGGCTTGATTCACATACAGCCCGATACCGCAAAGTTAATGCTGGAAAAATTCATCGCCTACTTGCGCGCATCGCTCGCCGCGACGCGCGAGCAAGAAACCACACTGAGTGTCGAGTTCGCGTTGATGGCGGATTTTCTCGCCATCCTGCAAATCCGCATGGGCTCGCGCCTCAACGTCGTGTTGGATCTGCCTGCCGAGCTCGCGGCATCGCCGCTGCCTTCGATGTTGCTGCAGCCTCTCGTCGAGAACGCGATCAAGCACGGCCTGGAACCAAAGATGGAAGGTGGCGACATTACGCTACGCGCCGCGCGTGAGGGTGAATTGCTGCGCATCGACGTGATCGACACCGGGCAGGGCTTTGGCTCCGCGATCTCACGCGGCATCGGTTTGGCCAATGTACGTGAACGGCTGGAGAAACTCTTTTCCGGACGCGCGTCGCTGGTCATCGAGGAAAATTCGCCCTGCGGCACAAGGGCGATTCTGCGGTTGCCGATATAAATCAAAAGTCCAAACACCATTGCTGGCGCGGCTTCCTGGACAATAATGTCTCAGGATGCCCGTCTGTGCTAGTGTTTACTGCCAATATGCTGGGACAATACCCTATATGACCACCCTGATCACCGCCGTCATCGCCGACGACGAAATCCACCTCGCCAACTATCTCCACGAACGTCTCACCGCGTTGTGGCCGGAACTTTCCATCGTCGGCATCGCCAAGAACGGGCCCGAGGCGGTACGGTTGATCGACGACGAGAATCCGGCAATCGTGTTTCTGGATATCCGCATGCCGGGCTTGACGGGCCTTGAAGTCGCGGCACGGATCGACAAGAAAACGCACGTCGTGTTTGTCACCGCGTTCGATCAATATGCGGTTGATGCATTTGATCGAAACGCCTCGGACTACTTGTTGAAGCCCGTATCCGACGAGCGCCTTGCCCGATCCATCGAAAGGCTAAAGGAGAAAGTCGCGAAAGCGGAAGCACCGGGAGATGTTTCCGACATTCTCAAACAGCTCGCGACTGTCTTGCCTGGCGCGAAGAGCGCCTATTTGCGTTGGATTCGCGCGTCGGTCGGCGAAACGGTACGGCAGATTCCAGTCGACGAAGTGCTGTATTTTCAGGCACAGGACAAGTACATCAGCGTCTACACGAAGGAAGGCGAATCGTTGATCCGCACGCCGCTCGCGGAACTTTCCGCGCAACTCGACCCAAACGAATTCTGGCAAATCCACCGCTCGACCATCGTCAACGTCAATCGCATTGCGTCCACGCAGCGCGACGTGATGGGCCGCACGCACGTCAAATTGAAAGATCTGAAAGCGGAACTGCAGGTCAGCCGGGCATACGCGCATTTGTTCAAGCAAATGTGACGCGTTATTGTTGGTGTCGCTCAAGGTTCTGCGGTGAAGCGCGTGCTACACTTTTTGCGTTTCTTCACTCTTAATGAATGTGCGGCAAAACATCATGCTGGTTCTTCAAGTAAACGGTACTTCGCGTGAAATTCCACCCGGCAGCAACGTGGAAAATCTGATCGCCTCGATGCAACTCAACGGCAAGCGCTTCGCGATCGAACTCAACGGCGAAATTGTGCCGAAAAGTCGCCACGCGGCGACCCCACTCAATGACGGCGACAAACTCGAAGTCGTCATCGCTGTTGGGGGCGGTTAATGAATGCACCGGAACATATGAGCGATGCGTTTGAGATTGCCGGCAAACGCTACGCTTCGCGGCTGCTGGTCGGCACCGGCAAGTATCGCGATTTCGCCGAGACCCGCGCGGCCATCGATGCAAGTGGCGCGGAAATTATTACCGTCGCAATCCGCCGCGTAAATATCGGCCAGAACGCGAATGAACCCAACTTGCTCGATCACTTGCCGCCGACACAGTTCACGATCTTGCCCAACACCGCCGGCTGCTACAACGCCAAAGACGCCGTGCGCACACTGCGTCTCGGGCGCGAATTGCTTGATGGCCACGCCTTGGTGAAATTGGAGGTGCTGGCCGACGACGCGACACTTTTTCCCAACATGCCGGAAACTCTGCTCGCCGCGAAGGAACTCGTCGGCGACGGATTTCAGGTGATGGTCTATTGCACAGATGATCCGATTCAAGCGAAGGCGCTGGAAGAAATCGGCTGCATCGCGGTGATGCCGCTCGCGTCCCTGATCGGCTCCGGCATGGGCATATTGAATCCATGGAATCTGGAAATCATTCTCGACCGCGCGCGCGTGCCGGTGCTGGTCGATGCCGGCATCGGCACCGCGTCCGACGCGGCCATCGCGATGGAAATGGGTTGCGACGGTGTACTGATGAACACCGCGATCGCTAAAGCAAAGCACCCCGTGCTGATGGCGGGTGCGATGAGAAAAGCGGTGGAGGCGGGGCGCGAAGCGTTTCTCGCGGGCCGCATGCCGAAGAAAATTTATCAGGCGTCGGCGAGTTCGCCGAGCGAGGGCAAGATTTCGTAATAACGCCGTTCATTTCGTATGGCCCGCATGAAAATTTCCGGCCAAATCGTAGGGCGGACTTGTCCGCCGATTCGACCATCAATGGCGGACAAGTCCGCCCTAGGGCATTCGTTGGTGTCGCTAGAACTTGAGCATCACGCCAAGCGACAAGTGATCTGCCCCCAGATCGCCCAGGCTCGAACCATTGAATGCCCGATAGCGTTCGACATCGAAGCGCAGGCCGACGCTGCTGTTGACTTGGTATTGCATGCCAAGCCCCAGCCGACCCGCTGTCACGGCGCGCGAACCGGCGCTCGCGAAAAACTCTGGATAGAGTCCGCCGGTGCCTCCGGGTGGAGAACCGGCGCGCAATCTTGCAATTCCGGCGCTCCCCGAAAACGCGAAGCCCGCCAGAAGCGGCGCGCGACCTTCAAGATCAAGACCATAGGTGCGCGAAATCCGCGACAGCGAATCGCGCTGATCGAACGCCGAATAGCGGCTCACCAGCGCGAGACTCTGGGAGAACTGATAACCGAGCCGCAATCCATAGCGCACGCGGCGGTCATCAAGCGCGGTGTTGGCGAGGAAAAAACCCGCCGCATCCGCCTCCGCCGCAACGCTCGGCGCGTAGCGCGACGCGGCGAAATTCAGGCCACCGTAGTACTGCGCGATTGCGCTGCTACTGACGGTCGCGCCGATCATCAATGCGGAAAATCCGAACGTGTTGCGAATTGTTGTTTTCATGATCGATCCCTGATGGAATATCATTGAGTCGATATTTCGCGAAAAGTTTCCGGCGAGTCACAGCATTTCGCCCACAACGACTTTTCAACTCACACGATAGGACGACTCCGGCGGCGTGTCAAATTACCTGCAACCACGCGACAATCACGCCGTGCGCCGCAGCAGCAGGCCTTTCAAGTAGTCGCCTTCCGGAAAATGGATCGCAACCGGATGATCGATTCCCGGATTGAGGCGCCGTAAAATTTGCGCGTCGATCCCCGCATCGAGCGCGGCACCGGCGACGATTTTTTGAAACAGCTCGGCCGATATTCCGCCCGAACACGAGAACGTCATCAAATGCCCGCCCGGCCGCAGCAACTTCAGGCCTAGCAGGTTGATATCTTTGTATGCGCGCGCAGCCTTCTCCGCATGGTGCGCGGTGGGTGCGAATTTCGGCGGATCGAGAATGACGAGATCAAACGATCTCGCAGAATCGCGCAATTTCCGCAATGCCTGAAACACATCGGCCTCGAGCCATTCGGCCTTCGCCGCGTCGAGCCGATTCAAGGCGACATTGCGCTCAGCCAGCTTCAACGACGGCCCGGAGCTATCGATCGATAAAACCGAATTTGCGCCACCCATCAGCGCCGCAACACTCATCGTGCCGGTGTAGCAAAAACAATTGAGCACATCGGTATCTTTCGACATCGCAAGCGTGAGTGCACGGTTATCGCGCTGATCGAGATAAAAACCAGTTTTGTGGCCATGCGCAATATCCACGGCAATCTGCATGCCGTTTTCTTCGATGACGATTTCGTCGTGCAATGCTGCACCCGCGATCAGGCCTACGCGTGGCGGCAAGCCTTCCAGTTCGCGCACGTCGGCGTCGGAGCGTTCGTACACCGTTTTGGCACCCGTCGTCGCCATCAACAAACGCGCGAGCAGTTCGCGTTGCGGCTCGATGCCGGCGGTGAGCAATTGCATCACGATCACATCGCCATAGCGATCCGCGATCAGGCCTGGCAAGCCATCCGATTCGGCGTGAATCAAGCGCATCGCGCTGGTTTGGGAGGCGAGCGGGCTTCGTAGTGTGACGGCGCGGCGAATCCGGTCGGCGAAAAAAGCTTCGTCGATTGTGTCCGATTCATTGAACGACAACACGCGCGCGACGATCTGCGATTTCTCGCTGAACGCGACATACGCAAGAAAGCGTCCGTCGGCGGCTTCGACACGCACCACGTCGCCGGATACCGTTCCGTCGTCGATCGACTTCATTGCGCCGGAAAATATCCACGGGTGCCGGCGCAGCAACGATTTTTCGCGCCCCGCATTGACGATCAATTTTTTCATTCCGGGATTGTACCGAGCGCGCGGAACATGCACCGTATAATTTCGCCATGAACGACGAATCAAAACTGCACATGCGTCCGATCCGCAGCTTCGTATTGCGCCAGGGACGATTGTCGCCGGCGCAGGCGCGCGCGCATGAAACGCTCGCGCCGAAGTTCAAGATTGCCTTTGACGCATCGACGATTCTCGACTATCGGCAATTATTCGACAGCGATGCACCGACGGTTATTGAAATCGGTTTCGGCATGGGCGAAAGCACGGCGGCGATCGCGGCGATGTTGCCCGAGAAAAATTTCGTCGGCATCGAAGTGCATACGCCGGGTGTCGGTGCACTACTGAAGCTGATCGGCGAGAAAAATCTCACCAATGTGCGAATCATCCAGCACGACGCGGTCGAGGTGTTGAAGCACATGATCCCGGATCATTCGCTCGCGGGTTTGCATATTTTCTTTCCCGATCCGTGGCCGAAAAAGCGCCATCACAAACGACGATTGATTCAGCCAAATTTGGTTGCGCTGCTTGCGCAAAAACTTGGTCCCAATGGATATTTGCACCTCGCCACCGACTGGGAGGAGTACGCGCAACATATGCTGGAAGTATTGAGCGCCGTACCGGATCTCAAGAATACCGCGGCCGATTTCGCGCCCCGCCCCGCCTATCGCGGCACATCAGGGTTCGAGCGCAAGGGACTCGCCAAAGGTCACGGCGTGTGGGATCTGGTGTTCACGCGCACCTGAAACCAAATCGGTCGCTCGCGAGTAAGATGGATTCACAACGAATTTTTCAGGAGTCACAAAACGTGTCGATCAAACCGTCCCGCCGCACCACGCTGAAGCAACTTGCCGCCCTCGGCCTGCTCGGCCCCGCCGGCATTTCCGGATTTATTCAAGAAGCGTTGGCAAAGGGTGATTCGCCGGTGGTGTCAGGCATTCAGTCGCTCACCGGCAGCGCCACCATCAATGGCCGCGACGCGAAAGTCGGCAGCGCGGTCAATCCCGGCGACAAAGTTGCCACCGGCAAAGACAGCCTCGCGGTGGTGGTCGTCGGCAAGGATGCCTACCTGTTGCGCGACGGCACCAACGTCACATTCGAGCAAAGCAAATCGAGCCCGGGCGTGCTGGAAACAGTATTAATTTCAACCGGAAAAGTGCTCTCGGTGTTCGCCAAACGCACCGATGGCGGCGTACGCGTTCGTGCGGCCAATGCAACGATCGGCATTCGCGGCACCGGCTGCTATATCGAGGTGCAGGAAGCGCGCACCTACTTTTGCCTCTGCTATGGCGAGGCCGCAATCGACGGCGTTGGCATGGCGCAATCGAAAATCATCAAGACCACACACCATGAAAGCCCGGTGTGGCTCGATGATCGTGGCGGCGTGATGAAAGTGGAGAACGCCGGCTTCGTGAACCACAACGACAGTGAACTCATCATGCTTGAAAAGCTCTGCGGGCGCGAACCGCCGTTTGTCGCATTGGGGTTGACGGGCAGATACTAAAGTCCAGCATTGGTGCGGTGTTTGGCGGCATTTCAAGCGAAAACGCCCGCCGAATATAGGGTTTTACGGGCTTTTGCTAGGAAGATTTCCGTAAAATACCCGCGTATCGTACTCAAACGCAACGCGGCCATTCACCGCGTGCGAGGCGAATATTTCGCGCGCACGCGCCGCCATCGCCTCATGTCGCGCATCGCCGCGACCGGGCATGTATGAAGCAGAATTGAGCCGCCCGATCAAGCCATCGAAGTCAACGCGTTGCGCATTTTTGAACGTTGCTGCAGTCGGCGGCACGCCAAAGAATGCAGCGAATACGCCCTCGTCCCTCACATTCTTGTGCTCGATTTCGTTATAGTCGTTGCCGAACTCCTGCAACATTGCTTCGTAATCGCGCAAGAACGGCGTGGAATCAATTCGGCGATCATTCCAGATCAGCACCACCCAGCCCGCAGGCTTCAGGATGCGCTGAAATTCGGCACGGGCCTTTGCTTGGTCGAACCAGTGAAATGCTTGCGCGGCGAGAATGAAATCCATCGATTGTGGCGGCAGACGTGTAGCATCTGAAGTGCCATCGACGCTGGTGAAGCGCGCGAACTCAGCCAGATAGTGCTCGCCGCCTTCGCGCATTTCGCGATTGGGTTCCACGCCGACCACCGGGTTGCCGTTTTCCAAGAACAATCTAGTGAGAATGCCGGTGCCGGAGCCGATATCGGCAATGACACTTTCGGGCGTGAGGCCGCATTTCTCCGCAAGGAGATCGAGAATCTCGGCGGGATAATGCGGGCGGTATTTGATGTAGTCAGCGACGCGCGAGGAGAAGCGCGTGGTGGAATTTTTGGCGGGCATCATTGCGCTTTCTAAAACCAGCTCACTTTCATATCGAGTGTCGTCGTGTCGATCGACTCCAGCAAATTCAGCATCGGCCGCACCTTGGGCAATTCCCAGCGGATGAAATATTGGCAGGCCTGCATTTTGCCGCGATAGAAATCGTCGTGGCGGTTCGGTGCCGCCGCAGCAGCGAGTGCTTGGTCGATCCAGATCCACGCCATTACGATGTGGCCGAATGCTTCCAGATAGATGGAAGCGTTGGCGAGCGTTTTGTTGATGTCGCCGGCGGCGTGAAGATCACGCGTGGTTTCGACCAGATGATCGAGCAGACTGAAAACCTCGCCGACCAGCTCGGTGAGATCGCCATCTTCATCCGCCGCATGCAGTGTGGCTTCGATGCGCGACACCAGAAGCTTGAACGCGGCGCCATCTTGCATCACCACTTTGCGACCGAGCAAATCAAGCCCCTGAATGCCGTGCGTGCCTTCGTGGATCGGATTCAATCGATTGTCGCGATAGAACTGCTCGACCGGAAAATCGCGCGTGTAGCCGTAGCCGCCGTGTACTTGAATCGCGAGGCTGTTGCCTTCGAGACACCATTGCGAGGGCCAGCTCTTGGCGATCGGCGTCAGGATATCCAGCAGCAGAGTTGCATCGCGGCGCGTGGATTCCTGTTCGGCGGTTTTTTCATCGTCGACCAATTTCGCACAATAGAGATTCAGCGCGAGCGCACCTTCGGCATAGGATTTTTGCGCGAGCAGCATGCGCTTCACGTCGGCGTGTTCGATGATCGCAATTTGCGCGGCACTTGGATCTTTCGCCAGCGGGTTTCTGCCCTGCGTGCGGTTGCGCGCGTAATCGAGCGAATGCAGGTATCCGGTGTAGCCCAGCATGGTGGCGCCAAGGCCGACGCCGATGCGCGCTTCGTTCATCATGTGGAACATGCACGCGAGCCCTTTGCCCGCTTCACCGACCAGATAACCGATGGCACCGGCTTGGCCGCCGGGTGTCCATTTGCCTTCGCCGAAATTCAGCAGCGTATTCACGGTGCCGCGATAACCCATTTTGTGATTGAGACCGGCCAGCGCGACGTCGTTGCGTTCACCCAGCGTGCCATCGGGATTAACCAGAAATTTCGGCACGACAAATAGTGAAATGCCTTTGACGCCGGGGATCAATTTGCCATCCGGCGCGGGCAATTTGGCGAGCACCAGGTGAATGATGTTCTCGGTCAAATCGTGTTCGCCGCCGGAAATCCACATCTTGTTGCCGGTAAGGCGATAAACACCATTGCCATCGGGTTCGGCGCGCGTCTTGATGTCGGAGAGCGATGAGCCCGCCTGCGGCTCGGACAAACACATGGTGCCGAAGTAGCGCCCGGCGAGCATCGGCTTCACGAACCGCTCGATTTGCTCCGGCGTGCCGTGCGCGAGCAACAGGTTGGCGTTGCCGATGGTGAGAAACGGGTATCCCGCCGTCGCGACATTGGCACCCATAAACCACGCCAGGCAGGCTTTTTCGACGACGGTGGGTAGCTGCATGCCACCGAGGTCGTAATCGTGCCCTGCGGCCATCATTCCGGCAGCCGCAAAAGCATCGAGCGCGGGTTTGATCTCCGGAATCAGGTGAACTCGTTCGCCATCAAAGTGTGGCTCGTTCAAGTCGGCCTTGCGATTGTGCGGCGCGAACAGGTCGGTGGCGATCTGTTCGCTGATTTTCAGCGCCGCATTGAAGGTTTCGCGCGAATGGTCGGCGTAGCGCGGGCGCGCGGTCATGGCTTCGACGTCGAGCCATTCGTAGAGCAGGAATTCGATATCGCGGGCGGAGAGAATATTGCTCATGATGGGTTGAACGTTTTTCCATTGGCTGCAAGCTGTGCCAGCAGCGGCGCGGGCGACCAGAATTGCGGGTCGGCATGCTGATTTTGCGCGAAACCTTTCATCGTGTTCACCACGTTGGCCAATCCAACTTGATCCGCGTAATGCATCGGCCCGCCACGCCAAAGCGGAAATCCGTAGCCGGTGAGATAGATCACATCAATATCGGAAGCGCGCTGGGCAATGCGTTCTTCAAGTATGTGCGTGGCTTCCGCCACCAGCGAATACACGAGGCGCTCGACAATTTCTTCTTCTTCAATTGCGCGCGATTCGATGCCGATGCTTTCGCGATGATTGGCAAGGATTGCGCCGACGGTCGGCGATGGGTACGCGGTGCGGTCACCTGCTTTGTAGTCGTACCAACCGGCACCGGTCTTTTGCCCAAAGCGGCCTTGCTCGCACAAGCAGTCGGCCGCTTGCGAATATTTCATCGCAGGATTTTCCACATAGCGACGTTTGCGGATGTACCAGCCGATATCGTTGCCCGCGAGATCGCTCATGCGAAACGGCCCCATCGCGAAACCGAATGCCTCGATGGCGTTGTCAATTTGTTCGACCGATGCACCTTCATCAAGCATAAACATCGCCTGCCGCAAATATTGCTCGATCATGCGATTGCCGATGAAACCGTCGCAGACGCCGGACACCGCCGCCGTTTTGCCGATCTTCTTGGCGAGTCTCATCACCGTCATCAGCACGTCGTTCGCGGTTTTTTTCCCACGCACCACTTCGAGCAGCTTCATCACATTCGCCGGGCTGAAGAAATGCATGCCGATGACATCCTGCGGGCGCTTTGTAAACAGCGCGATGCGATTCAGATCGAGCGTGGACGTATTGCTCGCGAGGATCGCGCCTGGTTTCATGACGCGATCCAGCGATTCAAAGACTTGTTGTTTGACGCTGATATCCTCGAATACCGCTTCGATGGCGAGATCGGTTTTGCCTAACTCTTCATACGCGAGTGTCGGCGTCAACAAACTCATGCGCTGATTCAATTGTTCTGCCGTGAGTTTGCCCTTGTTGACGGTGTTTTCGTAGTTTTTGCGAATGGTCGCCACACCGCGATCAAGCGCGTCTTGTTTCATTTCCAGCAGCACCACAGGGATACCGGCATTGAGAAAATTCATCGCGATGCCGCCGCCCATGGTGCCGGCCCCGATCACGGCGACGGACTGGATCGACCGCGCGATGGTGGATTCGGGCACGCCGGGGATTTTGTTTGCGGCGCGCTCGGCGAAAAAGGTGTGACGCAGCGCCGCCGATTCGGGGGTCGGAAGCAGTTCGGTGAACAGTCTGAATTCGTAGGCGAGACCGTCGTCGAAATTCATATCGATCGCGGCTTCGACGGCATCGATGCATTTGTGCGGCGCAGGGAAATGTTTGTTGGTGGCCAATTGTTTGGCGCGCGCAGCGGCGAAAAATTGTTTGGCGTTTGGGATGTCGATTTTCATGTCGCGTACGCGCGGTAATTTGCTTCCATTGGCAATCACCTCATTGGCGAAAGCCAATACACCGCCAAGAAAATCGCCTTCGATCACTTTGTCGATTGCGCCGTTTTCAGCGAGCACTGCCGATTTCACCGGCTCACCGGTGACGATCATTTTCAATGCCAACTCGATGCCTGCCGGGCCTTGCAACACGCGCGGCAAACGCTGCGTACCCCCTGCGCCGGGCAAAATGCCGATTTTCACTTCCGGCAGGCCGATCATGACGCCAGGTGCGGCGACGCGGTAGTGGCAACCGAGCGAAATCTCGGTGCCGCCACCCATGCAGACGCCGTTGATGGCGGCGATGACCGGTTTTGGGCTCGCTTCAATGCTTGCAATGATGTTGTGCAAATTTGGCGATTGCATGCCGATGGGTTTACCGAATTCAGTGATGTCGGCACCGCCGGTGAAAACGTTGCCGGTGGCCGTGATGACGATGGCTTTGACATTGGTATCGGCCAGTGCCGCGTCAATGCCCGCCACGATGGCTTGGCGCGTGGCAAAGCCCATGCTGTTGATGGGTGGGTTGGCGAGGGTGATGACGGCGATGTTTTGGTGGGTTTGGTAGTGGGCGGTCATTTGGGGCAGGGAATTAAAAGTCGAATTGTTTGTTTGATTTCTTGTTATCCCGGCACGGATGTCCGGCCAATTCAAATCCTTCGCCTTGCTCAATTTGAGGACGTAAATTGGGTCCCCGCCTGCGCGGGGACTGCGATGAAAATTGCTTTGGCAATTTTCATCTTGGCTTTCTCGGCATGCGCGAAAACACACGGTCGTACAACCAATTTGGCACGATGCGTAAAACCCGCGCGGCGATGCCCATCGTCCAGGGGATCACGGTGAAGCTGGTCTTCAAATCAATGGCGCGGGCGAATCGCCGTACCGCTTCATCGACATCGATCAGGAACGGCATTTTGAATTTGTTTACCGCCGTCATCGGTGTGCGGATATAGCCGGGGCAGATGGTGACCACCGAGACGCCGCTGCCGCGCAATTCCACCCGCAACGATTCGCAATAAGTGATCGCCGCCGACTTCGACGCGGAATAGGCGCCACCGCCGGGAATGCCGCGAAAACCGGCGACACTGGCGATGCCGACCAAGGTGCCTTTGCCGGCGTTGCGCATCGGCACAATGAAGGGATGAAACGTATTCACCATTCCCATGACGTTGATATCCATGATTTCCTGAAATGCTCTCAGGTCATCCTCGATTTCGGTCAACGTACCGCGCGAAACGCCAGCATTGGCAATGACGATATCGGGAACGCCACATCGCGAAATAAAATCGGCGGCGGCCTCTTTGAGCGCGCGCGCATCTCGTACATCGAGCGCGTAGGTCATCGGACGCGGTTGAAGATTCGCGGCGAGTTTATCGAGAAAGTCCCGCCGCCGCGCAACCACGCCAACTTGATAGCCGCGCGATGCGTAGTGTCGGGCAAGCGATTCGCCGATACCGGATGATGCGCCGGTGATGAAAACGGTTTGAGCGGTCATGTCGCCATTTTACGCGGGCCGCCGGTGGGGCATTCATCCGCGCAGCGAACAAAAAAAACGGGCCGGAAATTTCCGGCCCGCGTCGCTACCTTGTCAACGATTCAATCGACTATTTCTTCTTGGCGGGTGCGGGTGCGGGTGCGGGTGCGGGTGCGGATGCGGGCACGGGTCCGGCCGGCGCGGCGGCGGGTGCTGCCGTCACGGCCGGCTTGTTGTTCGCGCGCGCGACGGCGATCAACTGGTCGACGTTGGCGAAAACATATTCGCCGCCGCCCGCGAGCAAATGTCGGCCATTGACCGCAAGCGATGGCGTCGACTCGATGCGGTAGTCACTGTTGATTTTGCGGGCGCGATTGACCTTCGTTTGCACTGAAAACGAACGCATCATTTCCTCGTATTTCTTCGGATCCACGCCTTGTTTTTCCAGCCACTTGTTCAACGTGGCCGGATTGCCAAGCATCACGTTTTCCACGTTTGCCGCGTCGAACAATTTTTGGTGCAACTTTTCCAGTACGCCCATCGCCTCCAGTGTGTAGAAGATCGGCGCGGAATCGATGCCGCGTGAGGGATAGGTGGCGGGAACGCGCTTGACTTTCACGTCAGGCGGCAATTTGGCGCTCCAGTCGGCCAGACGCGGCTCCAATGCAGCGCAATGAATGCAGCCATAGGCAAAAAATTCCAGCACTTCGATCTTGCCGTCGTTATCCACCGGCTGTGGGGGATTCACGGGAACGGCTTCGCGCGGGATGCCCTGCGCGTAGGCATTGTTGATGGCAAGGCTGCCGATCGCAAACAGCGAGACGGCGGCAAGGATTGCGGCGCTGGCGCGTTGAATTCGGGTGGTGAAGTTCATTGTTTTTCCTGTTGACGATGGGATTGAGCAATAGGGCTTTAGCAGCCGGTCGGACTTAAGGAGAATCGGCTGCAAAATGACCTGGCCGGTGCATATTTCGCCGCTTATCCACGCCAATGGAACAACCATTGGCTTGAAAATCGTCAAAATCTGCCCTCGCCCAGCTCATTTTTCGCTTCGATTCCTTAAGTCCGACAGGCTGCTAGTCTGTGCCCTTGACGACGGCGGCACCGATTCCACCTTGAGACAGCGCCGCTTTGATTCTGTTCACTTCATCGAGGCTTTTGAATGGGCCAAGTCTCACACGGTACAACGTTCCCTTGTCGGGCAAGTTGACAGACCGGATCGTCGCCTCGAAGCCGGCAAAAGCGACCTTGGCTTTCATGTTCTCGGCCTCGCTCGCATTTTGAAATGCGCCGACCTGCAAATGTAATATTTCGACTGCCGAAGGTTTGGCCTCGACTTTGGCGTCCGTCCTGGACTGTGTTTTCGCGTCAGCGTTGTTCTGCCTGGTCAATTCAGCGGGTTTAGCGGCATCCAGCTTTCCGACCTTGTCGCCTTTTTCGCCGCCCCTCCCACCCTTTTCGCCCTTTTCGCCTTTCTCACCCTTTTCTCCCGGCAAGATTTGATAGAACTCGAAGCGTGGCTTGTCGGGTTCGGTTTTCGATGGCGTTGACGTTGCCGGTGTGGGCGTTGATTGCGGCGACTTGGCGGTAATCGTCGGCAAGGCGTCCACCGGCCGGGATTTTTCAATGAACGGATTGTTGGAGCGGTTGATCCAGATGGCGAGACCGACCGCGAGGCCGACGCCCATCAACAGCCCAATGATGATGCCGACGAACATCGGGTTCATCGGCTTCTTTTTGGGTGCTGCGCGCGCGCCGCCCATGTCGGAAAGCGGTTGGGATTTGTTTTCTCGAACCATGATCTACATTTTTTCCGGTGCGGACACGCCAATCACGGCGAGGCCGTTTTTTAACACCTGCCGCGTGGCGACGACCAATGCGAGCCTGGCCAATTTCAATTTTTCATCCTCGACCAGAAATTTTTCCGCATTGTAATAGCTATGCAATTTGGCCGCGAGATCGGCCAGATACACGCACACCAGATGCGGCGAAAGTTCGCGCGCGGCGGTCGCGAGTAGTTGCGGAAAATCGGCCAACGCACGCAATAGGCCGGATTCGTATTTGCTCGTCAGCGGCGACAAATCGACCTCCGCGAGCGTTGCGGGATCACCGCCCCACAGCGCCATCACACTGCAAATGCGTGCGTGCGCATACTGGACGTAATAAACGGGATTGTCTTCGGAGCGGCTCTTCGCCAAATCAATATCGAAAGTCAATTGCGAATCCGATTTTCGCATCACGAAAAAGTAGCGGGTCGCGTCGCGACCGACTTCATCGATCAGATCGCGCAGCGTCACATAGCTGCCCGCGCGCTTGGAAATTTTCACCTCTTCGCCGCCACGCATGACGGTAATCATCTGGTGCAGAACGTAATCGGGATAACCTTTCGGCACGCCGATTTCCATCGCCTGCAAGCCTGCGTGCATGCGCGCGAGCGAGCCGTGATGATCGGCACCGAGCTCGGTAATGGCGCGGGTGAATCCGCGTTGCCATTTGGTGACGTGATAGGCAATGTCGGGGACGAAATAAGTGTAGCTGCCGTCGGATTTCCGCATCACGCGGTCTTTGTCGTCGCCGTAATCCGTGCTTTTCAGCCACAGCGCGCCATCCTGCTCGTAGGTGTGGCCGGTCTTTACCAAGTGTTCAACGGTTTTTTCGACGAGGCCGTCGGTGTAGAGCGAAGACTCAAGGTAATAAACATCGAATTGCACGTCGAAGGCTTTGAGGTCGAGATCTTGTTCGTGTCTTAACGCGGCGACGGCGAATTTGCGCACGGCGTCGAGGTCCTCGCCCTTGGGGTCCTGCGAATTTTTAAGCGCATAGCGCTCGGCGATCTCACTAATGTAGAGGCCGCGATAGCCGTCTTCCGGAATCGGCGCATCGATGCCGGCGCGTTCGCGCAGGCGTGCCTGCACCGACAAACCCAAATTGTTGATCTGTGCGCCGGCGTCGTTGTAATAAAACTCGCGGCTGACGGCAAAACCTTGCGCGTCGAGCAGGCGCGCCAAGGTATCGCCGGTCGCGGCACCGCGGCCATGGCCGACGTGCAACGGCCCGGTCGGGTTGGCGGAGACGAACTCGACCATGACTTTTTGGCTGGCACCCGCCGCACTTTTGCCGAAGTTATCGCCGGCCGAAAATATCGCCGCGACGACGCGCGTCTCGGCGGTCAATGCGAGGCGGATATTGATGAACCCCGGGCCGGCGATGTCGGGTGTGCCGGAAATCAAATCGGAAGGCGGCAGCGCGGCCACCAGTGCCAGGGCGATATCGCGCGGCTTCATGCCGAGTCGTTTCGCCAATTGCAACGCGCTGTTGACGGCGAAGTGGCCGTGATCCGGATTCTTTGGTTTTTCGACGTCGATCACAAAAGGATCGGCGGCATCACGCAAGGCCGGAAACGCGGCGAACAGGGCTTGTTGAAACAGCCCAGCAATGGCGCTCTTGTTATCGGGGGTCGCGTCGGAAGGCATTCGGGGGACTCAAAAGGTAGCGAGAAATTATAGCGGGAAGGGGCGGCAAGCGCGATTCAACACCACAAAATTTACGGGCGTCTAGCCCGCAAAAAACAATCAAACTCTAGTACGGGTGAGGCTTTTCAGGCATTTATCGTCCAAACACCCCGTCAATGCTGGACTTTTGCCACTTGATGATTCACCCGTGCGTCGCCACTACACCTCAAGCGGATCGACATCGATCACCCACTTCACGCCGCGTGCGTCGCGTGCACGCAACATCGGTAACCACTTCGCGAGGAAGCGCTGCAACTCGCTTCGCGAATCGGCCTGCACCATCATCTGGCACCGCTCCCAATCTGCCTTGCGAGACAGCGGTGCGGCCACCGGATCCCACACTTGCAAGGAGCTTTCGGGTTGCAGGTTGCGCGCGCACTCGGCGGCGTGCATTAAAAACTCACGTAGCGCCGCCTCAGTCTTCGCCTCGGCGCGGAGCAGCGCGAGAAACGTGAATGGCGGCAAGCGCGCGTTTCGTCGCTCTGTCAATGCCATCGCCGCGAAACGCGCATGATCCTGCGCGGCCACCGCCTGATACAGCGGGTGTTTGGCGAAGCGGGTTTGAATCAGCACGCGGCCCGGCAAATCCGCCCGCCCGGCGCGGCCCGCGACTTGCGTCAATTGCGCGACCATTCGTTCGGCCGCGCGGAAATCAGCCGAGAACATCGCGCCGTCGGCGTTAACCACACCGACCAGCGTGATGCGCGGGAAATCATGGCCTTTGGAAAGCATTTGCGTCCCCACCAACACATCGAGCTCGCCTGCTGCGGCGGCGTCGAAAATCTTCTCGGCTGAACCGCGCCGCCGCGTGGAATCGCGATCCACGCGCGCAATGCGCGCACCTGGCAAATGCGTGCGCAAGGCGATTTCAACGCGTTCGCTGCCCTGCCCCGCCGGCAACAATTCATGGCTGCCGCAATCGGCGCACACCGTCGCCACGCGCGTTTGATAGCCGCAGTGGTGGCATTTCATTTGCCTTTCCCGTTGATGAAACACCAGACGCGCGTTGCAACGCGTACAACCCGGCATCCAGCCGCAGTGCGCGCATACCAGAGCAGGTGAATAGCCGCGGCGATTGATAAAAACCAGCGCCTGCTCGCCGCGTTTGATCGTCGCCTGCAAGGCCTTGATGAGTGAGACCGACAAGCCGTCATCAGCGCGTTCCTGATTCAGGTCGATGAAATCAATCTGCGGCAAGACGGCGTTGGGCGTCGCTCGCAATGGCAACTTCAGCTCCGTGAAGCGGCCGCGCAACACGTTTTGCACGCTCTCCAGCGAAGGGGTCGCGGAGCCAAGCATGACAGGGCAGGCGGCTTGTTGCGCGCGGAATACCGCGACATCGCGCGCCGAATAGCGAAACCCTTCCTGCTGCTTGAACGATGCATCGTGTTCTTCATCGACGATGATTACGCCGAGTCTCGGCATCGACGAAAACACAGCGAGGCGCGTGCCGATGACGATATCCGCGCGGCCCGAGGCCGCGTCGATATAGCCTTTCATGCGCGGCGAATCGGCGAGGCCGCTATGCTGCTGGACGATGACTGCATCGGGAAAGCGCGCTTGAAGATGGCGCATGAATTGCGGCGTGAGATTGATCTCCGGCATCAGCACCAGCGCTTGAAAATTGCGTTGCAACGCGTTCGCGATGACATGCAAATACACCTCGGTCTTGCCGCTGCCGGTGATGCCGGAAAGCAAGAAAGGTGCGAATTTCCCCAGCGTGGCGCTCACGGCTTCGACCGCGCTGGTTTGCTCGGCGTTCAACCCGGGGCCCGCTACGAAAATGCGCTTTTCGGCGTGGGGCGGCAGCGCCTGTCTTGCCTGCGGCGCGTCGGTTGCGCGCAGCTCGATCCAACCCTTGGCGGCCAATGCGCGCAGCGTCGGGGCGGCGCGTTCGTGTTCCGATTTCAACAACATCTCGGATCGGGGCGCGTGTTCCAGCGCCGCCAGCAGTGCGCGTTGCGCGACCGCGCGCAGCGGCATGGTGCGCAAGGCATCGCGCCCGGCGGCCGTCAATGCCACTTCGCAATCGGCCTTCGGTACGACAAGGCGCGTGGCGCGCATCGCGGGCGGCAGGCCATTCATTGCGATGGCACCGAACGGATGATGGTAGTAGCCCTGGCAAAAACGGATCAGCGCGATATCGTTCGCGGTGAATCTCGGCAATGCGCGTTGAATGAAGTCGACAGACTTTAGTTTGTCCTGAGGCACGTCGGTAGTCGCGCTTACCCCCATCACGACGCCACTTAGTTTCTTGTTGCCGAACGGCACCACGGCCATTCTGCCGATGTCCTCTTCCGTCGCGTCGGGTGCCATGAAGTCGAAATACTTTTCGATCGGCAGATCCAGCGCGACTTGAACAATACTTGGTCTCATGTCCCCTGCCACGCGCGCTTTGGGCATCGAGCGACCGCCGTGGCGGACCGATTTTGGCTTTCATCGCAGTCAATCACACTCTGGCCGATGGGTTTGTTGGGCCAAATCGCGAGATGTTTGCGTGCACTGCTGAAGGTCAACATGCCTGCTGGGAGAGGCCCGGAAACCCGCATGGATAATGGGGTTTCAGCCTGTGGATAACTTTGTGCATAGGTTGATTCAACGGACCACTTTAGGTCGGCAACAGGGCAAAGTGGAAATTTTTGCACCGCGCAAAAATAAAAAAATTCTTTTAAAGACAATCGTTTACAGCGGATATTTGCCAAGCATCACGAATAACCACGGCTATTTCGCTAGAACACGGTTTCTGTGCATAAGCAAGCGCGCCACCGCCTCGTTTTCAAAAATATTTTCCTTGACAGCGCCCCTACGCTAACCCCTAGCACTGGCGCGGTGAACAGCGTTAACGAGCGCTTCGACACGATCCGGGTCGGTGAATTGGGAAATGCCGTGTCCCAGATTAAACACATGTCCATTCGCATCGTGATCCGCACTGAATTCCGCCAACACCCGCACTGCTTCGCGCTCGATGGTCGCGTTGTCGCCGAACAATGTGTTGGGGTCAAGATTGCCCTGCAACGCAACCTTGGCGCCGACGCGGCGCTTTGCGTCCGCCAGATTGATGGTCCAATCGAGCCCCAGCGCATCGGCACCGATGTCGGTCATCGCTTCGAGCCAGAGTCCGCCGCCCTTGGTGAAAAATATCCGCGGCACAATGCGATCGTCGTGCGTACGCTTGAGACCAGCCATTACGCGCTTGGCATATGCGAGGGAGAATTCGCGGTAGGCATGATGAGCGAGCGTGCCGCCCCAGGTGTCAAACAGCATCACCGCCTGCGCCCCGGCGTCGATCTGCGCATTCAGGTAGGCGATGACACTCTCGGTATTTTTGTCGAGGATGGCGTGCAGCAAATCGGGGCGTTGATAAAGCATGGTTTTCACCCGGCGAAAATCATCCGAGCCGCCGCCCTCGATCATGTAGCACGCGAGCGTGAACGGACTGCCGGAAAAACCGATCAACGGCACGCGGCCATTCAAGGCAGCCTTGATTTGCGCGACCGCATCGAACACGTACTTCAATTGGCCCATGTCGGCTACCGGCAATTTCTTCACGTCTTCTTCGCTGCGAACCGTGCGCTCGAATTTCGGTCCTTCACCTTCGACAAAATAGAGCCCCAATCCCATCGCATCGGGAATGGTGAGGATGTCGGAAAAGAGAATCGCCGCGTCGAGCTTGAAACGATCCAGCGGTTGCAGCGTGACCTCGGTGCAATAGTCGGGATTCTTGGCGAGCCCGAGAAAGCTGCCGGCGCGTTTGCGGGTGACGTTGTATTCCGGCAAGTATCGGCCGGCCTGACGCATGATCCAGATCGGTGTGTAAGGGGTCGGCTCGCGCATCAGCGCGCGGAGAAAAGTGTCGTTTTGAAGAATCATGTTTGCAATGGCCGCGCCTAATTCGCGCGAAATGAAAAGGCGCGACCGGTTGATCGCGCCGGTGGATTATCGCACTCGTGCCTATGCGAAGTTTCGACGTGAAGCTCTATATCTGGCGCGGCCCTTCAGGCCTTTTCGGCCCGCAAGGCGCGCCCGTATTGGAGTTTGCAATGTTTGCGCCGAAGATCGCTAGCGTGGCAAATCCGATCGGCCCATCAAATACTCATCGACCGTGCGCGCGCATTGGCGTCCTTCGCGGATGGCCCACACGACCAGCGATTGCCCGCGCCGCATGTCGCCGGCGGCAAACACTTTCGGGTTGGCGGTCTGATAGGCGGTGGCACCTTCGGTCGCGGCTTTTACGTTGCCGCGCGCATCTTTTTCCACGCCCAAAGATTCGAATTGCGCGAGCAGACCTTTTCGCTCGGGGCCTAAAAATCCCATCGCCAGCAGCACCAGATCGGCTTTCATTTCAAATTCGGAGCCAGCCACTTCCTGCATCTTTCCGTCTTTCCATTCGACACGAACGGCTTTCAGTTTTTCCACCTTGCCGTCCTTGCCGATGAATTCTTTGGTCGCCACCGACCAATCGCGCTCGCAGCCTTCTTCGTGCGACGAGGAAGTCCGCAATTTGATCGGCCAGTAAGGCCACACCATCGGCTTGTCTTCTTCATCGGGTGGCTGAGGCAGCAATTCAAACTGCGTAACCGATTTGGCGCCGTGACGATTCGACGTGCCCACGCAATCGCTGCCGGTGTCGCCGCCGCCGATCACGATCACGTGTTTGCCGGTGGCGCGCAATTGGTTTATCACCGTATCGCCGGCGACCACTTTATTTTGCTGCGGCAAGAAATCCATCGCGAAATGTATGCCCGCGAGACCCCGCCCCGGCACCGGCAAATCGCGCGGCAACTCCGCACCGCCCGACAAAACGATCGCATCGAAATCCTGCATCAACACCTCCGCCGGCGTATCGACGCCGATGTGTTGATTGACGCGGAACTGCACGCCTTCGGCCTGCATTTGTTCAACGCGCAAATCGATATGCGATTTCTCCATCTTGAAATCGGGAATGCCATAGCGCAGCAGACCACCAATGCGGTCGGCTTTTTCGAACACGATGACGTCGTGGCCAACGCGCCCCAACTGCTGTGCGGCGGCAAGACCCGCCGGCCCGGAACCGACGATCGCGACGCGCTTGCCGGTCTTCATTTTCGGCGGCTGCGGCGCGACCCAGCCCATCTCCCAGCCTTTGTCGATGATCGCGTGTTCGATCGATTTGATGCCGACGGCATCGTTGTTGATGTTCAGCGTACAGGCGGCTTCGCAAGGTGCCGGACAGACACGCCCGGTGAACTCGGGAAAATTGTTGGTCGAATGCAGAGTCACGAGCGCTTCGCGCCAATTTTGCCGATACACAAGATCGTTGAAATCGGGAATGATGTTGTTGACCGGGCAACCAGTCTGACAAAACGGAATCCCGCAATCCATGCAGCGTGCACCCTGCGTTTTCGCCTCGTCATCGTTGAGATGCAGCGTGAACTCTTGGTAGTTCTTTAGGCGTTCAGCGGGCGCGATGGACGCCTCGCTCAAGCGTTGATATTCCAGAAATCCGGTTGGCTTGCCCATGCAAATTCTTTCGCGAAAATGTGCTGTGTGACGTCGAGTGAGTTCTTTTGCCGCGACTATTTTGGACGCGGGATCAGGCGGCTTTCTGTTTGAGCAACGCGGCGTTTTTCTGCGCGAGTTCATTCAGCGCGCGCCGATATTCAGTCGGCATCACTTTGACAAATGCGCGCGACCATTTCGGCCAATTGGCAAGGATGTCGATGGCGCGCTGACTGCCGGTGTACTTGGCGTGACTCTCGATCAGCGACTTCAGCAATACCGCATCCGACAATCCCAGGTGCGACGCGGGCGTGACCGCATCCGTGACCGGCTCCAATTCGACCATCGCGAGATTGCAGCGATTGCGGAAGGCTCCATCTTCATCCAGCACATATGCGACGCCGCCAGACATGCCGGCGGCAAAATTTCGGCCCGTCGCACCGAGCACCGCGACGGTTCCGCCGGTCATGTATTCGCAACCATGATCGCCCGTTCCTTCAACTACGGCCGACGCGCCGGAATTTCGCACGCAGAACCGCTCGCCCGCAACGCCGCGAAAGTACGCTTCGCCCGAAGTTGCGCCGTAGAGAACGGTATTGCCGACGATGATGTTTTGCAACGGGTCGCCACGAAATTGCGCAGGTGGTTTGACGATGACGCGGCCGCCGCTCAACCCTTTGCCGACGTAATCGTTGGCCTGCCCGGTCAACTCAAGCGTGATGCCGTGCGCAAGAAATGCGCCGAAACTCTGCCCGGCGGTGCCGGCCAATTTGATCGCAATCGTATCGTGCGGCAAACCCTCATTGCCGAAGCGCCGCGCGACTTCTCCGGATAGCATCGCGCCCACGGTGCGGTTCAAATTGCGGATGGTCGCCTCGAAGGATACTTTTTCGCGCTTCTCGAGCGCTGGTTTGGCGCGGGAGATGAGCGTGTTGTCGAGTGCCTCGGACAAACCGTGATCCTGTGTCTCGCAATGATGGCGCGCCACATCTTTCGGCATGTCCGGCATGTGAAATATCCGCGAAAAATCGAGCCCTTTCGATTTCCAATGGGATATGCCTTTGCGGGTTTCGAGCAAGTCTGCGCGACCGATCAATTCATCGAATTTGCGGATGCCCATCGCCGCCATCAGTTCGCGGACTTCTTCGGCAACGAAGAAGAAGAAATTAACGACATGTTCCGGCTGGCCGGTGAATTTTTTGCGCAACACCGGATCCTGCGTGGCGACACCGACCGGACAGGTATTGAGGTGACACTTGCGCATCATGATGCAGCCTTCGACCACCAGCGGCGCGGTCGCGAAACCAAATTCATCCGCACCAAGCAAAGCACCCACCAGCACATCGCGGCCAGTTTTGATTTGCCCATCGACTTGCACCGCGATGCGGCCCCGTAGGCGATTCAGCACCAGCGTTTGCTGCGTTTCTGCCAAGCCCAATTCCCATGGCGTGCCGGCATGCTTGATCGACGACACGGGTGATGCGCCAGTGCCGCCATCGTGACCGGCAATCGTAACGTGATCAGCTTTCGCTTTGGCGACACCCGCCGCCACCGTGCCGACGCCGACTTCCGAGACCAGCTTCACCGAAATCGAGGCGCGGTTGTTGCAATTCTTCAGATCATGAATCAGCTGCGCCAAATCCTCGATCGAATAGATGTCGTGATGCGGCGGTGGCGAAATCAATTCAACACCGGGTGTGGCGAAACGCAATTTGCCGATGTATTCAGAAACCTTGTGCCCTGGCAACTGCCCGCCCTCACCGGGCTTGGCACCCTGCGCCATCTTGATCTGGATTTGGTCGGCCGAATTCAGGTATTCCGCCGTCACGCCAAACCGCGCGGAGGCGACTTGCTTGATCTTCGAACGCAAAGAATCGCCGACTTGCAACTTGATGTCGGTTTCCACCGCATCGCCCAGCTTGCTCTTCAAGGTCTCGCCCGCCTTTTGCACAGCGATATATCGCTTGGGATCTTCGCCGCCCTCGCCGGTATTGGATTTGCCGCCGATGCGATTCATCGCCACCGCAAGCGTTGCGTGCGCTTCGGTTGAAATCGAACCCAACGACATGGCACCCGTTGCAAAGCGCTTGACGATTTCTTTCGCGGATTCGACTTCCTCGATCGGTACCGGCGCACCAGCAGTTTTGAACTCAAACAAGCCACGCAGCGTCATATGACGCGCGGTTTGATCGTTGATGAGCTTCGCGTATTCCTTGTAGGTCGAGTAGGAATTTGATTTGGTGGAATGCTGCAATTTGGCGATCACATCCGGCGTCCACATATGTTCTTCACCGCGAACACGGTATGCGTATTCGCCACCGGCATCGAGTTGGGTACGCAACACCGGGTCGTCGCTAAATGCCTTCTGATGCAATCGCATCGCTTCCTCGGCGATCTCAAAAATACCCACGCCTTCGACGTTCGATGCGGTACCGCTGAAATATTTGCCGACGAATTCGCTCGATAGCCCGACCGCTTCAAAAATCTGCGCGCCGCAATAGCTCTGATAAGTCGAGATGCCCATCTTCGACATCACTTTCAGAAGCCCTTTGGAAATGGCTTTGATGTATTTTTGTTCGGCTTCCTTGGGATCCATGTCGGGAAGGTAGTCGCGCATGTTGCGCAAGGTTTCGAGCGCAAGATAGGGATGCACCGCTGCGGCACCGTATCCGCCTAAGAGCGCGAAATGATGGACTTCACGCGCGCTGCCGGTTTCAACGACCAGCCCGGTCGAGGTGCGCAAACCTTTGCGCACCAAGTGCTGATGCACGGCACCGACGGCCAACAACGCGGGAATCGCAACGTGATCGACATCGACTTTCCGGTCGGTGACGATCAGCAGGTTGTAGCCCAATCGCAACGCGTCTTCCGCGTGCGCGCACAAGGACGCCACGGCCGCTTCAATGCCTTCGGTGCCCCACGAGGCGGGATAAGTGATGTCCAGCTCATGGCTGCGGAAATGATTGCCGGTGAACATGTCGATATGACGGATTTTTTCCATATCATCGGCCGTCAATACCGGCTGCGCGACTTCCAGCCATTGGCCGGGATCGGTGTGATGAATGTCGAGCAGATTTGGCCGCGGACCAATCGTTATTGCGGTTGACATCACCAACTCTTCGCGGATCGGATCGATCGGCGGGTTGGTCACTTGCGCAAATAGTTGTTTGAAGTAGTGATACAGGTTGCGGGGCTTATCCGACATGACGGCGAGCGGCGAATCGTTGCCCATCGAGCCGGTGGCTTCGATGCCCGCTTTGGCCATGTGCGACATAATGACTTTTAAATCTTCCTGCGAATAGCCGAACGCCTGCTGCAAATCGAGCAGCGGCACCAGCGATTTCTCGGCCGGTGCGGGTTCGGGCAATTCATCGAGGCGGATGCGCGCCTTCGCGACCCACTCGCGATACGGCTTTGCAGTGGCGAGTTCGCGCTTCAGTTGATCGTCATCGACGATGCAGCCTTTTTCGATATCGACGAGAAACATTTTGCCGGGCTGCAAACGCCATTTTTTGACGATCTTTGACTCCGGAAAATCCAGCACGCCAGCCTCAGAGGCGAGCACCACGATATCGTCGTCGGTGAGAATATAGCGCGCAGGCCGCAGACCATTGCGATCCAGCGTGGCACCGATCTGGCGGCCATCGGTGAACGCCATCGCGGCGGGGCCATCCCAGGCTTCCATCAACGTCGCATGATATTCGTAGAACGCGCGGCGATCTTCATCCATCAACTTGTGACCGCTCCACGCTTCCGGAATCATCATCATCATCGCGTGTGCAAGCGAGTAGCCGCCCATCACCAGCATTTCCAGACAATTGTCGAAGCTCGCGGAATCCGATTGCCCGTCGTAAATCAACGGCCAAATTTTCTTTAGATCATCCTTCAATATCGGCGAGGCGATCGCCTGTTGGCGCGCGCGAATCCAATTCACATTGCCGCGCAAGGTATTGATCTCGCCGTTGTGCGCAATCATCCGGAACGGGTGCGCAAGATCCCACGTGGGAAACGTATTGGTCGAGAAACGCTGATGCACCAGCGCCAACGCGGTCATCATCGTCGGGTCCTGCAAATCGACAAAATATTTGCCGACCTGATCCGCGAGCAGCATGCCTTTATAGACAATTGTGCGAGTGGAAAACGACGGCACGTAAAATTCTTTGCCATGGCGCAATTTCAACGCCTGAATGGCGTGGCCGGAACGCTTTCGGATGATGTAAAGCTTTCGCTCCAAATCATCCTGATTCATCTCGCTCGATCCGCGCGCAACGAACACTTGTCGAAT
>JANPBQ010000264.1:0-13326 GCA_031430555.1 Betaproteobacteria bacterium
AATTTGGCGCTGTTCAAGCTCTCGTTGCTGATCCGTCTCACGCGCGCACAAACGCGCGAGGCCTTGTTGCAGGATTACGTGAAATTCGCGCGCGCCAAGGGCTTGTCGCAATCGCGCGTGATCGGCGTGCACGTGTTGAAAAACATCATGATCCCGATTGTCACCGTAATTGGTCTTGAGTTCGGTTCGGTGATTGCGTTCGCAATCGTCACCGAATCGATTTTCGCCTGGCCGGGCACCGGTAAGTTGTTGATCGATTCGATCAATCAGCTCGACCGACCGGTGATCGTTGCCTACCTGATGGTGATTGTGATGCTGTTTATCGTGATCAATTTCGTCGTCGATATTTTGTATTCGTTGCTCGATCCGCGCGTGCGATTGGGGCAGGCTTCGGGGGCGGGGCACTGACATGGCGAGCCACGCGTTGACGACCGAGGTGCCACTGAAGGAAGAAACGCCGCTACGCCGCGTCTGGGGCGAATTTGCGGCCTCAAAGCTCGCGCTGATAGGCCTTGCTATGTTGTTGCTGGTGATCGCCATTGCGCTCTTTGCACCGCTCATCTCGCCGCAAAATCCTTATGATCTTGCGCAGATTGATCTGATGGACAGCAAGCTCGCACCGGGCGAAAAATCGACCGCCGGGAAAACTTATTTGCTTGGCACCGACGATCAGGGCCGCGACATGTTGTCGGCGATTTTCTATGGGCTACGCATCTCGCTCGGCGTCGGTGTGGCCAGCACCCTCGTCGCGGTGGTCATTGGCCTCGGTTTCGGATTGACGGCGGCGTTTTTCGGCGGCGGGGTGGATACGTTGATCATGCGCGTGGTCGATATTCAATTGTCGTTCCCGGCGATATTGCTCGCGCTGATTCTGCTCGCGGTATTCGGTCAGGGCGTGGACAAAGTGATCATTGCGCTCATCACCGTGCAATGGGCGTATTACGCACGCACCGTGCGCGCATCCGCGTTGGTGGAAATGCAGAAAGAGTATGTGGAGGCGGCGCGCGTGTTGTCGCTCTCGAAGCCGCGCATATTATTTCGCCACCTCTTGCCCAATTGTCTACCGCCGTTGATCGTGGTGGCGACGGTGCAGGTGGCACACGCAATTTCGCTCGAGGCGACATTGTCGTTTTTGGGATTGGGTTTGCCGATCACCGAGCCTTCATTGGGGTTGCTCATTTCGAACGGATTTACGTATTTGATGAGTGGGAAATACTGGATCAGTTTTTATCCGGGACTTGCGTTGCTGGTGACGATCATGTCGATCAATTTGGTGGCGGATCAGTTGCGCGATGTGTTGAATCCGAGGTTGAAGAAGTGATGCGCGCAATGAGGTCAAACTCGCCCTTCCCCCGCGTAGGCGGGAGCCGAAGTTTCACGGGTCGACATTGGATCCCCGCCTGCGCGGGGAAAGGGTGCTGTATGGACATCGTTATGCGCGGGTGCAATCGAGCGAGAAGATTGACAAACTCCAGCACTGGCGCACCTTTCCGGGCGATATTGCTCGGAACGCCTCGCCAGTGCTGGAGTTTTGCCTCGCATATAGGGGGCGCCCGTCGATGACCACCGTCTTGCAAATCAATAATCTGCGTACGCATTTTTTTACCAAGGCCGGCGTCGTGAAGGCGGTCGACGACGTATCTTTTTCGATTGAGCGCGGGAAAATTCTCGGCTTGGTCGGCGAATCCGGCTCGGGAAAATCGATGACCGGTTATTCGATCATGGGCTTGATCGATCCGCCGGGACGACTGGTCGATGGCCGCATCATCTTGAATGGCACCGATGTCACTCACTACCAAAACGAACAGTGGCGCACGTTACGCGGCAATCGCGTCGCAATGATTTTTCAGGATCCGATGATGACCCTGAATCCGGTGCTGCGCATCGATACGCAAATGATGGAAGCCATCACCGCGCATGAAAAAATTTCGCGGGAGACGGCGCGCGAACGCTGCCGCGCCGCACTTTCGCAAGTGGGTATCCCGTCGCCCGACGAGCGGCTTTGCTGCTATCCGCATCAATTTTCCGGCGGCATGCGCCAGCGCGTGGCGATTGCGATCGCGCTATTGAACAGACCCGATCTCATCATCTGCGATGAGCCGACTACCGCGCTCGATGTGACGATTCAAGGGCAAATTCTGTTCGAGATGCAGAAAATCTGCCGCGAATCCGGCACGGCGCTGCTGTGGATCACGCACGATCTGTCGGTGGTCGCGGGCCTGGCCGACGATGTCGCGGTGATGTATGCGGGCAAGATTGTCGAATTCGGCCCGACCGGTGACGTGATGGATCGCCCCTTGCACCCGTACACGAAAGGATTGCTGGATTCAGTGCCGGGCCGCAACATCAAAGGCCGGCCACTGAAACAAATTCCCGGCATGACGCCTTCGTTGTTGCAGATCGGATCGGGCTGTGCGTTCCGGGAACGCTGCGCGTACCGCGCCGAGCGTTGCGAACAAGCGCCAGCACTTTCTGTGCCAATTGTCGCGCGTGGCGTGCGTTGTCATCATCCGCACCTCGACCCGGTTGAGGTCAGCGTATGAATTCGCCGTTGCTGGAATTGAAAAACATTTCCAAACGATTCGAGAAAAAACTCGATGTCGCGGGCCGATTCGCGAAGTCGCTGGGCGCGAATCTGAAAGAAGAAACCGTGCACGCCGTTGATCGGGTGGATCTGACGATTCACCAAGGTGAAGTGGTCGGGCTGGTGGGCGAATCGGGGTGCGGCAAATCCACGTTGGGCCGGGTGGTGGTGGGACTGCACACACCGAGCGCGGGCGAAAAATTCTGGCGCGGCAAGAGCGTTGCATCGATGAGCGCCGCTGAAAAGCGCGCGATGCAACTCGAAGCACAAATGATCTTTCAGGATCCCTATGCGTCATTGAATCCGCGCTTTCGCGTTGTCGACATTATTGGCGAGGCACCGGTGGTGCATGGCCTGATCGAGGCCCGCAATCAGGCCGCCTACGTGGCGGAGATGATGCGCTGCGTGGGTCTCGATCCCGCCCTGTCGCGGCGTTTTCCGCATCAATTTTCCGGCGGTCAGCGCGCGCGCATCGGCATCGCCCGGGCGCTTGCGGTGAAGCCGAACTTTCTGGTGTGCGACGAGGCGGTTGCGGCCCTCGATGTCTCGATTCAGGCGCAGGTGCTGAATCTGTTCATCAAACTGCGCGAGGAATTGAGTCTCACCTATCTTTTCATCAGTCACGATTTGGGCGTGGTGCGACATTTGTCGGATCGGGTAGTGATCATGTATCTCGGGCGCGTGGTCGAGTCCGCTCCCGCCGAAGAATTGTTTACGACCCCGAATCACCCCTACACGCAAGGATTGCTCGCGGAGGTGCCCTCGCTCACGGTGCGCAAGAAAGACTTTGTTGCCATCAAGGGTGAAATTCCCTCGCCGTTGAACCCGCCCAGCGGCTGTCATTTTCATCCGCGTTGCCCGCACGCGGCCTCGGTGGCGGGCAACAAATGCGCGACCGAGCAACCGATGCTGAAAGAAATTGCCGTCAACCGCTTCTCGGCGTGCCACCTGAATCAATGAGAATCAATGAAATAGTCTGCGAAAATTCCTTAATCGTTTTTTGAAAGCGAAACGCCATGTCGTCGACCGTCAATTTTTCTACTAGCGCATTCACCGTCATCCCCTCGCGGACCGATCACGACCGTGATGTGCCGGTGGTGTTCGATTCTCCGCACAGCGGCACCGATTATCCGGAAGACTTCGACACAATCGTGCCGCGCCTCACCCTGCGTCGCGCCGAAGATACGCATGTTGAGGCGCTTTATGCCGCCGCGCCCGACCACGGCGCCACCCTGATCGCGGCCAACTTTCCGCGGAGCTATATCGACGCGAATCGTTCACTGCTCGATATCGACGCCGCGCTGCTTGATAGCGCCTGGCCGGGGCCGATCAACGTGAGCCGCAAAACCGAGAAAGGCATCGGGCTCGTGTGGCGCATGCTCGACACGGGCGAGGCGATCTACTCTCGCAAATTGACCGTGACGGAGGTGCAAAAACGTATCGCGCGCTGCTATGCGCCGTATCACAAGGCGGTGCGCGATGCGATCAACGGCGCGCACAAGCACTACGGTGCCGTGTGGCATGTGAATTGCCATTCGATGCCGGCCATGTCTTCGCTCATTTCTGAAGAGGGGCCAGGAGTATCGCGCGCCGATTTTGTGCTGGGTGATCGCGACGGCAGCACCTGCTCGCCGGTGTTCACGGCGTTCGTGGCCAACACGCTGCGCGGCATGGGCTACGACGTACGCATCAACGATCCGTACAAAGGCGTGGAGCTGGTGCGCGCGTATTCGGATCCCGCCGAGCAAAAACACTCGCTGCAAATTGAAGTCAATCGCAAGTTGTATATGAATGAGGATAGCCGCGAGCGCAGCGCGGGTTTCGACGCCCTGCAACGCGATTTGACGCAGCTCGTGGCGGCGATCGCCGGGTTTGCGCGCGAACAGGTTCCCGCCGGCGGTCACCATCACGATTGCGGCCACGACCATGGTCACGATCACGGACACGCCCACGACCATGGCCATGATCACGACCACGCACACAAACACGATGGCCATGGCCACAAGCCCCATGAACACTAAGACTGTAACCGCGCCGGGCACATCACCTTATACCGTCGAGCTGGCACCGCCGGATATTTCCGCCTACCGCGCAGGCAATACCGGCATCGATTACGTCACCACTTTCGATTCCGGAAAAACCGGGCCGCACGTGATGGTGAACGCGGTCACACACGGCAACGAACTCTGCGGCGCGCTGGCGGTCGATCGTTTGTTTAAGGCCGGCACGCGGCCGGCGCGCGGCAAATTGACTTTGTCCTTTGCCAATATTGATGCGTTCCTGAGATTCGATCCGGCGCGGCCTCACGCAAGCCGGTTTGTCGACGAAGACTTCAATCGCGTCTGGTCGCCAGCTACGCTCGATGGTCCGCGCCAATCGGCGGAATTGACGCGCGCGCGGGCGATGCGCCCGCTCATCGATAAAATCGATTTTCTGCTCGATATTCATTCAATGCACGATCCGCACGGCCCGGTGATGATTTCGGGGCCACTCGCCAAAGGCATCGCGCTGTCGAAACGGGTCGGTATCCCCGAATTTGTGGTGGCCGATACCGGGCACGCCAACGGCACGCGGATGCGCGATTATGGCGGCTTCGGTGATGCTGATTCGCCGAAGGCTGCGTTGCTGGTCGAATGCGGTCAGCATTGGGAACGATCAAGCGAGGCGCTCGCCTGGCAAACCACCTGGCGATTCTTGTCGGCGTTGAATGTCGTCGACCGCGACCGGGCTTTGGCCGAGATTGAAGGGGCACCTGTACCTGCGCAAAAAATTGTCCGCGTGACCGACGCATTGATTGCCGGATCACTCGATTATCAATTCGCGGCAGGACTCAAGGGACTATCGATTATCGCGAAGAAAGGTGATCTCATCGCCCTCGATGCCGGTCAACCGGTGCAAGCGCCTTATGACGACTGTGTCCTCATCATGCCGACCCTCGTACATGTGAAACCCGGCTTGACGGCGGTGCGTATCGGGCGGATTGAGTAGTTTTCCGCGCATATACCGCGATCAGTGTCCGCTCTCTTCGCCTTTGGCCGAGGGGCGGATGCCCAGTTGCTTTAGTTTGCGATAAAGATGCGTGCGCTCAAGCCCCACCTTGTCGGCCACCCGCGACATATTGCCTTCCTCGCGGCGGATGTGATGCAGGAAGTACTGATATTCGAATCGCTCGCGCGCTTCACGCAGCGGCAAATCGAAGGGAATGCGGGTGTGCGTGCCCTGACTGTCGGTGTGATCGAGGCCGAATTCGCGTGAAATGCGCGCGACATCCTCTACCGTGATTTCACTGGCGAGGCTGGTGAGCGCCAAGGTTTTGACGGCGTTTTGCAACACCGGCAAGTTGCCGGGCCAATCGAGATTTCTGAGCGCATTCAAGGCACCCACACTCATTTGCCGAAGCGGGCACTCATTGGCCTCCACCATTTGCAGAAGAATCGTATTGGCAAGCTCGGGGATATCCTCGGGGTGCTCGCGCAGGCTCGGGATGCGCAGCGTCACGCCGGCAAGTTGGGTATGCAAGGTTGCGTCAAAATCGCCGCTTTCGGTGAGCGGCACCAGTGGTTGCGCGCTCGCAGCGACGAGGCGCACGTTGAATTTGTCGAGCTTGCCGATCAATTGCAGCAGCCCCTTTTGCTCGTTCTTGTTGAGACGCTCGACCTGATCGATGAACAACACGCCATCGCGCGCATCGGTCAGCGGCGCAAAGGGATTGTCCGCGAGCCAGGCGTGATCGGGTTGCGAAATCCACGCGGTATTGCGTTGATGGACCATCCGCGCGACCAACTCAAAACCGCAGCCCGCTTCGCCGGTGAGCAACAGCGGATTCTTCAATCGACCGACCTGTTCGAGTCGTTGGCGAAGTTCGACAATGACTTTGGCACGACCCAGATGGCCGAACACCAACCCGGCTTTGGGTAACGCCTTGCCGCCCGCCAGCGCCTTGCCGACCGTCGCCACCAGCTTCGGCAGGCTGATCGGCTTTTCCAGAAAATCGAATGCGCCGATGCGCGTCGCCTCGATCGCGGATTCGATCGTGCCGTGCCCGGACATCATGACCACCGGCATCGTCAGTTGTCCCGACACCGCCCATTCTTTCAGGAGCGAGATGCCGTCCATATCGGGCATCCAGATATCGAGCAGCACCAAATCGGGACGCGCCTCGCGGCGTTGCGCGCGCGCGGACGCGGCGTTCTCGGCGACCCGCACGTTGTAACCCTCGTCCTTGAGGATTTCCGACAACAATTCGCGGATACCGATTTCGTCGTCGACCACTAAAATATTGTTCGCTGTCATGCTGGCTCCAATGCTGCCTTCATCATACGTGCAAGTTTCAAACCGTGCGGTCTGGGCCGGTTCGTTGTGCGGCAAGGCGCTCGTCGTCGATCGGCAACACGATCTCGACGCGCGCGCCGCGCGGCTTGACGTTCGCGATCGAGACTGCGCCGCCGTGTTCGTCGATAATCTTCTTCACGATCGCGAGGCCGAGTCCCGTGCCCTTCGGTTTGGTCGTCACATACGGCTCGAAAATGCGCGTCAACATGCCGTCGCGCACGCCGCCGCCGTTGTCCTCTACTACCAGCTTTACACCGGCATCAATCACACCGGTTTCAATCTTTAGCCGCGCGCCGTCAATACCGGTCATGGCGTCGAGCGCGTTTTGCACCAGGTTGTGCAGCACTTGGCGCAGCAACGAGGCATCGGCAAGGATCACCGGCAAATCCTTGGCGAGATTCAGGTCGATCGATGCGCCCATCGATTCGTAGAGAATCAGTACATCGCGTATCAATTCATTGAGAGACACTTCGGCGGCCACCAGGCGGGAGCTGCGCGAATAAAGGCTGAAATCATCGACCATGCCCTTCAATGCACCGACCTGGGCAACGATGGTCTGCGTGGAGCGGGCGAGAATTTCGCGATCCTCGGGCAGAAGTTTTGCGGACAGTTTGTGTTGCAGCCGCTCGGCCGACAATTGAATCGGCGTCAGCGGATTTTTGATTTCGTGCGCGAGGCGGCGCGCGACTTCGCCCCAGGCGGCATTGCGTTGCGCCTGAATCAGGCTGGTGATGTCGTCGAACACCAGCACGAATCCCGAATCGATCGTTGCCGGCAGCTTGGTGCCGCGCACCAGCAGCGTGCGCGTGCCGTTCGGGCCTTCATGGTTCAACTGCCGCTCCCAGGGTTTATCGCGCGGAATCGCAAGCTGCGCGCACAAGTCTTCAACCAGCGACGCAGTCGCGGGAAAATTCGTGCCCCATTCGGGCAATTTGCTGCCTCTCAATGCCTGATGCGTTAACCCCAGCATCTCTTCGGCATTGCGGTTAATGGTTTTCACATAAAGGCGCTCGTCCAGCGTCAACACGCCGGAGGTGAGATTGCCGAGTATCGATTCCAGATAAGTCTTGCCGTGCTCCAGTTCCTGCTGCTTGCGGGCGACAACCTCGGATGCTTCGGCCAGCTGCCGCGTCATGGTATTGAAAGATTGCGTGAGTACGCCGAATTCGTCGCGGCTCTTCACCGGATTCAGCTTGCTGAAGTCGCCCTTGGCGATGGCGCGTGTGGATTCGGCCAGCGCCGAAAGCGGTTCCGACAGGCGCTCGGAGAGCAGGAACGACAGCGAAATCGCCGAGAACAATGTCAGCAGCATCGCGAGCGTCAGCGTCAACTCGAAAAGTTGTTTCAGTCCCTGACGTTGCAGCCCCAGTTGTTGATAGTCCCGAACGCCGGCCTCGACGCTCTGCGCGTCGGCAGCGATATTCTTCGGTGCCGCCTGCACCACTTGCAGCACGAACGGCGCTTCCAGGGCCGATCGCGGCGCGACCGGCAAGACCACCCGCAAGTACAGCACACGATCGGAAAGAGACTCCGCCGCCTTGACGTGCGCTTTTTGCAGCGCCTCTTTCGCTTCCGCGGGCGTCGGCTTGTCATTGAACAATCGCGCGCGCCCACCGACCGCCGCCATCGCGACCAGCTTCCCGTCGGCGGCAATCAAGGTCATCTCTTCAAAGCCGAATCGCGCGCGCAAATCCGCAAGCGCTGCGGCTTCATCGCCTGACGTTTCGGCGTAGCGGAAAGACGCTTCACGCCCTTTGCGCGCGAGCTCATTCAGCGAACTTTCGAGTGCGGCTTTGCCGAGATTCAAGGCGCCCTCGAACGCCTTGTCGACCGGCACATCGAACCAGGAATCGATCGAGCGGTTCAAAAATTGCACCGATATGGTGTAGACCAGCCCGCCGGGAATCACTGCCATCAACGCGAACACGGCCATCAAGCGCAGCGCCAACTTGGCACCGAACACGCGGTTCTTCAGTTTTTTCCAAAGCGAATAGATCTGGTAGCCGATCAAGGCGAGCAGCCCGACCGTCAAGGCCACGCCGACGGCGAACAGCCACGGATAGTGTTCGCTGAAGAACGCGTTGTTGCTGCTGGCGCGGAACAGGAGACCGATCAGCGCGATGCCCAACGCGACGCAAGCAAATATCACGGCGCGGATCATGGTGTCACGCTCCAGCGGTGCCAGTCGGAGGCGAGGCTCCATTCTTTGGAGGTAATCACGTTTAACTGAAACGGTTTGGGGAGCTGCGAGGTATCGAGCCGGAACCGCAGGGCCGCTTCGTATTTTTCGCCCGGCTTCAGTTGACCTCTTTCAGCCACTGTCCATGAGCGAACGCGGGAGAGCACCCTTCTCACATCGTCGAACGACGAGACGTTTTGCGAAATCCCGGATACAGCGATGCGGTATTGATCGGTCAACGGCGCATAGGACACGCGTCGGTCGCGGGTGGCGGAAATGACGCTTTGATCGAGCCAGTACCAGCGGCCCCGGGTGAGTTGAAATTCAGCGATGAAATACAGCGGCACGCCTTTGCGCACTGCCTCTTGCATGCCGGTGGTCAATTGCAATTCGAAGTCGGCATTGAGCTGATAGCCGTCCTCGGTGAGGTCCAATTTTGCGTTCGACACCACCGCACTTTGGCCGCGCGCCATCGTCGGCAGCAGCGCCAGCAAGAGCAAGACCGCCAGCGCCACGCATGCGCGCGGCAACTCGAGGCGCCACCAGACCTTAACCGGTCTTCTCCAGAAGTGCGTAATAGAAACCGTCGTGGACATCGTCGGGGAGCAGCAGGCCTTCCAGGAATTCCGATGTCACGGCCTCGCCGTGCCCAGCCGTATCGGACGATTTGAGCGCATCGGTCAAGTGGGGCGTTTGGGGCAAAAGCGCCAATTGCCGAGCGCCGGGTGTTTTTCGTATGAATTGCTCGACGACATCGCGATTTTCCATGTGAAAAATCGAGCACGTGGCATATAGCAATCTACCACCAATGGAAAGGCAATTCCATAACGCCGCCAGCAGCCGCGCCTGCTGACGCGTGAACGCGTAAATATCGGCTTCGCGGCGGATCCATTTGATGTCCGGATGGCGGCGCACGACACCGGAGCCAGAGCACGGCACATCGAGCAGAATGCGGTCGAACGGGCGCTTATCCCACCAGGTATCTGGCTGGCTCGCGTCCGCCACTTTCAGGGTCGCCGTGAGCCCGAGTCTTTCGAGGTTGTCGGCGGCGCGCGATAAACGACGTTTGTCATTGTCCAGCGCAGTCAATTCAATATCGGCCATTTCGAGCAAATGCCCGGTCTTGCCGCCCGGTGCTGCGCAAGCATCGAGCACACGCATGCCGTTGGCCGGCGCGAGAAGGCGGGCGGCATGTTGCGCACCAGCATCCTGCACACTGACCCAACCCTCCTTGAATCCGGGGAGTTCATGCACCGGCAAGGGTTTTTCGAGCAGCACCGCGCAGCCTTCGCCCGCGCGCGCGGCGAGACCTTGCTCCGCCAGCCGCTGAAGGTAGGCGACCACCGACACTTTTCGCACATTGACGCGCAACCACATTGGCGGACGCGTGCCCGCGGAAAGCAGAATACGTTGCCAGGTATGGGGATGCTGCTTTTTTGCCGCGTCGATCCACCAGCGCGGAAAATCATATTGGGCGGTGTCGAGTGTGATTTTTTCCCGGGCGAATCTTTCCGGTGCGCGCAGATAATTTCGCAGCACCGCGTTGACCAGTGGCTTCGCGCGGGCGAGGCCAAGTTGCTCGGTCGCCGACACCGCGTGGTCGACGATCGCATGCGCCGCCGCTTTCGAGAATTGCAATTGTGCGAGCGACACCAGCAACAGGCTGCGCACCGGCGCATCGCTGAGCGGCTGGGTAAGGAGGGCATCCAGTTGCGCCGACAGTAAACCGCAATGACGCAGCGTATCAAACGAAATCGAATGCACGGCGGCGCGCTCATTGGCGGAGAGCCCGCGAAACCGCGCCTGCACCGCCTCAAGGACGCGGTCGAGATTCTTGCCGGTGAGCACTTGACCCACCACCTCCGACGCGGCGGCCTGAACCACGCTCATGCCCCCTGTGGCTTGTGGCGCAACAACGGGGGGCGTACTGGAATCTTTGCGGGTGGTCATGAGAGTTGGGTCCCTGTTGCAACGGGGTTTCCCCGAAGAAAGTCGCCGATCGCGATGCGGTTTCCGCCGGGTTTTTGCACGGTAGTCCACTCGAGTTGTTGCCGGCCGCACTGAACGATGAGGGTTTTCCCATCGCTTTGAACCACCGTTCCCGGCGCGGTATCCGCGAGATCGGTATCAACGATACGCGCGCGCCAGAGCTTGATCCGTTCGACGCCGGATCGGCCGGTGTATGTGGTCTCGCTGCCAGGAAATGGGTCGAAAGCCCGGATCCGGCGCTCGATGATCGCCGCTGGCCCCTGCCAATCGATGCGCGCTTCGGCTTTGTCGATTTTTTTTGCGTAGGTAACGCCCTCGAGTGGTTGCGGCCTCGCCGCCAGCGCGCCATAATTGGCCAACGCCTCAACGATTGCGGACGCCCCGAGTGCGGCGAGTTTTTCGAAAAGCGACGCGGACGTTTCGTCCGGCGCTATCGCCATTCTTTTTTCAAGCAACACCGGCCCGGTATCGAGTCCCGCTTCCATTTGCATAATCGCAACCCCGGTCTCGGTATCGCCCGCCTCGATGGCGCGCTGCACCGGTGCCGCCCCTCGCCAGCGTGGCAAGAGCGAGCCGTGAATATTCAAACAGCCGTGTTTGGGCTGCGAGAGTACCGATGCCGGCAGCATGAGCCCGTATGCCGCGACCACCATTGCGTCCGCATGGATCGCACCCAGTTTTTCCACAACCAAATTATCCCGCAGCGATGGCGGTTTTTCGAGCGCGAGCGAGAAGCGCTCCGCTGTTTGCGCGACGGCGCTGGCGTTGGGCTTCTGACCGCGCCCCGAGGGTCGATCGGGTTGGGTCAGCACCAAGGCGATTTCGTGGCCGGCACCGACGAGAGCGGTCAATGCGGATGCCGCGAACGCAGGCGTGCCGGCAAAAATGAGTTTCATGAAATCATGCCGCGCGAGCGGGGATGCCATAAACAAAAACGCCGGCCTGACAGCCGGCGTTGTTTGTCAGGCCGCGCACGATGTCACGCGCGTGCCGCCACACGCTGACGGGGCGTTGAAAGTTCCGCCTCACGTTCAAGTTCACGTTGCCGTTTGACCAGCTTGTTCTTGATGCGGTTGGATTTCAGTGGCGACAAGTATTCGACGAACACTTTGCCGTCCAGATGATCGATTTCATGCTGAATGCAAACCGCCAGCATGCCCGAGGCATTGATCGTAAAGCGTTGTCCATCGCGATCAAGGGCGGTCACCATGACCGTCTCGGCCCGCTCCACTTTGTCGTAGAAGCCGGGCACCGACAGGCAGCCCTCTTCGTTGACGGCGGTGCCTTCTTTTTTGATGATTTCCGGGTTGATGAATACGCGGAGCTGATTTTTCTCCTCGGATACATCGATCACCATCAAGCGAAGCAAAATGCTCACCTGGGTCGCCGCGAGGCCGACACCCGGCGCCGCGTACATGGTTTGCGCCATGTCATCGACCAGCTTTTTAATTTTGCTGTCGATAATCTTGACGGGCTCGGCCGTGCGGGCGAGCAGGGGATCGGGGTAGGTCAGAACGTCCAGGATAGCCATAATTGCTTGCGAATTGAATAAATTAGGTGCAGAATCTTCAGAGACAACATTAAGTTTGAAGCGCCTCCATTGACCGCCAAGTCTAGTGGAAAGCGCCTCATCTGGCAAATACGGGTGGTCGCCACCCATGATGACGGGCCAACGACGAACCTCTCAACCAGTGAGATCCGCCATGAAGAAAAGCAAGCTCACACTGCTCTTTGTCCTATTGATTGCGGGATTCGTTCCCCAGTTGGGTTGGGCACAAGCGGCACCTGACGCCAAAAAAGACGCGGCAGCCAACAAATCCGCCGCGTCGAAAAAGACCGACACCACAACAATCGCCCTCGCGGACGATGCCCCCACCATGTATACCGTGGAAAAAGGCGACACCTTGTGGGCGATTTCCGGCAAGTTTTTGAAAGAACCCTGGCGCTGGCCGGAAATCTGGAACATGAACCGGGAGCAGATCAAGGATCCGCATTGGATTTATCCGGGCGACGTCATTCACCTTTCCTTCGATGCGAGCGGGCGACCGATGTTGTCCGTCGGCGCGGGCGGTAGCGGCAGTGCGGGCGGTTCTGTCGGCCCGGGCGGAACCGTGCGATTGGCTCCGCAAGTCAGGGTCGACCGTCTGGCGTTGGCCATTCCGTCGATTCCCTCGAAAGCCATTGGTCCGTTCCTCACCCTGCCATTGGTCATCGAAGAAGGTGCCCTGTCGGGCGCGCCAAA
>JANPBQ010000265.1:0-3871 GCA_031430555.1 Betaproteobacteria bacterium
CGAACGAAATTACCCAGTTGTGCGCGATTACGAGTACCCAATTTTCTAACTACATTAGCATTCCAAAGCAACGCATTAGTTCGGTTTTGGCTGGGTCGTCGACCTCGCGCATTGCTGGGTAAACTGGACCGCGCAGGAACAGTGGTGGAAGCAAAAACACATTGGTGGGCGCTGTTGCGGCTGATTCCGTTGCTGACATAAGCCGCCCTGTTGAATTCTCAGGTCGGTGAATCGCTCTCGCGCCGTGAAGACGGCGGGACCGGCGCTACATAGCCGATCACCATCAACAACACACCGACCCCGATAAACGACACCACACGTTCGGTGCCGCTATTGCCGATGTCGTTCAGGAAGAGTTTCAGCACCACCAAGCCCAGCAGGGCCGCACCCGCCATCCACCACGCGCGGGATTTTGTGCGGCCCGCGGCAATCATCAGCACCAACGCGGTGGCGGTCCACAACAACGACAACGCCGCCTGCGCGATCAGCGAATGCAGCAACGCGTGCAACTCAAACGGCACACCCACCCATTGATGCACAGTGCGCAGCAATGCGGCGTTAACCCAGAAAAATGCCGCGCCGGCAAACATGAGCTTGAGGATGCGGTTGGTTTCCCCCGCTTGCTCGGTACCATTTTCGTTTCGCGCAATCGCCCAGACACCGGACGCCAATAGGGCGAGCTGGGCCAGATCGAGCGGGTTCAAGATCGGCAAATACGGCAGCGGTGTCGCGGTGCCATCGCAAAGGCTGTTGGCAAAAAGCGTCCACAGCAACGCAAACATTGTGAGCGGCAAGATCGACCACGACTGATATGCCGCCACATGCGCGCCGAACGGCCATGCGCGCCTGGTGATACCCGATGTCGCCACGGCGAGCCCCGCCGCGAGCGTGAATCCGGCGGCGGCATACTGCCATGAAAGCGAAAGGCCCGCTTGATCGGCGCGCCATACCGCTTCATCGCCCACCAGCCAGATCGCCAGCGCATACAACGCGACGTGTTGCCAGGAAGCGCCGGTGGCATTCGATTCGCGTTCCTGCCGCCATAGCACCCACGTGTTGATCGCAAACGCCATGAACCAGGCAAATAATTGCGCGTCGCGGAAGGGATTCACGCCATGCGCGGCAAGATAAATCGCGGCAAGCCACATCGCGAAAGTCAGAATCCATTGCGTGCAGCGTAGCGCAGTCCATGCCAGCCATCGTCCAACAAACTCGAACGCGAGCACCGATAGCGCGGCCCCCGCCAGCTGCAGCGAGAGAATGTGCGGCGCATCGAATCGATGCTCGATCAAACCATGCAATCCCGCGAACCACCAGATCATTGCCCACCACATCGGCAGGTTGGATAAATTCGCGTGCTTAGTATCCGCCGCCGCCGCATCCGCTGTTTCGCCCCCACCTGCACCGCGAAGGTGAAACCGCAACGCCGCCGCCACGAGACCTACTGCGCCGATCGCAAACACCCAGCCAAATTCACGCGCGTCGTAGCGCCATAGCGCTTCCCACGTGGCAAGCAACATCATCAATGCCCATGCGGACGCATATCGCCAGCCACGCGATGGCTCGATGCCATCGATGCGCTGGCGGTGCAGAGCGTAAAAATAGGCCGCAAATGTCACCGGCCAGGCAAATGCACCGTAGGACTCAAGAGGATGCGCGCGCGGAAAATGATCCATCCACAGCAACGCAATCAAGGCCGCAAAGACCCCATGCGCACGCGCGCTCAAACGCAATCGGCTCCATTGAAGCCACATCCCCAGCCATTCAAACACCGTGAAGCCGATCGCCATGAAAATCAACATCGCCGACAAACGCGTCGATGTCGTGTGCCACTCCTGCCACGCGCCGAGCGCCAATCCGCACAAGAGCCAAAGCCCGCCCCAGCCGATCACCCACACTTCCAACTGTTTTTCAATCGCCGAAATTGCCGCGGTGAATCGGTGCATGAACCAGGCGGTAAGAAGCGCGGCGATGGCGATCAATATGCAACCAATCACGCGATCATTCCACCACGCATGCGGATATTCGATGCCCGACGTGACCCACCAGAAATAGCCGCTGGCCCCCACTTGCAGGCATATCGCGAACGCACGCGCGAGCCAACTTTTCTGCCGGCAACCCATCCAGAAAATCGCCGCGCCTTCGAGCGTCCAAAATGCGAAGGTCGGATAACCGCGAAACGCGAAGTATGGTGCGACGGTGCCAAACACAATCGCGAGCGCCAGGTGCGCTTCGGCCAACAGGCGCATTTTCTCGCGCGACCACAGCGCCCACGCCAATCCCGCGTAAATCAGCGCCGCGCCTGCCGCACTCCACGCCAACACGTTGTCGTCCATGCCGCGCGTGAGTGCGGCTTGCAGCATGGCCGCTGACATCGGCACGCCGAAAATCAACGTGGCATCGACGATGCCCTTCAATTCCGGCGGCTGGCGTTGTGCAAACAAAATCGGTATCGCAAGATAGAGCAAAAAGAACGCGATCAGGAACGGCTCGACCGTCGCAAAATGCTCGGGACGGTAGGTCGAATGTCCCCAGAAAATCGCAATCGCAAATGTAAACAGGAAGCCGATGAAATTCAATTCGCGCCACGACTTGAACCAGCTTGCACCGAAGATGATGAGATTCAGCGGCAAGTAGTACGAGAACAGCAGGACGTGATTGCCGCTGCCGGTCGAGGCCAAAATCGGCGCCAGGAATGCGCCGATCAATCCCAACGCCGCGAACACACGCGCGTCGAATCTGACGGCGAGAAACAATGTGGCAACGCCGAGCGCCGCGAACAGAATGAACCCCAGCGGCGCGCTGATGAGGCCAAACGTTTTCAGCGCGAAAAACACGTCGAGATACAACAAGCCCATCGCCCCACCCATCATCACCAGCGCGTAGGTGCGTTTTGCTTTCAGCACGCGGGTGCCGATGAGGAACATCACCGCGCTCGCGGCGGCAACGACAAACAATCGCAATCCGGGCGGAAACAGGCCGTGATCGTAAGCAAACTTCAGCAAAAACCCGACGCCGAAAAACAGGATGACCACGCCGAGTTTGGCGACGATGTTGCCTTCAAGCATGCGCTCAATGAAGCCGGGGCCCGTTGGCGCGGCGACTCGGGTGGGCGCGGGCTTCGTGGATGCCGGTGGCGGTGCCGGCGATGCGATGGGTGGCGCATTGGGTGCATCAGACTTCGGTGCGATGGCCGCATCCGCGATGGCGATCTGATCGATGCGCGCGGCGGGCAGCGTGGCGGCGGCAATTTCGATATGCGGGACAGGTTCTTGTGCCTTCACGTCCTCTGCGGCGGGTGAGACAGACGCTGGCGCATTGACCATGTCAGCCGCGGCTTGCTGCGTTGCAGTCTCCGTCGCTATTGCTGCTTCGCGAATGGGCGATGGCGCGGCGCGTCCTTCCAGCCGATCCAGCCGCGCGCGAATTTCGTCTATCGCAATTTGCATCGACGCAATCTGCGTTTCACTCGCTGCCGGCTTCGTCATAACGGCGGGTGCCTTGTTCGTCCGGCTCAACCACAATCCGCCGAACAGTCCGATGATCGCGCCCCAATACGCGCCCATCCAGCCGAACATGCCGGCACCGGCAAATATCCCCAATACTGTTCCCCAGAACCACATGTCGATGTGCCCTTAAAGGTTTAATGGTGCAAACACCAGCACCCGCGAGGCGCTCCGGGCGAAAACGCCCCAAACGCCGCGCGGGTGCTGGTGTTTTGTATGCGGATCCACTAGTGTCCCAACGTTTCCTCGAAAGTTCGGTGTAAGTTGATGATTTGTTTATCGATATTGGGTCATTTTTTTGTCCACGATGTCGATTTTGGGTTGGCATTGGCCCATTCTCGGAGACCTTTATTCGTCCTCGAGGG
>JANPBQ010000266.1:0-19160 GCA_031430555.1 Betaproteobacteria bacterium
TCGCAGGTGACGAGAAACTGAAATACGTCTACGAACAAATCGAAATGCCGACCACGCACGTGCTGCTCACCATCGAGCGCAACGGCGTGCTGATCGATGGTGCGTTGCTGGAAAAACAAAGTGGCGAGCTCGGCCAGAAAATGCTGGAACTGGAAGGCAAGGCGTTTGACGAGGCCGGCCAGCCGTTCAACCTGAGTTCGCCGAAACAACTCGGCGAAATCTTGTTCGATAAAAAGGGTATCAAGCCGCTCAAGAAAACCCCCGGTGGCGCGCCTTCGACCGATGAAGAGACACTTGCAAAACTCGCGGAAGATCATCCGTTGCCGAAAATCATCCTCGAATACCGCAGCGTCGCCAAACTCAAAAGCACTTACACGGACAAATTGCCGAAGATGGTCAACGCGAAAACCGGTCGCGTTCATACCAATTACGGGCAGGCGATTGCGGTGACGGGGCGGCTTTCATCGAACGATCCCAATTTGCAGAATATTCCCGTGCGCACGGCAGAGGGCCGGCGCATTCGCGAGGCGTTTATCGCACCGGCGGGCAGTGTGATTTTGTCGGCGGACTACTCGCAAATCGAACTCAGAATCATGGCGCACCTCTCGGGCGATCCGGGATTGCTGGATGCGTTCGCCAAAGGCGAAGACGTGCATCGCGCCACTGCCTCCGAAGTATTCGGCACCACGCGCGAGGAAGTTTCCAGCGAGCAGCGCCGCTATGCGAAAGTCATCAACTTCGGACTGATCTACGGCATGAGCGCCTTCGGCCTCGCGAGCAATCTCGGCATCGAGCGTGCCGCCGCCGCGAGCTACATCGATAAATATTTTGCGCGCTACCCCGGCGTGAAAGCCTACATGGATCGCACACGTAACGAAGCGCACGAACGCGGTTACGTTGAAACCGTGTTTGGTCGCCGTCTGTGGCTGCCAGACATTCGCGGCGGCAACCAGATGCGTCGTCAGGGGGCGGAGCGCGCCGCGATCAATGCGCCGATGCAAGGCACGGCGGCAGATTTGATCAAGCTCGCGATGATCGCGGTGCAGGGCTGGCTGGAAACAGAAAAATTGGCGACGCGCATGATCATGCAGGTGCATGACGAGTTGGTGCTGGAAGTGCCGGAGTCAGAACTGGAACGCGTGAAGGCGAATGTGCCGGGGCTGATGACGAATGTGGCGAAGTTGGATGTGCCGCTGGTGGCGGAGCCGGGGGTGGGGAGGAATTGGGAAGAGGCGCATTGATCGCGCATTCGAATTTCCCGAATCTATTGTGAATTCAAAGGACTAGGTGATGATGCGATTTCTAATTTGCTTGCTTATGGCATTGCTTGTGGGCGGATGTGCCACGAGGGCAGATATGGTTGCGTTGCAATCGCTGAATGCGCAGAAACGCAGCTTTGATTTTTTCGATATGCGTCCGAAAGACCAGTTTGTCACCCACACGCTTCGAGAGGAGCACGGTGATCGTACCTATTACGGCGATGACGTAATTGTTCCGAGTCGTACGGAGTTGCTTGCCGATCAATTGAATTCGGCTTTTGGCGCGTGGCTAAAAGGCAGATCCGTAGTCATCTCGACTTTTCGCGTACAGACGATGCAGTACACAAAGCGTGGCGGTCCATCCTACTACTCAAGCGGCAATCCAATTGTTGACCTGATTGGCACTACCATTGGCCGGGAACTCTTGGCTGCGACCATGCGATCGAACGATTTATATGCCCACATTCAAATTGTAGGCAAGGTTGACGACAACGACTTCAGCATAAATTCCAGCACGGTAATCGATAGGAAGAGCGTGTCGATTAGCCTTGCGGCTCACGTCCAAACGGCGGTTGACGTCTTCCTTAAGCAAGTTGGCGAGGCGATTGCAGGAGAACCAGTCGCGACCATTGAGCAAAAACGGGCCAATTGAGATTGCCCGCGCCAAAGATTAGAAAGGCAAGCATTTAAAATCGATTAGGGGTTGGTTCGCATTTCCCACGAAATAGCGAGAAACTCTAGCGCCAGCAACCCTTTCGGACACTAATGCCGCCAGAGGCCGCGCCAGTATTGGACTTTGTATTTTCCTTTGGACAACAATAATTGCCGCCAAAAAAACAAAGCGGCGAACCGAAGTCCGCCGCTTTGATGATGCCTTCAGCAAAAATCACTTACGCTGTTGCTGCATTTATTCCACCCGGGCCACCGACCGTGCACGCAAAAATATTACGCGTGGTTGCTTTTGCGCGACGCGGTGACGACGATGGTTTCCAACATCGTGTCCGGTGCGCGTGAGGCGGTGACGACGATGGCATCCATTTTTTGCACGGCGAATTCTGGCGTGTGATTGGCGGACGCCGGGCGGCTGTTGAAGACACCGCTGGCCAGTGCGAACAACGTGATGACGATGAGGGTAATCGTTGCAATATTGTCTTTGTTGTTGCGGCTAAATTGGGTTTTCATGAATTTCTCCTAAGGGTCGGTGGTGGGCGTTGGGTTGTTTGATGACTGAACTTTATCGATGCTTGCGGTGAGCCTCAAAGGGTATGCGACCAATTGCACAAAATGGCGTGTGAAACGCTGTTATTGCAACTGTTTTGAGTTTCCACGTACGTGCAGCGCCGCACGGGGCAGACGAAAAGTCACGCTTTAGTAGCCTGCCGGGCTTGATTTCTAATACGAAATAATACGAACGCATCGGCGCGGCTCTACAGGGTTTGGCCTTGTGAAGAGGCATACAATGGCTTGCCCGACCGGGTTTCCCTCAAAAGGAGCAAGTCATGAATAAATTTGCGATTGCCGTCCTGCTGTCAGCGGGGGCGTTGATGAATCATGAGGCGCGTGCGGGCGGCCCCGCAGTCGTCGGTGCAGTGGAAGGTGCCGTGGTCGGCAGCCAATTCGGCGGCGCGCATGGAGCCGTGGCCGGGGCCATTATCGGCGCGATCATCGGTAGCTCGGTCGAGGAAACGCAGGATCGTCGCAGTCGCACGCGGACAGATGGCTACGACGCCCGCCGCGATGCCCGCTATGATTCGCGCTACGATGCCCGCTACGAGCCTGCGCCGGTTTACCAGCAGCCCTACTATGAGGCGCGCTATGAACCGCGCTACGAGCCGCAGTATGAGCCTCGTCGGGTGGTTTATGTCAGCGCGCCGGTATACGATTACCCCGTGTACGAACGCTATCCGGTCACGTACGCCAGTTATCCCGCGCCAAATTATGTTGTGCGCTATGCCGCGCCTCGGCACACACATTACGCATCGCGCCATGATCGTGGCAATCGTTATGAGCGCTACGACCATCGCTCACGCTATTGAGCCAAAGCTGCTCGCGTAAGCCGCGTTCGCCCTGTGGTATCAAACGGTTGGTTGCAAACATGGCCTTCGTTACTTCAGGGCGAACGGTGACTATTGGGCTAATCCAATAGTATTTGCCGTCACCACGCGATTGCGGCCCGCGCGTTTGGCGGCATAGAGCGCCTCATCGGCGCATTGAACCAGCGTCTTGAAGTCGCGCGTGCCGTCGGCGGCGGCGACACCGATGCTGGTGGTCACTTCGAGCGCGGGATGCAGGCGCGACCAATCATGATCCTCGACAAGCCTGCGCAATTGCTCCATGCGCTCGGCCATGTGCGGGCCGGTCATGCCATGCAAGACGACCACAAACTCCCTCGCCGCCGTAGCGCGCCACCAAATCATCCGTGCGCGCCTGGCGCTTCAAAAGAGCACCCAGCTCGCGCAAAACGGCATCACCCATCGCGTGTGAGTAGTGATCGTTGATTTTCTTGAAGTGATCGATATCCAGCAACGCGACGGCGAGGCCGGTCGGTATTTCCGCGGGCTGATCACCCACCCACGAGTCGAGGCGGCGGCGATGGCGCCTTTGCGGCGCGCAGCCTCGGCATATGCGAGCTGTGTTCGAATTGCCTGCTCCGTATTTTCGCTATTCGTTCCGGTCTGAGTCTGCAAGGCCCGCCCCCTTAACGGTCATTTTTGCTGTTTTAGTCGCCGAACGTGGAGAGGGTATGGAGTTCGACCGGTCTATGCGCCTTGTACCAGCGGCAGGAAAAGAAAACGGCGGACCGAAGTCCGCCGTGTTCGTTGCTGCCTTGCGCAAAAGTGATCGCTTCGCGCGGTACGACTAATTTCCGATTGCTATATCGGCCCCACCGACCAGGGAGAGACTGAAATCAGGCGTGGTCGGTTTTGCGCGACGCAGTGACGACGATGGTTTCCAGGATCGCGTCGGGTGCGCGCGAGGCGGTGACGACGATGGTGTTCATTTTCTGGGCAACGATATCGACGTTGTGGCTTGCCGAAGCGGGGCGGCTATTGAACACACCGCTCACCAAGGCGAACAGCGTGATTGCGACGAGGGTGAAGGTGGCGACGTTGTCTTTGTGGTTGCGGGTAAATTCGGTTTTCATGATTGGCTCCTAAGGGTCGGTGGTGGGTGCTGCGTTGTTTGATGACGGAACTTTATCGCCCCACGCCATGCACCTCAAACCCAATCCGACCAATTGCCAAAAATGATGCGCGAAACGCTGATTTAGGCGATGTTTTGGGCCGCATCACGACGGCACCCAAGTCAAAACGTTGCGTTTGGCGGCGTTACGCCTCACGCCAAAAGAGATGCGATTCGAGTGTTGCCGCGCGTCAGGTATTGAGCGCGATGTCGGCGAGGCATTCATGCCCCTTGGGCGTCACCGTGAATTCGCCGGCGACCGCTCCCGCGACGATATGGCCCTTCCTGCCGAGAAATGCGGCCACGGCGGCATCCAGTTTGAATGCGGGATCCGACGCAAGCGATCGCAAACCGGCAACGCATTGACTGAGCAGCAGCGCCTCGGCACCTTTCCCGGTCAACGCATAACCGCCATCTTTGCGGACGGCGAGATACTTGATGCCGACCAGATGCTTGGCGTTTCTCGCGATGCAGGCACCGGGTTTGGCGGATTTGGCGAGTTTGCCGACTTGATCCAACGCGTCGATTTCGTCCCGGGTCAGGGTGTGGCTCATGTTGGTTCCTCGAGATCGTTTTAAGTGATGGTTCGTTGCAATCTTGCGCGCCGCAGACAAGACAGATGTGCCGAGCGTACGTATTTTTTCCGACATTTGTGAATATTCGTTAATTTATTTGTCTCGCCGGGATATTCCGCCGTATATTGCCAATTCCGCCTGACCGGTGTTTGGCGTGCTGCGCACCAATTCGCGGCCACTACAAAAAAAACATGGAAAACAGCATACGCAAAATCAGCAAAGCCCTACTGGACCTCGCCAGCGTCTCTGACGCGGTGTTGCACATCACCCCCAAAGGACAGTCTGCGCTTGGCAATGCAAAACTTGACGGCGCACAGAGAAGTTTGCTGGAGCGGATTGACGGTTTTCGTTCCATCGATCAAGTGCTCGCCATGTCGGGTGACTTGTTCGCGGTACATGGGGCACTTGGCAAGTTGATGGCCTTGGGCTTGGTGACCACGGACTTCAATGTAGGCGAAATTGCGGAAGAGGTGCCCGAGCTGGCCCGCGCCGCCGTTGTCGCGGCACCCACTGCCGCGCGCGTGGCCGTGCCCAAACCGGCACCACCGCCCGCACCGAAATTAGCCACAACCGCGCCTGCGCCAAAGGTAATCGTGGCGGCACCCACCGCTGCCGCCAAACCCATTGCAGTGACAGTGCCAGACTCGGATCTTGGGCCCATGAGCGAGATAGACAATGCAAAGATGCTCCTGCTGCAGGAGGCGAAATTGGCGCTCGGCAAAGGGGCCGAAAAACTTCGGCCTCGCATTGATGCCTGCCAATCGATCGACGAAATTTTCGACTTGATCGTCAAGGTTCAGGAGCATCTCACGGCTTCCGGCAAAGGCGACCCGGACATGTTTCTCGATCGCCTCACGAGCGGGCTCGCGGCGGCAAGAAAGAAAACGCCAACCGGTAAAAGAGCCCCGTAGGTAAGTACGTCGGTAATTGTCCCGGGTGCCTGTCCAAACGAAAAACGGCGACACCTGGTCGCCGTTTTGTTGTGCTGAAAACTCCAGTGCTGGTGAGATTCCTTTCGGCCGTCCGGCCTGGAATCCCGCTAGCGCTGGAGTCTCAAGCCATGTGTGCTGCCTGCAATTTGCGTTGAGTCATGCCGCTCTCCTCGTTGCGATCAAAGTAAATTTGCGTGCGGATTACTTCGATGCGACGAGAATCTTCGTTTCGCGTTGGGCGGTGACGACAATGGTTTCCAATGTGACGGTGGCAACGCGCGGGGCAGTGACAACAATCGTTTCCATTTGCTGCACAGTGGGGCGATCAGCGCGTGCGTCGTTGCTGTTGACCATTGCGCCGACGATTGCGACCGCGGTGACGGCCAGTACCGACAAGGTGGCGATGCTGTCTTTAAGATTTGCTTTGATGTATTCGGTGTTCATGATTTTCTCCGTTGGGTGGGTGGATCAGGTATTGCGTTGTTGATGACGCCACTTTATGGAACTGACCATGCCGCCTCAAACAGATTGCGATGAAATGGAGAAAATGGTGCGCGAACGCGTCAAAATGCGCCGTTTTCGGTGTTGCGCGGCGTGTGGATTGCCGTTGGCAACGCACCGTTCGAGCACGCATTTCATGCCCGGTGTGGCCTTTTCGCCGGAAACCGACCGCGCGCCGGACGGCACAAAAGACAAAGGCCCGGAAACCGGGCCTTTGTCTGCGCAAATGTGAACGAACGACGGAGCGGCTACGTGCCGCCTTTCGATGCCGCCAGCGTTTTCTTGAACCATGTATCCAGCATCTGCTTTTCATAGCGCAGGTTTTCGCCCGAGTTGTAATGGTTGTAGCCACTAAGGTAGGACATGTCGAAAATGCGATCTTCGCCGCTCTTTAGCGATTTCCCCTGCGAGTCGAGGCTATAGCGCAAGGTGATGGCGGGCCAATCCGCACGCCCGCGCAAGATGCGCAAATCATGGGTCGTGCGGTTGGGTTCGATTCGTCCGGCAAGGTCAATATCGAGAACATCTATTTTGAGATCCTGCCCGGCCATCAGACTTGCCCCGAGCTTGTCGAAGTGCTTCTTCAAATCCTCCATCACGCGTTGCTTGTCATAGGAGTTGAACGGCATATCGGTGAATTTTTCAGGCTCAACGAAATTGACCGTCACGCCGCCATTTGCAGCACCCGCCAGCAGGCAGGCAGAGGTGGCGAGTGTGACATTGAGAATGAATTTGGATTTCATGATCATTCCTTTCTACGAAAACGAGGGGAGGCAAAGCGAACTCGGTTTTTATCTTACTCCGTCCGCCGCAAACGCGTATTTGCTCGAATATTTCATGAAACCTGGTCCGATCACCAATCCATGCGACCTGCGGGAATTCAGAAAGTTGCCAATGGGCGGACATGGCGCATGGCACAATTGCGCCGGAACAAAATTTTCAGGAAGACTTTCATGAACGCACATAAATTGTTCGATTTGACCGGCAAAACCGCACTGATTACCGGTGGTTCTCGCGGGCTCGGATTACAGATTGCCCATGGCTACGGCTCGATGGGTGCCAAGCTCGCCCTGACAGCGCGAAAAGCCGACGAACTCGCCGCCGCACAGAAGGAGCTCACCGAACAGGGCTACGATGTCTTTGTCTGCCCGAGCGATCTTTCCAAGCCGGAATCCATTGCGCCGATGGTTGACGCCGTGCTAACGCGCTTTGGTCGGATTGATATCTTGATGAACAACGCCGGCGCATCGTGGGGCGCGCCCGCTGAGGAACATTCGCTAGATGCCTGGAACAAGGTGCTCAACACCAATCTCACCGGCGCATTTCTGGTCGCGCAGCAGGTGGGTGCGAAGAGCATGATCCCCAACAAAGGCGGCGTCATTATCAATGTGGCCTCGATCGCAGGATTTCGCGGCCAATTGGGCCCTATGCAAACCATCGCCTACAACACCAGCAAAGGCGGCCTGATCAATTTCACCAAAGCGCTTGCTGCCGAGTGGGCCAAATATGGAATTCGTGTCAATGCGCTGGCACCGGGATTTTTCCCGTCAAAAATGAGTGCCGGCGTGCTGAAAGTGATTGACCAGCAAATTCTCGGCATGACGCCGTTGGCGAGATTGGGCGGCGATGAGGACTTGATGGGACCGGCAATTTTTCTGGCCTCCGATGCCGCAAGTTACGTGACAGGCCACATTCTGGCTGTCGATGGCGGTATGATGGCGGTATAAGTCATTGAAAAATAAGTAAAATACAGAATCATTCTCGATCGACGGTTGCGCACCAAGCCAATCCGGCGATTTACCCGTATTTTTACCTTTCCCAAACAAAATCATGGATAAGGCTTGCACACTATCCCGAAAACGGTTTAAAATCGTGCTCTTTGCTGCTTCAGCCGTGGCTTCGTCGGCTGCAAGCCTGCTACAAAACGCCTAGCAATTCACCGCAACGCGCACTGCCCGGATCGTCGGCCGAAGCCAAAGTTCAAGCGACCGGACAAAAAGAAGTTTTCTAACCTGTCGGCCATGCCCTTTCGGGGTGTGGGCGTCATAAGACGGATCCAAGACTGGCTGTTTCCACATCGGTGGTTGCGGCACAAGTTGGAGAAAAAAAATGATTCAGATGCAGTCGATTCTCGACGTCGCCGATAACACCGGCGCGCGTTCGGTGATGTGTATCAAAGTCCTTGGTGGATCCAAGCGCCGCTATGCGGGCATTGGTGACGTCATCAAAGTCAGCATCAAGTCCGCGCAGCCCCGTGGCCGCGTGAAGAAGGGCGAGGTCTATAACGCCGTGGTGGTTCGCACCGCCAAGGGCGTGCGCCGCAACGATGGTTCGCTGATCAAGTTCGACGGCAATGCCGCCGTGCTTTTGAATGCGAAATTGGAGCCGATTGGCACCCGTATCTTTGGGCCGGTTACGCGCGAATTGCGTAACGAGCGCTTCATGAAGATCGTGTCGCTGGCACCGGAAGTATTGTAAGGAGCCGATGATGAGCAAGATTCGCAAAGGCGATCAAGTCGTCGTCCTCACGGGCAAAGACAAGGGCAAACGCGGCACGGTATTGCGCGTGGTTCCCGATGTCGAGCGCGCTGTGGTGGAAGGCGTCAATCGCGTCAAGAAGCACACCAAGCCGAACCCGATGAAAGGGTTGACCGGCGGGATCGTCGAGAAAGAAATGTCGATCCATCTTTCCAATATCGCCATTTTCAATCCGGCCACCAGCAAAGCGGATCGCGTCGGATTCAAGACCCTGGACGATAAACGCAAAGTCCGCGTTTTCCGCTCCAACGGTGAAGTTGTCGACGCGTAAGGATCAAACATGACTCGACTGCAAACACATTACAAAGACGTGGTGGCACCAGCGCTGATGAAGCAATTCGGCTACAAATCCACCATGCAGGTGCCGCGCATTTCCAAGATAACGCTGAACATGGGCGTGGGTGAAGCGGTGGCCGACAAGAAAATCATGGAACACGCCGTCGGCGACATGAAGAAGATCGCCGGGCAAAAACCCGTGGTCACGCTGTCGAAGAAATCGATCGCCGGCTTCAAGATTCGCGACGGTTATCCGATCGGCTGTATGGTCACGCTGCGTTCCAATCGCATGTATGAATTTCTCGATCGCCTGATCACAGTTTCGCTGCCGCGCGTGCGCGATTTCCGCGGAATTTCCGGGCGCTCTTTCGATGGCCGCGGCAATTACAACATGGGCATCAAGGAACAGATCATTTTCCCCGAGATCGAGTACGACAAGATCGACGCTGTGCGCGGAATGAATATCTCGATCACCACCACCGCCAAAACGGACGCGGAAGCCAAAGCATTGCTGGCTGCGTTCAAATTCCCGTTCCGAGGCTAAAGACACGTCATGGCTAAACTCGCACTCATCAATCGGCAGGACAAACGCGAAAAGCTGGTGAAGAAGTTCGCACCCAAACGCGCCGCGCTCGTGAAAATCATCAACGACCAAAGCATCCCGGAAGAAGACCGCTTTCAGGCGCGCTTGAAACTGCAGGCACTGCCGCGCAATGCCAACCCGACGCGACTTCGCAACCGCTGCGCGCTGACGGGTCGTCCCCGCGGTGTGTACAGCAAATTCGGCTTGGGCCGCAACAAATTGCGTGAAATCGCTATGCGCGGCGAAGTGCCGGGCCTGGTGAAAGCAAGCTGGTAACCGGAAAGCGCACGGAGACAAATTATGAGTATGAGTGATCCGATCGCCGATATGCTGACTCGCATTCGCAATGCGCAGCAGTCGGAAAAGGTCGATGTGACGATGCCCGCTTCGAAAGTGAAATCGGCCATCGCAAAAGTGCTGAAGGACGAAGGCTACATTGAAGACTTCGCGATTCGCACCATCGAAGGTAAAAATGAACTCAACGTCAGCCTGAAGTATTACGCAGGCAAGCCGGTGATCGAGAAGATCGAGCGCATCTCGCGCCCCGGCCTTCGCGTTTACCGCGGACGTGAAGATATCAAACCCGTCATGAACGGTTTGGGGGTGGCGATTGTGTCCACTTCGCAAGGTGTCATGACTGATCGCAAAGCGCGCGCTACCGGTGTCGGTGGTGAAGTGCTCTGCATCGTGGTTTAAGGAGCGGCGCACATGTCACGCGTAGGTAAGCTCCCCATCACCGTTCCGGCCAAGGTGGAAATCACGCTGGCCGCGAACGAAATCACGGTGAAAGGCCCGCTCGGCACATTGAAGCAGGCGTCTTCCCGCGATGTCACGGTCAAGAAAGACGGCGACAAGATCGTGTTCGAGGCGATTGGCACCAGCAAGCAAGCCAACGCCATGTCCGGCACGATGCGCGCGTTGGTCGCCAATATGTTGACTGGTGTCGAAAAAGGTTTTGAACGCAAGTTGTCCCTGGTCGGCGTGGGCTACAAAGCTGCGGCGCAAGGCAACAAGCTGAATCTGACACTCGGTTTTTCGCACCCGATCGTGCATTCGATGCCGGAAGGTGTGAAGTGCGAAACCCCGGTGCCCACCGAGATTCTGATCAAGGGTATCGACCGGCAGAAAGTTGGCCAAGTCGCCGCCATCGTCCGCGGTTATCGTCCGCCTGAGCCGTACAAAGGCAAGGGTGTGCGTTATTCCGACGAGAAGATCACCCTCAAAGAAACGAAGAAGAAGTAAGCGAGGCCATCATGATCGAAAAGAAAATTTCCCGTCTGCGTCGCGCCGCGAAAACCCGCGCCACGATCGCCAGATTGAAAGCGGTTCGCATGACTGTGCATCGCACCAATACGCACATCTATGCGCAGATCCTCGACGCCACCGGTGCCAAGGTGCTGGCAGCAGCCTCGACGGCCGAAAAAGAAGTGCGCGGCCAAGTCAAGAGCGGCTCCAACAAAGATGCTGCGGTATTGGTCGGCAAACGTATCGCCGAGCGCGCGAAAGCAGCCGGTGTGTCCACCGTCGCGTTCGACCGTTCAGGCTTTGCCTACCATGGCCGCGTCAAAGCGCTGGCCGATGCGGCGCGCGAAGCCGGTCTCACGTTCTAAGCCGGCCCGACGTCTTAATTAAGGATTCGAAAAATGGCAAGAAACGATCAGCACGAAGACAAGGGCGACGGCCTCCGCGAAAAAATGATCTCGGTAAACCGCGTCACCAAAGTGGTGAAGGGCGGGCGCATTCTGGGATTCGCCGCGTTGACCGTGGTCGGCGACGGCGACGGCTCCATCGGCATGGGCAAAGGCAAATCGCGCGAAGTGCCGGTGGCGGTGCAAAAGGCGATGGAAATGGCTCGCCGCAAACTGGTAAAGATTCCGCTCAAAGGCGGCACGATTCATCACACTGTAATCGGCCAGCACGGTGCGACGCGTGTATTCATGCAGCCGGCCGCTGAAGGCAACGGTATCAAGGCCGGCGGCGCGATGCGCGCGGTGTTCGAAGTGATGGGCATCACCAACGTTTCCGCAAAGTGTCATGGCTCGACGAACCCGTATAACGTCGTGCGTGCGACGCTGGATGGACTGTTGCAAATCAGCCGTCCCTCGGAAATCGCCGCCAAGCGTGGCAAGACCGTCGAAGAAATTCTCGGTTAATCGAAAGCTTCAAGAGAACATCGAGACAACAACATGGCTAGTCAAAAAACCATCACCGTCACATTGGTCAAGAGCACGATCGGCCGCCTGGAAGCGCATAAAGCATGCGTTCGCGGCCTGGGCTTGAAAAAGCCGCATCAGACCGTCACTGTCATTGATACGCCCGATAACCGCGGCATGATCAACAAAGTGAGCTACATGCTCCGCGTTGAAGCCTAAGTTCGGTAAGCGAAAGCGAAGAACATCATGGAATTGAATACGATCAAGCCCGCTGAGGGCTCCAAGAAAAATCGCCGCCGCGTGGGTCGCGGTATCGGCTCGGGCTTGGGCAAGACCGCCGGTCGTGGCCACAAAGGGCAGAAATCCCGTTCGGGCGGCTTTCACAAAGTCGGCTTTGAAGGCGGCCAAATGCCGTTGCAACGCCGCCTCCCGAAACGCGGATTCATTTCATTGACGCGTGACGATACCGCGCAAGTGCGCCTGTCGGAAATCGCAAAGATGCCGGTGGACGTGATCGATTTAGCCGCGTTGAAGCAGGCTGGTTTTGTTCCGCATGCCGCGCTGATGGCGAAAGTGATTCTGTCCGGAAAGCTCGACAAAAAAGTGAAGCTGATCGGCATTGCCGCGACCAAGGGCGCGAAAGCGGCCATTGAAGCCGTCGGTGGTTCTCTTGAAGCGCTACCGGCAAAAACTGTGGCGCAGCCCGCAGCGTAAGCCGGATTCAACTGTAGATACCCAAGAATAAACGAGACAACGCGTTGGCTTCCAATCCTTTAGCGGCAATGGGCAAAATGAGCGACCTGAAACGCCGATTGGTGTTTCTGGTGTTAGCGCTTATCGTCTTCCGCATCGGCACGCATATCCCCGTCCCGGGTATCAACCCGGTGGAGATGGCCAAGCTGTTCGACACGGAAGGCGGCGGCATCCTTGGTATGTTCAACATGTTCTCGGGCGGCGCGCTGTCGCGTTTCTCGGTGTTTGCGCTCGGCATCATGCCCTACATTTCCGCGTCGATCATCATGCAATTGCTGACAGTCGTTTACGCACCGCTGGAAGCGATCAAGAAAGAAGGCGAAGCCGGACGCCGCAGAATTACCCAGTACACGCGCTACGGCACGGTTGCATTGGCGTTGTTCCAGGGCGTCGGTATTTCGATTGCGTTGGAATCGCAGCCCGGGCTGGTGATTGATGCGGGCATGGCGTTCCGTTTGACCACGGTGCTCACACTCGTCAGCGGCACAATGTTCCTGATGTGGCTCGGCGAGCAGATCACCGAGCGCGGCGTCGGCAATGGCATTTCGCTGATTATTTTTGCTGGTATTGTTGCAGGCCTTCCATCGGCGATTGGTGGCACATTGGAATTGGCGCGCACCGGTGCGATGTCGATCCCCGTGGTGTTGGGAATCGTGATTCTGGTGGTTGGTGTGACATTTCTGGTGGTGTATGTCGAGCGCGGACAACGCAAGATTCTTGTCAATTACGCCAAGCGGCAAGTTGGCAACAAATTGTATGGCGGCCAGTCGTCGCACTTGCCATTGAAGCTCAACATGTCGGGCGTGATCCCGCCGATTTTTGCGTCATCCATCATCTTGTTCCCGGCGACGGCGGCAGGCTGGTTCGGGCAGAACGACAGCATGACGTGGCTGAAGGATATCGGCGCTGCGTTGTCGCCGGGTCAGCCGCTATACACAATTTTGTACGCGGCCGCGATTATCTTCTTCTGCTTCTTCTATACCGCGCTGGTGTTCAATTCCAAGGAAACCGCAGACAACCTGAAGAAGAGCGGCGCGTTTGTGCCGGGTATTCGTCCGGGCGAGCAGACTGCCCGTTACATCGACAAGATTTTGATGCGTTTGACACTTACGGGTGCGGTCTACATCACGCTGGTGTGTTTGTTGCCCGAGTTCTTGCGCTTGCAGTACAACGTGCCTTTCTACTTTGGCGGAACATCGCTGCTGATCATTGTCGTTACCACCATGGATTTCATGGCGCAGTTGCAGGCCTACATGATGTCGCATCAGTATGAAGGCTTGCTGAAAAAGGCCAATTTCAAGGGCGGCGGATTTTCCGCACGCTAGGCCGAACGGATTATTGAGGGTTAATGGCGAAAGAAGAAACGATCCAGATGCAGGGGGAAATTGTTGAAACGCTTCCCAATGCAATGTTCCGGGTGAAATTGGAGAACGGCCATATTGTTTTAGGCCATATCTCCGGAAAAATGCGGATGCACTACATCCGTATCCTCCCCGGCGACAAAGTGACCGTAGAACTGACGCCCTACGATTTAACGAAAGCAAGAATCACCTTCCGCGCCAAGTAAACGCGGGAAACTCAGGAGCAAAGAAAATGCGTGTTCAAGCATCGGTAAAAAAAATCTGTCGCAACTGCAAGCTGGTTCGACGCAAGGGCGTTCTGCGCGTGATTTGCACCGACAAGCGCCATAAGCAGCGCCAAGGTTAATTGGAAAAGTAAGGAAAGACCAACATGGCACGTATCGCCGGCGTCAATATTCCCAATCATCAACACACCGAAATCGCGTTGACCGCGATCTACGGTATTGGTCGCACCAGCGCGCAGAAAATTTGCGCCGCGGCCGGTGTGAAAACTTCCGCGAAGATCAAGGATCTGACCGACACCGAGATGGACAAGCTGCGCGAGCAGATTGCCAAGCTCACCGTCGAGGGCGATCTCCGTCGGGAAATTTCCATGAGCATCAAGCGGCTCATGGATCTCGGCTGCTATCGCGGCACGCGTCATCGCAAGGGCTTGCCGTTGCGGGGTCAGCGCACTCGCACCAACGCGCGCACCCGCAAGGGCCCGCGCAAAGCCATCCGCCTGGCCAAGTAAGCATTAGAAGTTAGAGACGAAGGAAAACAGCATGGTTAAGCCCACCGCCGCGACACGCGTACGCAAGAAGGTCAAGAAGAATGTGGCCGAAGGCATCGCGCACATTCACGCGTCGTTCAACAATACGATTATCACCATCACCGACCGTCAAGGCAATGCGCTGTCATGGGCAACCTCCGGCGGTGCGGGCTTCAAGGGTTCACGCAAATCCACGCCGTTCGCGGCGCAGGTTGCCGCTGAAGCCGCAGGTAAAGCCGCGCAAGAGTGTGGTGTGAAGAATCTGGAAGTGCGCATCAAGGGCCCCGGCCCGGGCCGCGAGTCGGCGGTGCGTGCATTAAATGCCTTGGGCATCAAAATTTTGTCGATCGCTGACGTGACGCCGGTACCGCACAATGGTTGCCGTCCACCCAAGCGTCGCCGCATGTAATCGCCAGGGAGAATAAAACGTGGCACGTTATCTAGGTCCTAAATGCAAGCTCTCCCGTCGCGAGGGCACCGATCTCTTTCTGAAGAGCGCCCGTCGTCCGCTCGACTCCAAGTGCAAACTGGAATCGCGTCCCGGACAGCACGGTGCCAAGCAAAATCGCGTGTCGGAATACGGTACGCAATTGCGCGAAAAGCAGAAAATCCGCCGCATGTACGGTGTGCTGGAACGTCAGTTCCGCACCTACTTCGCCGAGGCCGAGCGCCGCAAAGGCGCGACCGGTGAAAATCTGTTGCAGTTGCTCGAATCGCGTCTCGACAACGCCGTCTACCGCATGGGCTTCGGTTCAACCCGCGCCGAGGCGCGTCAGTTGGTCTCGCATTGCGCGGTGCAGGTGAACGGCAAGTCGGTGAACATCCCGTCGTATTTGCTGAAACCGGCCGACGTGATTACGCTGCGCGAAAAAGCGCAAAAGCAATTGCGTGTGCAGGATTCGCTCAAGTTGGCGGAAGCCAATGGCTTCCCGAGCTGGGTTGAAGTCGACTCGAAGAAATTTTCGGGCGTCTTCAAGTCCATGCCGGATCGCGCCGAATTCGCCGCCGACATCAACGAACAACTCGTCGTCGAACTGTATTCCAAGTAATCCGTTTTTCGGGCGTGCCATGTTTTGCATGGTGCGTCTTCATCTTTTATAGAGGCCTTCGTCAATGCAAAGCAATGCTACGACTTTCCTGAAGCCGCGAATCATCGACGTGCAAAACATTTCCCCGGCGCATGCCAAGGTTGTGATGGAGCCGTTCGAGCGCGGCTATGGCCATACGCTGGGCAATGCCCTGCGCCGCATCCTGCTGTCATCGATGCCGGGCTTCGCGCCGACCGAAGTAAAAATCGCCGGTGTGTTGCACGAGTACTCCACCATTGAAGGCGTCCAGGAAGACGTCGTCGACATTTTGCTGAATCTGAAGGGTTTGGTGATGAAGTTGCACAACCGCAACGAAGTCACGTTGAAACTGAAAAAAGCCACAGCCGGCGCCGTAACGGGCGCCGATATCGAACAGACGCATGATGTCGAGATCCTGAATCCGGATCACGTCATCGCCCATCTCACCAAAGATGGCAAGCTCGACATGCAGATCAAGGTTGAAAAAGGCCGCGGCTATGTCGCCGCCACGGCGCGCCGTGGCGAGAACGACAACCGCTCCATCGGCTCGATCCTGCTCGACGCATCGTATTCGCCGGTTCGCCGTGTCTCCTACGCGGTTGAAAGTGCGCGCGTTGAACAGCGCACCGATCTTGATCGCCTGGTGATGGATATCGAAACCAACGGCGCAATTGAACCGGAAGAAGCGGTTCGCTATGCCGCACGTGTGCTGGTCGATCAGTTGTCGGTATTCGCCGATCTGCAAGGTACGCCGATGCAGACCGAAGAAACCAAGACCCCGCAGATCGATCCGATCCTGTTGCAGCCGGTTGACGACCTCGAATTGACGGTTCGTTCCGCCAACTGCCTCAAGGCCGAGAATATTTACTACATCGGCGATTTGATCCAGCGCACTGAAAATGAATTGTTGAAGACCCCGAATCTGGGTCGCAAATCGCTCAACGAAATCAAGGAAGTCCTTGCCAGCAAGGGCCTCACGCTCGGCATGAAGCTGGAGAATTGGCCCGCAGCCGGCGTCACGAAATAACACGGAGAAAACCGTGTTTTCCCATGAAAATGGGGAGCAAAGCGACGTGATGATAATCGCGTCGTTCCCATGAAGATGGGAATCAAAGTTGTTTTTCATCAAACCCATAACGATAACAAGGCCGGCTTGAATTCCTTCAAGCAAAACGGCCAAGAGACCAAAAGGAAATCACCATGAAACATCGTCACGGATTAAAGAAGTTAAACAAAACCTCGTCGCATCGACTGGCCATGTTCCGCAACATGACCAATTCCCTGTTGAAGCACGAAGTCATCAAGACCACCTTGCCCAAAGCGAAAGCCTTGCGCAAAGTGTTCGAACCCATCATCACGCTGGGCAAAGAACCGACACTCGCCAATCGCCGCCTCGCCTTCAACCGCTTGCGCGATCGCGACATGGTCACCAAGTTGTTCGACGAATTGGGCCCGCGTTACAAAACCCGCGCCGGCGGCTACATGCGCATCCTGAAGTTCGGCTTCCGCGTCGGCGATAACGCGCCAATGGCGTTGGTCGAGTTGGTGGACCGTCCGGAAGTGACTGAAGCGCCGAAGACTGAAACGACAGGCGAATAGTATTTCGAGAAGTGCTGGATAAAATGCCGGGCATGCCCGGCATTTTTTCGCCAGCGACATTCTTAGTGTTTGAACTGCTGATCGCGACAAGGTCATTGGTTGGCGCGGGTTATCATTTTCTCCTGGATCGTGAAACGGCAATGGCAATGGTGAAAAAACCGATTCTTGCTACTGTGAGTCCCAACCGGCATATCTCGGCGAAGTGATCGGCTACCAATAAAAGATATCAAGTCCATGAACGCTTGATTTGTCACACATAACAATGAAGACCAACAAGACCACTTGGAAAACTGCTGCGCGCGATGCGAGCTCGCGAAATACCAGAGTAACGCTTGAAATGGTCGCATCAGCGTGTAACGTGTCGCCCAGCACCGTGTCGCGCATACTAAATGGCACGGCGGTCGTGAGCCCGAAAAAGCGCGAGGCGGTGGATCGCGCGATTTCCGCGCTGGGATTTGTTCCAAATCCTGTCGCTCGGGGCCTTGCTGGGGGCCGTACGTTGAGCGTGGGTGTTGTGACGCAGGCAATCGATAGCCCGTTCTACGGAGTTGCCCTTCGCGGTATAGAGGGGGAGTTGAGCAAGGCCGGATATAGCCCACTTTTTGTCAGCGGCCATTGGAACGCGATCGAGGAGAAACGCTGTATTGACGTACTGCTTTCGCGGAGGGTGGACGGTCTAATCGTTTTGACAGGCCGACTCAGTGATAGCGCCCTGCGGAATATCGCGGAAAAAACGCCGGTCGTTGTGACGGGTCGGAGCCTGAAAATGCCAAGTCTATATTCATTGGACTTTAACAATTTCCTCGGCGCCAAACTTGCCACCCATCACTTGTTGACTCTCGGGCACCGCCAGATTGCCTTTATTGCCGGAGACCCGAAACATCCGGACGCAAATGAACGATTGCGCGGATATCGCGCCGCGTTGAAGGCCGCAGGCGTCGCATTCAACCCGGCACTGGTTTTGCCGGGCAGCTATCTCGAGGAAAGCGGTCTCATTGCCGTCGAACGCCTCTTGGACAGCCGTGAGCCGTTCACGGCCATCTTCGCGGCTAACGACCAGATGGCATTTGGAGCAGCGCTCGCCATGTATCGCCGCGGCCTTCATGTGCCTGATGATATTTCATTGGTCGGATTTGACGACCAGCCAGGTGCCGCGCATTCGATCCCGCCGCTTACCAGTATTCACCAAGGACCCTTCGAACTAGGCCAGGTAGCGGCTGTCTCGTTGCTGCAACTGCTGGCTGGGAAAGAACCGACAGGGAATCTGCCCGAGCCACGCCTCGTGATCCGCAGCTCGACGCGCGCACTTTAAGCGACCTTAGTCGATTTATTTCGTGTCGGGAAAATCCGACCTGGGCCTTCTTCGAAAGCAATCCTGCCGGGTCAAGTTCAAATCACCTGGCCCAGTGAATGCCATCGATGGTGATGCGGTTTTCCACAGGAGTTCCTGCTGTCGCACCTGTCGCTGGATGGCGACCAGAGATGACGAACGGACTCGTGACGCGCATGAGGTCGATGCGGCTCAGCCCGACCTTCTCCTTGCCGGCGACATACCAACGGATCGTGTCGACGGCAATCGACACGTCATGCCACGCCCCATCATTGACGTAACCGTATTCGCCGCTGACC